>NZ_FXWM01000001.1:247500-502500 GCF_900177675.1 Bacillus sp. OV166 | reverse complement strand
TGAGGGCCCCTAGTCCAAACAGTGCTCTACCTCCAAGACTTTTACTACGTGAGGCTAGCCCTAAAGCTATTTCGGAGAGAACCAGCTATCTCCAAGTTCGATTGGAATTTCTCCGCTACCCACACCTCATCCCCGCACTTTTCAACGTGCGTGGGTTCGGGCCTCCATCCAGTGTTACCTGGACTTCACCCTGGACATGGGTAGATCACCTGGTTTCGGGTCTACGACCACATACTCATACGCCCTATTCAGACTCGCTTTCGCTGCGGCTCCGTCTCTTCAACTTAACCTTGCATGGGATCGTAACTCGCCGGTTCATTCTACAAAAGGCACGCTATCACCCATTAACGGGCTCTAACTACTTGTAGGCACACGGTTTCAGGAACTATTTCACTCCCCTTCCGGGGTGCTTTTCACCTTTCCCTCACGGTACTGGTTCACTATCGGTCACTAGGGAGTATTTAGCCTTGGGAGATGGTCCTCCCTGCTTCCGACCGGATTTCTCGTGTCCGGCCGTACTCAGGATCCACTCAGGAGGGAACGAAGTTTCGACTACAGGGTTTTTACCTTCTATGACGGACCTTTCCAGGTCGCTTCATCTACCCCGTTCCTTTGTAACTCCATGTTGAGTGTCCTACAACCCCAAGAGGCAAGCCTCTTGGTTTGGGCTATGTCCCGTTTCGCTCGCCGCTACTCAGGGAATCGCGTTTGCTTTCTCTTCCTCCGGGTACTTAGATGTTTCAGTTCCCCGGGTATGCCTTCAATACCCTATGTATTCAGGTAAAGATACTGTTCCATTACGAACAGTGGGTTCCCCCATTCGGAAATCTCCGGATCAAAGCTTACTTACAGCTCCCCGAAGCATATCGGTGTTAGTCCCGTCCTTCATCGGCTCCTAGTGCCAAGGCATTCACCGTGCGCCCTTTCTAACTTAACCTAAAAGGTTATTCTCTTACTTACATAAGAGAGAAAACTAAAATGGCATTGACTCGGTTCTTACATTGACTTCTTCATTACGATTATCTAGTTTTCAAAGAACGATTAAAAAAAGTTTTGAGAGAATTGTACTCTCAAAACTAAACAAACAAAGATCGTGTCACAAACTGTTTTGTCTGGCTCACAGGTCCAGCTTTATCCTTAGAAAGGAGGTGATCCAGCCGCACCTTCCGATACGGCTACCTTGTTACGACTTCACCCCAATCATCTGTCCCACCTTAGGCGGCTGGCTCCTTGCGGTTACCCCACCGACTTCGGGTGTTACAAACTCTCGTGGTGTGACGGGCGGTGTGTACAAGGCCCGGGAACGTATTCACCGCGGCATGCTGATCCGCGATTACTAGCGATTCCGGCTTCATGCAGGCGAGTTGCAGCCTGCAATCCGAACTGAGAATGGTTTTATGGGATTGGCTAAACCTCGCGGTCTTGCAGCCCTTTGTACCATCCATTGTAGCACGTGTGTAGCCCAGGTCATAAGGGGCATGATGATTTGACGTCATCCCCACCTTCCTCCGGTTTGTCACCGGCAGTCACCTTAGAGTGCCCAACTAAATGCTGGCAACTAAGATCAAGGGTTGCGCTCGTTGCGGGACTTAACCCAACATCTCACGACACGAGCTGACGACAACCATGCACCACCTGTCACTCTGTCCCCCGAAGGGGAACGTCCTATCTCTAGGAGTGTCAGAGGATGTCAAGACCTGGTAAGGTTCTTCGCGTTGCTTCGAATTAAACCACATGCTCCACCGCTTGTGCGGGCCCCCGTCAATTCCTTTGAGTTTCAGCCTTGCGGCCGTACTCCCCAGGCGGAGTGCTTAATGCGTTAGCTGCAGCACTAAGGGGCGGAAACCCCCTAACACTTAGCACTCATCGTTTACGGCGTGGACTACCAGGGTATCTAATCCTGTTTGCTCCCCACGCTTTCGCGCCTCAGCGTCAGTTACAGACCAGAAAGCCGCCTTCGCCACTGGTGTTCCTCCACATCTCTACGCATTTCACCGCTACACGTGGAATTCCGCTTTCCTCTTCTGCACTCAAGTCCCCCAGTTTCCAATGACCCTCCACGGTTGAGCCGTGGGCTTTCACATCAGACTTAAAGGACCGCCTGCGCGCGCTTTACGCCCAATAATTCCGGACAACGCTTGCCACCTACGTATTACCGCGGCTGCTGGCACGTAGTTAGCCGTGGCTTTCTGGTTAGGTACCGTCAAGGTACCGGCAGTTACTCCGGTACTTGTTCTTCCCTAACAACAGAGCTTTACGACCCGAAGGCCTTCATCGCTCACGCGGCGTTGCTCCATCAGACTTTCGTCCATTGTGGAAGATTCCCTACTGCTGCCTCCCGTAGGAGTCTGGGCCGTGTCTCAGTCCCAGTGTGGCCGATCACCCTCTCAGGTCGGCTACGCATCGTCGCCTTGGTGAGCCATTACCTCACCAACTAGCTAATGCGCCGCGGGCCCATCTGTAAGTGTCAGCCGAAACCGACTTTCAGCTTTTCCTCATGAGAGGAAAAGGATTATCCGGTATTAGCACCGGTTTCCCGGTGTTATCCCAGTCTTACAGGCAGGTTACCCACGTGTTACTCACCCGTCCGCCGCTAACCAACAGGAGCAAGCTCCTATTGATTCGCTCGACTTGCATGTATTAGGCACGCCGCCAGCGTTCGTCCTGAGCCAGGATCAAACTCTCCAAGAAAGTTGATTAGCTCATTTGTTACGTTGGCTTAGTTTCTTAATTGAAACTAAAATTTTTGTTTGTTTGCACGATTTTGTTTGTTTAGTTTTCAAAGAACAAGCTCGCTACTTCGTTTGAAGCAACTTTATAAATATAACATTTCAGCAATTCGTTGTCAACCAATTTATCAAATGTTTTTCAACACCAACAAGTTGTTAACTCGTCAATAACGACTGCTTTAATATACTACCACCTAATTTAGACAACGTCAATAAAATTTTCAAATAATTTTCCCTATATCCACTTTCTTCTATTATAAATATAAAAGCCGATCCAAACATTTGGACCGGCTCCCAATTTACTTAGTAATCTTAATGATACCTTCTTGCTTCAACTCCACTTGACCTTGCTTATTGATGACAATTTTTTCACCTTCAGCTAAGTTCGTGAAGACAATCGGTGTGATTGTGGATGTTGCATGTTCTTTAATGTAATTTAAATCAACTTTTAATAAAGGCTGTCCTTGTTCGACAATGTCATTTTCTGACACTAATGTCTCAAATCCTTGGCCTTTTAAATTAACTGTATCAATACCCACATGAATCAGTATTTCACGACCAGTATCTGATAAAATACCAATTGCATGTTTTGTTGGGAATAGGTTTACGATTTTTCCGTTGACAGGTGAAACAATCAATCCTTCTGCCGGTACGATTGCAAAGCCATCGCCCATCATTTTTCCAGCAAACACCTGATCCGGCACTTCGGTAATCGGCTTGATTTCCCCTTTTAGCGGTGCTGCAAATACTTCATTTTCACGTGCTTTTTGAAGTGCATCTGAATTAGTGGCCTCGTTCTGTTTTTCTGCACCTTTTTCTGGTGTAGCAACAGAAGTCGTACGAGGTCGCTTACCTGACATGATATCTTTCATTTGTCCTTTGATTGTTTCAGAACGCGGTCCAAAAATCGCTTGAATGTTATTACCTACTTCAAGGACACCTGCCGCACCAAGTTTTTTCAATTGGGCTTTATCAACGTTTTTACTATCATTAACAGATACACGAAGACGTGTAATACAAGCATCTAAATGAGCAATATTTTCCTTACCGCCCATAGCATCTAAAATATTAGCTGCTAAATCACCTGAGCCTGCTTTGCCTGTCGGCGCTTGGCTATCATCTTCTTCTTCTAATTCACGACCTGGTGTTTTTAAATTCCATTTGCGGATCGCGAAACGGAAACCGAAGTAATAAATCAATGCAAAAACTAGACCTACTGGAATGACGATCCACGCATTTGTTTGTGGGTTGATTAAACCGAATAGAACATAGTCAATTAATCCACCAGAGAATGTCATCCCGATTTTTACATTTAACAAGTGCATTGTCATAAAGGATAATCCCGCAAAAATTGCGTGGATTCCAAATAATACTGGTGCAACAAACAAGAATGAGAATTCAATTGGTTCTGTAATACCTGTTAGGAAAGAAGTTAACGCTGCAGAAGCCATCAATCCTCCTACAAACACTTTCTTTTCTGGACGTGCTTCATGGTAAATAGCAAGTGCAGCTGCAGGAAGTCCAAACATCATGAATGGATATTTACCTGTTGTGAATGTACCCGCAGTTAAATGTTGGACATTATCTTTAATTTGTTCCATGAAAATACGTTGGTCACCACGGACAAGATCTCCGGCGGCATTTGTATAGCTGCCAAATTCATACCAGAATGGTGCATAGAAGATATGATGCAATCCAAATGGAATTAATGAACGTTCAATGACTCCAAAAATAAAAGCAGCAACAGTTCTGTTTGCATCAACCATGTTGGTTGAGAATAGATTCAAGCCATTTTGAATTGGCGGCCAAATAACAATCATTAGCAATCCTAAAAGAACAGTACTGGCAGCAGTTACAATTGGAACGAATCGCTTACCAGCAAAGAATCCTAGATAGGATGGCAATTCAATTTCGAAGAATCTATTATACATGTACGCGGCAATCAGACCGACGATGATACCTCCAAAAACACCGGTTTGCAGTGTTGGAATCCCTAAAACTGACGCGTAACTTTGAGGATGCTTCGCAAGCGCATCTGCATCTATTCCTAAAGCAGTTCCCATGGTTGCATTCATAATCAGGAAGCCTACAATAGCAGCAAGTCCAGCTACACCTTCTCCTCCAGCTAATCCAATCGCTACCCCAACGGCAAATAATAACGACAGGTTACCAAATATAACACTACCTGCCTGTTCCATAATTTTCGCTACCATCGCGATCCCACTATTATCTAAGAACGGGGCGAGGTCAATTAATGTTGGGTTTTGAAGTGCATTACCAACTGCTAATAATATCCCGGCAGCAGGCAAGATCGCTACTGGTAGCATAAGTGCTTTACCGACTTTCTGTAAAACACCAAAAGCATTTTTAAACATAAAAAATCCCTCCTAAATTTTTTCGTTTAGCTCATAAAGCGGTTACATTATCCACAAAAAACACAATAAAAAAGGCATGAGTAAAAATCCAATTGAATGAAATTATGGGTATAGATTTCCCCATTAACTTCATTTCAATTAAACTTTTTACTCATGCCTGATCGAATCAGTAACACGTAAAAAATAAGTGCTATTTAAATTTTTTTTGAAGTCGCTGCAAATGCATTGTTAAATATACTGCTTCTGCATCAAAGACTTTCAATTTTAATGATTGTTGCATCACTTTAATGAGCTTCCATGAGAGATTATAACATACTGGATATTCATCTTTCAATAGGGAAGCGATTTTTTCTGGTTCATCGACTTTTTCACCCTTAACTACCCTATCAATGGCAAAGCGAAGGTGACGAACAAGTCTCATATAATCGATTCCTTCTTTATCTATCTCTATTTCAAGCTGTTCTTCTACCATATCAACCAATCTGCTGACTAGTTGTGAATGTTGATTTACATCCGAAAGATTTTTATTTGTTAGCGCACTATGAATATGCAGGGCGATAAATCCTATTTCACCAATTGGAAGGCTAATTCCTGTCTTATCCTTAATAAGCTCCACCACATCTTTTGCCACTTCATACTCATGACTATAAAGCGCTTTCGTCTCCACTAAAAATGGATTTTTCATTTCCATTCCTTGCGAGATTCTCGTTAAAGCAAACATTAGATGGTCCGTTAATGCCACATGGATATGTTCGTTTAACATCGAATTTGTTCGTTGTTTGATTAATTCAATAGAGGCTATGATTACCTCTAAGTATTCATTATCGATAAAAGGAAGCAATTTAATATAATTTTCTTGTTCCTTTTCATTTTTTAAGACAAAAAGTTTTTCCACTGAATCTGTTTCGATATAGTCCCCGCGCTTGCGATTAAAGCCAAGTCCTTTCCCAATCAAAACAACTTCTCCATAGGAAGGGTGTTCAGCAATTAAAACATTATTATTTAAAACCTTTTCAATCAGCAGTTCTGCCATACCCAATTCCCCATTTCTACCTTTTAACCTATTATTTACAGGATAAAAGACAGAAAACAGGAAGTCAACGACAAAGTTCGACAGCTACATGAACTTACGACTAGTTATTCAAACTTCATCCCTCTCAACCCAATAAAAAAGAACTGTGGCAGGCCACAGTTCCTTTTGACTTATTTTAAGAAAATGAAATATAGTACAAAGATTACAAAGAAGAAGTACATGACCGGGTGGATTTCTTTTGTTCTGCCCTTTACGATCATCGTAATTGGGTAGAAGATAAACCCAACAGCAATACCAGTGGCAATACTGTAAGTCAGTGGCATCGCAATCATCGTTAAGAATGCTGGAACAGCAATCTCAAAACGCTGCCAATCAATTTTCCCTAATGAAGATACCATTAATACCCCAACAATAATTAACGCAGGTGCCGTTACAGGTGCTGTAACAACCGATAATAACGGAAAGAAGAATAGCGATAAGATAAAGAATCCGGCTGTTACTAAAGCTGCAAACCCAGTTCGCGCTCCAGAGGCGACCCCTGCAGATGACTCAATGTAAGACGTTGTAGTGGATGTACCAAGTACTGCACCGACAGTTGTTGCAATCGAATCCGAAATTAATGCGCGTCCAGCTCGAGGCAGCTTATTGTCTTTCATAATTCCCGCTTGGTTCGCTACTGCGACAAGTGTACCAGCATTGTCAAAGAAATCAACAAACAAGAAGGTTAGAATAATTCCAAGCATTGCAGTTGTATAAAAAGAACTATCTCCAAACGAAGAGAATGCTGCACCAAAGGTCGGCGCTAAACTTGGAACTGAATCAACTACTTTATGCGGCATATCAATTAAGTTGAAGATCATTCCGACGATTACTGTGATCACCATTCCATAAAAGACGGCACCATTAATACCTCTTGTCATCATAATTACTGTAACGACGATCCCAAAAATAGCAAGCAAAGTAGGTCCTGCTGTCAAATCTCCTAAACCAACAAGTGTTGCATCATTATTGACCACAATACCAGCATTTTGTAATCCGATAAAGGTAATGAATAAGCCAATCCCAGCACCAACTGCGTGTTTTAAATCAACTGGAATGGCGTTAATGATTTTTTCTCGCAGGCCAGTGAGTGTTAATAAGAAGAAAAATACACCTGAGATAAGCACTGCGCCAAGGGCATGCTGCCAAGGAATCCCGCTTCCTAATACAACTGTATAAGCAAAGAACGCATTCAAGCCCATTCCTGGGGCTAGTGCTAATGGATACTTTCCGAGAAGTCCCATGACAATCGATCCTATCGCTGATGCAAGAGCTGTCGCCACAAATACAGCACCATAATCCATTCGTAAAGCATCAGGATAATCCTTTATCGATGCTAATGATAATGTTAAAGGGTTAACAACTAGTATATAAGCCATCGCTAAGAAGGTGGTCAGTCCACCAATAAACTCGCGGCGATAATTTGTACCGTGTTTCTCAAACTCAAAATACTTTTGCATTTCTTTTCCCCCTATGGTTCTTTTCTTTATTATGCAAAAAAAGCTCCGGCATATTCTACCGGAGCGTGACTTTAGGCATGTGCAATAAAAGAGGAAAAGGAAGCTAGCCTCTTTATTAATGACACTGCCTCGTAGTCAAGCCATTTACGGTGGCTCGGTAGAAACTTTTGGGCCATATCCCCAAGATTATACGATGCAATTATTATATTCTCTTAACTCGTTTTTTATTTTAGCAGGAAAAAAACATCTTGTAAACAAAAAATACGAACGATTTTAAAATTAAAATTAAAATCGTTCGGGAATATTTCACTCCTAAAATAAATAAGAACCGGAACTATAGTCCCGGTTCTTTCTCTATCGCTTTTCTTATTCCCACTCAATCGTTGCTGGCGGCTTGCTGGTAATGTCGTACACTACCCGGTTCACATGCGCTACTTCGTTAACAATACGCGTTGAAATGACTTCAAGGACATCCCACGGAATTCTTGCCCAATCGGATGTCATCCCGTCAATCGAGGTAACCGCTCGGATACCGATGGTATAATCGTAAGTTCTAGCATCACCCATTACCCCGACACTGCGAATGTCTGGAAGTACGGTGAAATACTGCCATATTTCTCGGTCAAGCCCAGCCTTTTTAATTTCCTCACGAAGGATCCAATCCGAGTCCCGAACGATTTCAAGTTTATCCTCTGAAATAGCCCCTAAGACACGAATCCCTAGACCTGGGCCAGGGAAAGGCTGTCTCCAGACGATATCATCCGGAATGCCAAGCTCTGTTCCAAGCGCACGGACTTCATCTTTAAACAAGGTGCTTAATGGTTCAATTAATGTAAACTGCATATCTTCTGGCAGGCCGCCTACATTGTGATGTGATTTAATCGTCTGCGCGGTAGCTGTACCACTTTCTATGATATCGGTATAAAGCGTTCCTTGAGCTAAAAACTCGATGCCCTTAAGCTTTGTTGCTTCATCATCAAATACATAGATAAACTCATTGCCGATGATTTTCCGTTTCTTCTCTGGGTCAGAAACGCCTTCCAACTTCGATAGGAAACGTTCTTTAGCATCGACCTTGATTACATTCATATGGAAGCCTTCAGAGAAAGTCTTCATCACACTTTCTGCTTCATTTTTACGGAGAAGACCATGGTCCACAAAAATACAAGTTAGTTGGTCACCAATTGCTTTATGAATTAACACGGCAACAACGGAAGAGTCAACCCCGCCACTTAAGGCACAAAGCACCTTTTTATCGCCAACCTGTTCGCGAATCTTCGCCATCTCGATTTCAATGTAGTTCCCCATTGACCAATCGCCGCTGCTTTTACAAACGTTAAAAACAAAATTTCTAAGCAATTCATTCCCATAAACAGAATGACGTACTTCCGGATGAAACTGAACAGCGTATAGCTTTCGCTCTTCATTACTCATTGCGGAAATCGGGCAGGTAGGGTTCGTGCCGTCAACAGTGAAACCTGCAGGGGCTTCTACCACAAGGTCGCCATGGCTCATCCACACGGTTTGCTCTTTAGGCAGGCCGCTAAATAGCGCTGATTCATGCTGCACCGTCATAGTTGCTTTTCCGTATTCACGTTGGCTTGCTTTTTCAACCTTCCCATTGAAATGGACAGTCATTAGTTGCATCCCGTAACAAATTCCGAGAATAGGCAGACCCATTTCAAATATTTCTTCATCACAACGGAAGGAATTTTCATCGTACACACTGTTTGGTCCGCCGGAAAAAATAATCCCAGTTGGGTTCAATTTGCGAATTTCTTCAGCTGTAATCGTATGCGGATGCAGTTCACTGTATACCCCAAACTCGCGAATCCTGCGAGTAATTAGCTGGTTATATTGACTCCCAAAATCTAATACAATAATCATTTCATGCTTTCCTGTCAAAGCATCCACCCCAATTTTCTCAAGATATAGTTATTATTAACCTTAACAACAAATGATATAAAAAAAACTAGAATTCTCCCCCCATTAAATATCAGGAAGGCAGAATTCTAGTCTCCTCGAAAAAAAGCTCACAGAAAAATTCCGCCTTCATAGTCAGGTCATTTAACGGTGACCCGGTAGAGACTCTCGATCCGTATTATCGAGGATATATGAAGAAAACGTACATATTTTGAAAAACGCACACCCATTTAGCGAAGTCCACTAATAGCTTGCGCTAGACATTGAATAGTACATATTGTAACAATAGGTCGTTTTTCTGGTCAAGCAATTGTTTTTTTGATTAAATTTTCCCATAATTCATGCGATTCTTCCCAAGTTCCCTTTGGCAGGTTTTGATGATACACATAATTTTCATAAATAGCTGTTAATCGCGACATCTCTCTCGTCGAAAAGAACGAATCAATATAACGGGCATAGTTCCTCAGTGTTTGGTTCTCCTTCCGCTTTAAACCGTAGCGATCGAACTGTTCTAATAAAGCCAGGTAGGCAGCCCCGAAACTTTCGTCCCTTTTCTTGAACCGATAAACCGCTAACAGCAAGTACGGAACCCACTTCCCACGGACCCGATAAAGAATCGTAGATACTCCTGCTAAGAGTATGAATATAAGAACCATCCGCATCCAATTATTTTTCAAAAACAATTTTGAATCAGTCCATATTCTTTTGATATCAGAGAATTGATTCGAATCATTTGACGCCTTCGTATCATCAAGATTTTCCTGCTGAGGCTTTTTCACAGTTGGTGTGCTGGTTTGCGGATTAGATGATGATGTCGCTGCTGATTCATAATTGATGATGATTTCATTTGAAAAGCCCTTTGTTGGCTCAAATGGGACCCAGCCTTGATTTGGAAAAAAGACCTCCACCCAGGAGTGGGCATTATTATTTGTTATTTCATAAACCTGTACCCCTGAAGCCTCATCACTATATTGGAGAAAATCTCCACCCGTAAACCCTTTGACCCAGCGAGTGGGAATCCCCAGTGTTCGAAGCATAACTGCCATGGATGAGGAGAAATTATCACAATAACCCCTTTTTGTATCAAATAAAAACTGATCGACATAATCATCGTTGGTGTCAGGCACCGCAACATTTTTTTGGTCGTATGTGAATTCCGCTTTTCCAAAATAACTCTCCACTGCCTTCGCTTTATCGAACCAATTCGATTTTGAGGCAGTAATTTCTTCTGCTAACTCTTTAACTCTTGGTGGCAGTTCCTCAGGCAGTCGGGTATACTTTTCATAAAATTCAGGGTTGATGCTTGTCGGATCAAAACTAGTTGTTTGCACTAAATCCTTTGCTTTATATTTGGGTGTTTTAAATTCAACTGTAAAGACCTGTGGTATGGTAGGAACTTCATTATTGAACACGCTAATTCTCTCATTGGTTGTATCCATTTCAAATCTATTGCCGTTTGGATCCAGGGGCAGGATTTTTAACACTCTGGTAATTCCAGCAGGATACATAAGGTAATTGTAGTTATATTTCACATTTGTCATGACACGGGCAGTTTCCTTAATGGTCTCCACTGTATTAGGCAATGAATAAACAGGGACGAGGTCTTCCTGACGGAAGGAAATGGGCGTTGTCCCAGATGTTAGCCAGCCTTTTCCTGTGTACACATCCTTCGTTTCCATCTTCCAATAATTTTTTCCGTTCGCTTCATAGTTAAAAACCGGGTTGTTGTCCCCTATAAATGGACCGCCTAATGCCGAATCATTCGTTCCGTAGCCAATTCGATGCACACCACTAAGATTGCGTTCTGGAACTTTATCGTTATTAGCTGTTAAATAGGAAACAGGATCGGGCCATATCGGTTCAGCTTTTGGTGCTGCTATTCCAAGAAAAACACTAAATGCAATCATTACTGCCAGCGGCACCATCCACCTTCGAAAGAAAGCTGGCTCGGTGTTTACATTCTCCCTCTGGATAATCCGGTAAAACGTCAGCATCCCCATCACCGCGAAACCGGCCACCACTGTTCTGACAATTGCCGCTTTTGCGCTATAAGGGGTAAACGTATCCAACACGGTAATATAAATCAATGTCATAAGATAAAAGATAAATATTCGCTTCCGGTTTAAGAGCCAATAATTAATTAAATAGACCATTATCCAAAGCAGGACAAAGAATAATAGTGTCCGGAACTCATTGGATAAGTCGTTCCAGTCCCTTGCAGCGATCAAGCCAATATTATCGATCACATCCGTTAATAAGGACTTAACCCAGCCAAACTGAAAGAACCCTTCATCATAGTGGATGCGGTTGATAGAATATAAGATAAATATCATTTTAATCAGATATTGCCAAATCCATTTTAGATGTAAAAAAGAGAGGCCAAACGAAATAATCAGGAACATAATAAATGTTTCAATATGTTCCGTTTCCGTTAATTGTTCAACTGGACGAAGCCACTCCCATAATAATAGAAAACCAAACGTATATAACAGAAACGATGGATAATCCCTTTTAATCAAAAAAAGTTCACCTCCGAAAAGGCTGCCTTGTGTTCGCCTTCATGAACCATAACAATCCGCACCCCTCGTGCATTGGCCATTGCAATAAGTGATCTTTCGTTTTCTGTTGGGGATACTTTCTCCCCCTTTATTAGAAAAAGCGTAATGGTTCCTCCTTTTCGTTGTCCAAGGAAACTTGCTTTTTCAATCAAGGGTTTAGTTATCTGTGCAGTGACAAGCATAAACGAAACCGTTTGTTGGATAAAAAGACCATCTGTATCTAACACCTTTTCAAAAGGTGAGATACATTTCGCTTCTATTTTTGCTAAATGATAAAAGAGTTGCTGGAGATGCTGTTCTCCTCCTCGGATCGGGAACGATGCTCGATCGCTGCTGATTGTTAAAAGACCAGTCTGGGCTCCTTTTTTCAAAATAGCCCTCAGTAATGAGGCCGTAAAGGATACCAAAGGCTCAAAATGGTTATCTGGTACACAGTCCATGACGACAAAAACATCATGTGATTGCCGCTGCTCAAATTCCTTTGTCATTAGTACGTTTCGTTTCGCAGAGGCTTTCCAGTTAATCCACGAAAATCTGTCACCCGGCTGGTAGTCCCTTACTCCCGTAGCCATTGAAGTATCGCGCTGCACACGTTCCCTTGATGCGGTCAAACCTTGATCATACTGATTTTCAAATGATCGATATAATAGATCTGAATAAGCTGGATAGACAATAATTTTGCCCTCTGAAGTTACCCTTTTTTCTTTTTCGAATAATCCAAGCGGATCACCGATTCTTAAGGTAAAGGACTGAAAAAAATGTTCACCGCGCGGCAGCTCTTCAATGATATATTCATAAGAAAATTCCTTTTTCAATCCCGGTAAAAGAAGTGCCTTTGGTTTCTTTTGCTGATTGGCAAATTTCAAGGAATCATCTAAGTTGTCCTCGACAAGTAAATAAAATAACGGAAAGGATTTTGATCTTTTTACTGTAACTGCCACCCTTAAAGGTTCCCCCGCGTTGTAATCTAATTTTTGCAATGTTCTTGTGACTTCAAGTTCATTTAAGGAGTAGAAGGCTATGGCCACACAATAGATCGCAAAGGGTAAAAAGCTATAAAATAAAAACCAGCTGACAAAACCCCCTTGGAACATCGCGTAAGAAAAGGTTAATAGAATCAAAAAAAGTAACAGGATAAACTTCCACACTTTTTTGATTGGAATCCAGAGCTTTTTCATTCTATTTCACTAACCTTTGGACCGGTACAGGAACTCTTGCAACCACCCGGTTGACTATTTCTTCAGCAGTATTCCCTTCAAACTTTGCCTCTGATTTTAAAATGATCCGATGGGATAAGACAAAACGGGCCAAATATTGAATGTCATCAGGCAGGACATAATCACGTCCAAACATATACGCATAGGCCTGCGCTGCTTTCATTAAGGCAATTGAACCCCTTGGGCTTGCCCCAAGGTAGACGCTGCCGTGGCCCCTTGTGCGATTGACAATGTCGACAATGTAACGCTTAATCGTATCATCGACGAAGACATCTTTAATTTCTTTTTGTAAATCGCGGAGGCCTTCAAGGTCAATCACTAGCGTTAAATCCTCAATCGGCGGGACCCTTTGTGCTCGGTTCAACACTTCCATTTCCTCTTGTAAGTCCGGGTAACCCATTTTCATTTTTAATAAAAAACGGTCAAGTTGTGCCTCAGGAAGCGGGTATGTCCCTTCATATTCGATTGGGTTTTGCGTTGCCATAACGAAAAAGGGCTTGTTCAGTTGATGGGTTATTCCATCAATGGTTACACTCGCTTCCTCCATCCCTTCTAAGAGTGCCGACTGTGTCTTCGGGGATGTCCGGTTAATTTCATCGGCAAGAATGATGTTCCCCATTAACGGACCGGGACGAAATTGAAATTCCATTTCTTTTGGATTATATATGGAGACTCCGGTTACATCGGATGGTAATAGATCGGGTGTGAATTGAATTCTGCGGAAGTTGGCATTCACAGACTTTGCCAGGGCACGAACCATCATCGTTTTCCCGACACCTGGTACGTCTTCTAACAAGACGTGGCCGCCAGCTAACAGGGCAACAAGACTAAGTTCAGCAACGTCTCGTTTTCCAATCATAACCTTTTCAATGTTTACTAGTATTTTTTCGATCACGGGATTCATTTGTTCAAGAGACAAGGTGACTCCTCCTTGGCTGGGTTTATACCTATTTTTGGGCAATCTATTTAAGTATTCTATATACTCCTAAAATATTCCTTTATAAATAAAGCCTACTCCGAAAAAATAGTAGACTCTTAATTTATAAATTCTTTGGATTGATTGCTGTTTTTTCTTTTATGAGTTTCGCAGTGATTTGTTCAGCAATCGCTTCGTCCGCCTGCATATCGTATCTATTCATCCCTAAACTATTAGGAAAAACCTTGGTATCAGGGAATATAAAAATGGATTCAAAGCTCATTTGACTTTGAATCCTTTATTAACGACCCATATTTCCTGATTATATTTATAATGCTATACAGCTCATTTTAAAATATGAGTGGCTTTCTGACTTCAAATAACTGTACATCTTCTTTTGGCACCCATTTTTCATAATAATATTTATCAGTTCTATCTAAACCTAAGGTTTTAGCTATTGAAGAATCGGAAGTACCAACCAGAAATTGATTTTCATTTTCCTTATGCACATTTATCTCTACATTCTTATATTTTCCATACGTTTTAACATTAAAAGCGTTCTTAAGATCTTTTACATTAATAATCTTAAAAAAGATATTGGAAAAATTATCCTTACTAAATCCTTCTTTAATAGATTGAGGATCATTTGTTACTAAATTAAAAGTGTCATCACCATTATCGTATATTTCATATTCGAAATTATTAATTATTGCATAGTCACCAGACTTAAGCATAATTCCACCTCTTATATTATTTACCATACAAAAACCCCTTTTTTAGTTCTAGTTTTAGTAGGAAAGGTATTTTATCCAGCTATTTGTTTGTTTCTTCATATTCTTTCATTCTCACTATTAATTCTAAGTCTTGCACGTTATTATCTTGATTTATATATTTATACTCAAAGTATTTAATTCTTGCAGAAGGACCGAAATCACTATTAGTCCAGTTGATATAATCAAACTTCACATTTAATTTACCGGATTCATTTACTATCATCGTGACCGAAAACCAAGGTTCTTGGTCATTATCAATAAATACCTTTTGAAGTGCATGGGTTAGTTCAAATAATTCATGAAGTGCAGTATTATAGAGTCTCTTATCTACACCATAAAATTTGGGGATAAAATGTGAAAAAACAGCTTTTTCATTATCCACTTTTGGTGTGAAAAAGAAAAAAACTCCTCCTTCTTTCCCCTTCACTTCTCCATTGAAGTAAAAATTACTCCATTCAACCGGAATCATATCATTAATCTTTTGAGCTATTTGTTGATATAATTTATTTAATTTTTGTTCAAAGCTCATCATTGTCAACCTCCTGATTTATTCGCAATCTCACGAATCACTGGGTAATCCCCATCAATCTCGTATTCTACCATAAATGAATCTGGTCGCATTGATGTCTTGGTATAAATGGGTTCAATTTGAACAGACACCTTTTTATGTGGTATTTCTTTCAGTGCATTTGCCCATTCTGTCTCCATCTCATACCAGACTCCACCACGTCTATTAATTTGACTATTTTGAGGTACTAGATTATCAATATCAGCCGGTCCATTAAACTGTGCTCCAATTAAATGACCGCCATCATCATCTGGTAATCTATCCTCTCCCCCGACATTGGCTTGTGCATATTTATTTCTATCAGCCTTTTTTAATACAAGCTCAGGAGCATCAACATCAATAATACGCCCAAGATCGTCAGTAGTGTATTTATAGTTATCATTTGTTATATATTTTATATTCGGCAGGAGTTCTTTTTTTCCATTTTTCCCCTTTATTATATGTTCTCCAAAATCTATCTCTCTAACCTCTTTGACAATGGTATCATTTATTATATTTTTACCATTGTTCTTACCTTTACTTGCAGCAACCTCAAAATTAATTCCATCAATCTTACTAATTATATCTTTTAAAGAATTCTCCACGGCTGGACTTTTTTCTACAGGGAAATACACCTTTTCACCTGTTGAAGTTACCACAAGTCTTTTTGGGAAAGGGACTGTGTTATTTATACCTGTTATAACTGTGTCCGCTAGTCTTCCTACTTCAATTGTATCCTTTGCCAGCTTAATTATCACAACATCAGCTGCATCTTTTATGGCAGCCGAGGCATTCTTCAATCGTGTCATCGATTGTTGACCAGCAGTTTTGATCATGTTATCAATATCAGTGACTCCTTGATGAAGACCCGCTTTAACCCCTGTTCTCAAGCCTAGCTGGCCGAATGAATCTCCCACATGTACGAGGCGTACGGTGCTGCTAAATTTGTTTAAACCGCTCACACCCGGGACAATGTCCAACGGAGCTAATAACCCGCGGAACCAGCGTTCCCCTGTCCCAAGCTCCCGTCCAGAGACCCAATCATTGCCGGAAACAGATGAACTAAGTTCCATTGCACCATAGGCAGCCCCTAAGGCCATGCCTGCTGGAGGACAAATGAGTGTCGCTCCAACAATGACCACTAACGCTCCAATTTGCACCCAAAATTCTTTGTTTTCTTGTTGGTTCCGAATGGATTCATACTCAAAAGCACGTGTATTTAAAACGGCTTGTTGATATTCTTCTTGCGAGAAATCCTGGTCTGGATTAAGTTCTTTCCAAGCATCGTATTCAAGCTTCATTTGATTAGCATAGTAATTATCACCACTAAACAAGTCATCCAAGCTTACTTCCGTTTTAGGTACTTCAAACGATTGAGCAGGACCGTAACCTGCATAGACATATTGAGTCTCTGTCGCCCCGACTCGATTAGTCGTCGTATAGTTGGAAATCGTTAAATCACGCATTTCTTCAACAAACGCATCCATATCTTCATAGAACGGCTGATCAATTGTACGATCGACAATCTCCCCAACCTTCCCGGTAAAGCTATGTAATACCTGAAAATCTTCAAACAATCCTTGGTACCTGCTTTTTTGGCTGGTGTGATGAAAGGATATGACCCCATCACTATCATAGTTCGCGATATTAGACTCAGCATCCTCTAAATTATCATTTAAATCCTTTAGAGTATCGATCATCCCTTTGCTCCAGCGGCCCAGGCCAATTAAATCGCCAATGCCGTCTTTCATCTTATCCCAGTCAGACGGGATATATTTTACATCCATTCGATCATACCCCCAGTTTTGCGATGAACTGTTCGGCAATCTATATTGTAAAGATAAAAGAGATTATAAAAATAGATTCAAAGCTATTTACTTTGAATCCTGACTTTAATCTATCTTGCTTCTCCTTAACTATCAGGAAAAACATAGCTTCTTGTAATAATGATATTAAATTTAACTACTTTTTCGATCATTCATTCGTGCCAATATATTTAATACTTTTATAAAACTCATTTTCACTTCATAATCATTGCCAACGAAACGTACTTCCTCTATCCCCTTGTTGATAGAATGGTTTAATACTTGATACAGACTGTTTATGTCGACGGATGCTGAAAATTCATTTTTATACCCATGCCGCAACGACTCTTTTTTACATTCATCCTGAGTTTCATATATTTTAATAGTATTTTCAATTTGCAGCGGAGAAAACTGATTAAAAATTAGCTCTTCCCCTGTTGTTTCTTTTGCAGGTATGATCCATAATTTTTTTGACCCAAATTTCATTTGATTAAACAGAGTCATAATCTTGTATTCTTGTTTTTCTAAAACAGGCTGGCGCCGCATCGCTAGTAATGAGGTATTTACTAAATCATATACATTGGTGGTCAGCGTATTTTTCCCTTCATCAACAATTAATCCACTGACCCCAGAAAACATCGCATTAAATAAAAAAACCGTTAATTCCTCAATGGCTACTTTCTTATATAATCCAACCTCATCTTTTTTCAAGTTGTAATGGTTCGTATATTCCTTTGCAATCGTTTCCTCAGTAAATAACCAAACGCTCGGAATATCGTTATAGCCTATGCCGCAGAAAATGGGAGCCGTCCCATCCTTGATACTTTCTACTGATGATTCCTTCCTTACCACCGTAAACAAGTCTTTTGTTTTGACGATATCGAAGATAATTTTTTCATAACAGGACTGAAATTGTTCTGACGATTCTTCGTATCTATTTAATAAAGCAATCTTTTCCTGTACAAAACTTTCTGTCATCGATCCAGCCCCCCTTATTCAAAAAGCTCAGTTTCTATTTTAAAACATTCCTCTATAGTAACTTCTCTTCGGATCGTGTTCTTGCTCAGATAATCTTCCTTTACATGAATAAGTTGATATTCATCATCAGATCCTAGTCTTTTCGTATACAGATCTCTATCTTGATAATCGAGATTACACTCTCTGCCTAAATTGGAATCTGCCGTCACAATTTCCATCTCTTTATCATCCTGGAAAATACGAGTAACAAAAAATTCATAATTTTTGTATCGGGCGATAAAATACTCCCGATACAACTCCGAAACCTCTTCCTTTTTTACTTCTTTTTCATGTAAATCTTTATCGTATGCAGACATAGCAGATGTAAAACCAGGTTCTTTTCGGTGCAGAAATAATTTGATGCTCGTTATTTGACCTTTAACCCTTGCTGCAAAGGCCTTATATTTCTTATTATCATAAACAGCAACGCATCTATCCATAATACCCCCACACTTCTAATTATTATTAAAGTCTATTGGTTCAAAACGGCCGTTTTTAAAGATAGCAATTTTCTCCTCTTTGCCATCAACCACCCTATACATTTCAGCACCTTCTTGAATGTTTGCCCGATCATAATCCTTCACTTGCCACTCAGGAACAATCGTTTCATTTCTTCCGCCTAAAAAGCCATTATGTGTACAAGGATATGCATCAGTCGTTGAACCATAAAATTCTGTACCATATGGTATTTGAATCAAATTGTCCGACACATCACTGTATTTAAAGCGGATGACCGCATAAGAATCACCATCATCCGGATATGTTCTAATAACAACCCCATCTTTTTCATACGTATAATCCAACCGTAACGTCTCAAGGGTTTCCTTATAGTCACCTGTTACATGTGCAACATCTTCATACTTTGCTACATAACCGGCAATGGTTTTATATGGCTTTTCTCTCCTTAGATAGTCATCAATGGAGTCTATTGGTACTACCTTACTCATTAAAGTGTCTTCTGATGGTTTTTCTACAGACTCCCGAAGGTAAAAGATTAAATTCATTTCACGATCTGACAATTCTGATACTGGCGTCAGCTTAATGCGTTGAAATTCCTCTACACTGATATTATTTTCCTGTAAAACTTTTAAGATATTTTCTGAGATTCTTTCATCGGCCTGATCTGCCGCCTTAACGCTTCTACTTCCTAGATTAACCCCATCAATCCTGCTCAACACATCTTTGAGCTTATTTTCCACCGCATGGGTATTCTCAACAGGGATTCGAACCTTTCCAACATCACCAGCATCGTCAATCGCCAAGCCCATCCGCCGCGACGGGGTAATGTTTTTCACCTGTGTTATAGCAGAATCTACTAACCTACCTGCTTCCAGTGTATCTTTTGCCAATTTATTTTTCATTACATTTGTCGTATCTAGTATTGCCGCTGAGGCATTCTTCAAACGTGTCACCGATTGCTGGCCGGCTGTTTTTACCATGTTATCAATATGTATAACACCTTGGCGGAAACTTCCTTGAGCACCTGCTTTTAAACCTAATTGTCCAATATTATCTCCTACGCTCGCAAGTCTTACGGTACTGCTGAATTTCGTTAACCCGCTGACACCAGGAACAATATCCAATGGGGCTAATAATCCGCGAAACCATCTTTCCGATGTCCCAAGTTCCCGGCCTGATACCCAATCCTTACCGGAGACAGCAGAACCCAATTCCATTGCGCCATATGCAGCCCCTAAGGCCATGCCTGCCGGAGGACAGATGAGTGTCGCCCCTACAATAACAACTAACGCCCCAATTTGCACCCAAAATTCTTTGTCTTCTTGTTGGTTTCGGATCGATTCGTACTCAAAGGCACGGGTGTTTACAATGGCTTGCTGATATTCCTCTTGTGAAAACTCCTGGTCTGGATTAAGTTCTTTCCAAGCATCGTATTCCAGCTTCATTTGACTTGCATAGAAATTATCTCCGCTGAACAAATCATCGAGACTTACTTCTGTTTTAGGAACTTCAAACGATTGCGCCGGACCGTAGCCTGCATACACGAACTGTGTTTCGGTTGCACCGATACGATTTTCTGTCGTATAGTTAGAAATCGTTAAGTCCCGCATCGCCTCGACAAACGCATCCATTTCTTCATAGAAAGGCTGATCAATTGTGCGGTCAACAATCTCTCCAACCTTCCCGGTAAAGTTGTGTAAAATCTCGAAGTCTTCAAATAATCCTTGGTACCTGCTTTTTTGACCGGTGTGATGAAAGGATATAACCCCATCACTATCAAAGTTCGCGATGTCAGACTCAGCATCCTCTAAATTATCACTTAGATCTTTCAGAGTATCAATCATCCCTTTTCCCCAGCGGCCCAGGCCGATTAAGTCACCAATGCCGTTTTTCATCTTTTCCCAGTCCGACGGGATATATTTAACATCCATCACATCATACCCCCAGTTTTGCGATGATTTGTTCCGCGATTGCTTCGTCTGCCTGCATCATCGTATTTAGGATATCAATCACCAATGCAGCGGCACGGGAGTAATTATCGTATAAATCCATTACCTTCTGATTCGCTTCTGCATATACATCCATTGCTTTTTTGGCTTTTCCTTCTAAGTAATAATCGATGTTCGCCAATTTTTCAATACTCGGTGTGGCATTGGTCTCTAGCTCCGTAATAATCCCCTGTAAAAAGGTGAAAATGGTTGTCATCTCATCCGGATTTATATTAATCAGCAGGCTGGAACCGCCCCCATCAGCTTTAAGCATATGACTTCGCCTCCTTATAAGGGAAATCCATTTCGTCAAATAGGACTTTCAAAAACCAATATTGACTGGCATGATAATATTTTTTATTTACCGTATCGACCATGATTAACTTTTCGTTTTTCGTAAAAATGAGCCACTGCTGATAATAGTGCCAATTATATTGATCTTTATGTTCCTCCTTAAGATGGAAGAATTCTAGATTCATAAACATCTCTTCCGGCTCAAAACTCTCGGTCTCGCGTCTTTCTTGATTAGATAATTCTTTTTTTAAGAACGCTTTTTCAGTTTCAACTGGTTCCCTTACAATCACCGGAAATTGTTCACTTAACATTATTAATAATGTCGCTTTCGAGGTGACGCGTAACTGATAGTGACCTTGTTTTTCCAACTCCACCAGCACAATGACCTCTTCACAATCACGTTCACGGAAGGCAAAGAGAAGATTATTGATCCGTACGTATTTCTTACTTTGATGATAAAATTCAATGGTTTGGATGACCAGTGCTCCAGATTTTGTAATTTTCCCCTCTGGTGTGATGATTTTCTTCTCAATCAGCCGGTCGTGTGCCTCTTTAAATACCTCTTCACCTTTTAATTGGTAAACTTTTTTCTCAGGTAAGCCAAAAAGAACCGTTCCACCAAAAGCTGCCGCTAAAAGGTATAATTCAGCCGCTGAAAACGTATCTGTCGATTGTTCGATCATAAATTCTTCACTTCCCTTACTGAGCCTTCTTGAAGGAAATCATCTACGTAACCATCTAAATTATTTAACGCTTTTGTTTGTTTTGCGACAGCGGACTTCATATCACGATGATACTTTTGAATAATTTCCAGATAACTTAAAAAGGAATCTCTAGATTTCCCGCTCCATTCAGCTGAATGAAGGTAAGATATTAGTTGCTCACAAGATTCATAGGTTTGTTCAATCGATTGCTCTAATGCCTTCGCCGCGGCCTTCGCTTCATTTACTTTATCCCCGTCAATTCTAACGCTCCCCACTGATCAATCGCTCCAATCTCTCCTGTAGCTCTTTCAATTCCTTTTCTCTCCTTACTCTTTCCGCTTCCGCCTCTTTAATGGCCAAATTTTTATAATGGACATATCGTTCATATGCCTTATTTTTCGCGGCAGCCAGGGAACTCCGCTTTTCCTGATCTGCCTGAAAACACTGCTTTAACTTGTCCGTTAGTTCTTCCCTGCTCATTTCAAAATCATTTGAAGGTATTTTTGAATTAGATAGATTCGGAATAGCACCTAGATATGAACTGTAGGCTGCATTTGCTTCCGATACCTTATGATCATGTTCTGAAATGGCACTCTTGAGTTTTTCATACAGCTCGTAATACTCATCTCTTTTTCTCTCCGTATCGCTTTTAAACCAATCAAACACCGACATTCACTTCCTCTCTTTTTAGGTAAGGGGCAGCAATTTTGATTTTTTCTGCTTTGCCCTGTCTAATGTAGTAGGCTTCATAAGGAAGTAAATTTGGCTCTTTATATGGTCTTGTTAGAACCTCAAGAATGTTTTGCTCCGTTATTCTTCCAATTAAGACGCCCGTCTTTTGTTTCTTCATTGTTGTGGCGATATCATCGTATTGTCTTTCTAACGCACCATAGACAGCACCAATTACAAAATAAATTCCTGCTCTCGCTCCTGTTTCGATAAGATTGGCTAGAGTCGATTGGCTAGTAAACGACATGGATTCAATAATGAATGATACATCAGTGATGAAGACAATCATTGGACGAATCTCCTTCAGAAAATCATTCCTTGTCGCTTTGCTGCTGGTAGCCGTTTGCACTTGACGGAAGGCATCTTCCCTTGTTTCAAATAGTTGCTGCAGACGCTCCACCAAGACATCCATGGTTTCGGCATGGTCCGCATAAAGATTTACATTTTCCTTATACACTCTAAACCTTGAAGAAACATTATCGATTAAACCCACATCAATATGGTGATTAACAGAGATACTGGAAATCAGTGTTAGATACGTTTGTTCAACAGCATCCATGCGATCACTTAAGATTAATGTGTTTTGGTCATCCATGACAGTTAACTCCATTGGCTCTACATTTTCAAAATCAACGGCAAAAGGGATCCCGCCATTCTTCACTATCGCTTTCGTCGCTTGTTTGTCAATAAAAGAAGCAAACTCAATGACATCTGGAACCATTGGAATTGGTAATGGCAACTCCCCGTGCCAAGCTTTCCGCATTTCTTCACTCTCTTCTTGAATCCGATTAATAATGGTCAGCGTGTCTTTACCTTCGACAGGCAGAGCCGTTTGAAACAAGGTTGGCTGCTCTAATTTAATTAAGCCGCGTCCTGGAACTTCTTCAATCGTTAACTCTGTTCTTCCGACAATATTCCGCGGCTCCATACTATCAATCATAAACAACGAAATTTGATGCTTAATATTTGCCAGAACCGGTGCCCGCATGGCACTTTGCCGCCCCGCACTGATCACCATATGGATTCCTGTACTGACACCTTCCCGTGCAATCTGTGCCGCTATTCTCTCAAAATCGTCCCTATAGGCAGCATCGACGATGGAATCAAATGTATCGATAAGTAATACAATGACGGGGACTTCTTCCCCACTCGCCTGTTCATACATTTGAATATTTGCCACACCATACCTGCTTAATTTTTGTTTTCGCTCTTTTAACTCATTTTGCAGGCGGCGGAAAAGCTTTCCTAGTTTGATTTCCTCATCTACCATAATCGTATCGGCTGTATGCGGCAATTCCCGCAATGGCAGCAAACCATTCGTCCCGAGGTCGATCAAATAGAAATGGACTCTCTCCGGACTGTGCTGTCGAGCGATATCCATGGCCACACTTTGTAAAAAGGTAGACTTCCCATACCCAGGACTCGCAAACACAGAAAGATGGCCATCTTTAGAAAGGTCCAAGGTCAGTGGTTTTTGTGCTTGCCTTTCAGGCAGATCTAGAAAACCGAATGTCACTTCTAACGATCTCTTCTTTTGATCCCAAGCTTTTGTGTAGTTCACTTCATTTAAATCAGGAAGGAAAATCCGCTCCTCTAATGGCGGCAGCCATGGTCTTTGAAGTTCAGCAATCCTTTTTTCCGTTGCATAGGCTTGAATATACTCAACAACCGCATCCAGTTCTGTTGGAACTTTTTTAATGTCTTTCTTATTTGATAGTCCACTTAAATCATGCGAGAGGATGTCATATTGGCCAAGTTCATTAATGGCGTAAATCGTTGTGTCCAGTAAGTCTTGTTCGTTTTTATCAGGAATATAATCAGCCCCGCTCCAGGCACTTTGAAATAGTTCATAAATTTCATTGTTGCCGACCTGTAAATAGGCACGACCAGGAAGTGTGATATTCGCCGCATCCGGCGTTTTCAAGATCTCTGTCGAATCGCTGGCGTTTTGAACTTTGAGTGCCAGCTTGAATTTAGAGTTGGACCATATTTGGTCATCCACCACACCACTCGGTTTTTGTGTAGCCAGAATCAAATGTATCCCAAGGGAACGTCCAATACGGGCTGTCGAAACAAGTTCCTTCATAAATTCGGGCTGCTCAGATTTGAGCTCGGCGAATTCATCTGATATTAAAAATAAATGAGGCATCGGCACTCTAGCCTCACCTGATTTATACAGTTTTTGATATTGATTGATGTGGTTGACATCATGTTCGCCAAATAACCGCTGGCGCTTTTGTAATTCTGCTTTAATCGATGCAAGAGCCCGCATCGATTGCGTACCGTCCAAATTTGTAATTGTTCCTAATAAATGCGGGAGATTTTTAAATAAATTTGCCATCCCTCCGCCTTTATAATCAATGAGCAGAAAAGAAGCTTCATGCGGATGAAAGTTTACTGCAAGCGAGAGAATATATGACTGAATAATTTCTGATTTTCCAGAGCCAGTCGTCCCAGCCACTAAACCATGTGGTCCATGTGCTTTTTCATGGAGGTTCAAATGGACAAGATCTTCTTTCCCACGCATTCCCAGAGGAACAGCCAGGCTTTTATAGGTTTCATTTTGTGTCCATCGCCCATCAATACCGAGCTCCTCCACTTTCTCTACACCATACATTTCGAGAAAGGTCACGCTTTCTGGAATCGAATTTTTTAAATTTTGCAGGTGATTAAGCGATGCCAATGCCCGTGAAAAATCTTCTTTATGAAAGCCTTCCGAAAATCGATCCGGTGTGAATCGTCGATTGACCAATTCACCTTTCTCAAGGATCATCATTCCGGTTGTGGCATCACGAATATCAATAACCGTTTTCACTTGTTCCGGAAGAGACTGCATGACATCCTGTACGAATACAAGGGAAACACCTAATTCACTCGGGTCTTCATTAAAGTATTCCATCACGGAATGATCCAATATCATTTTTTCATCGGTTATTAACACAACAAAATGAGGAGTGAAATGAATTTTCTCACTTTTATTACTCTTCTCATTGGTAGCAAGCTTGCGTTCTTTTAATATCTGATAAAGGGAGTTAAGGACCTGATCACGAGAACGTTCGTGATAAACAAATCCCCTTACGTTTAGTTCTCGTAAACTAGCATGCGGGAGCCAGCGCATCCATTCCCATTTCCCTTTTTCCGCTTCAGGAAAGATCGTGACAAACTGAACATCATGGTAACTGTGAAATAAAGCAGCCTGCATCACCAGCATTTGTAACTGTTCCAGCACAAGCGGACGCTGTCCAATGTACCCCACAGGTCCATTCATTAATGATGTCGCTGCCGGTACATCTTCTAATGTGAGATACTGAGCCCGAAGATTGCGGGCTGCATCCACCAGTTCATCCTTATCAAGGGTAAACTCCTCGATATTGAATTCGACCTCAAAGCTCGAATCAACCCTCCCTAATCCAACACGATACATAAGGAAGTCATGATGCAAGCTGGTTTTTTCATAAATTCGGGGATCAACCTTCATTGCCATCACACCCAATTGCTCCACATCTGGAAAGTGATAATAGAGGGCATGCCGCTGTTCTTCACTAGCTTGATATAATTGCTGTGTTTTCTGTTTCAAGTACTCGCGGTAGCTTATATCCCGCTCTTTTATATCTAGGCGGTATTGCTTCAGACTTTTTAGATAGGATGTGATTGAAAAAATGACCGTCGTTACTGTCATAGCAAGCATAATGATGATATAAAGCCCATTCGACAGAAACAATGAGACCATGATCATCGCTGCAATCATCACAAGCGGCGGAACAATCACCCGTGCCAGCTGTTCACTCGGTTTTCCAGGTTTATTAGAGGGTTTAGCAATTTTCCGTTTTTCCTCTGGCTCACGGTATATAATCCTTGGTGAACGATGATAATCAGGGTAATGACTGCCGAAATCATGGTGAACGTCAAATAAACGAACTAATTTCGTTGTTATGATGGAGTCGACTCCTAGAATTTCAAGGTCCTCCTGACCAATCTTTATCATCATCCCGTCAAAAAAAAGCTGGTCTCCTGGTTCTAGCAGCACCACACCCGTTGTCCGAACATAATTGTGGTAAATTTGACCTTCAAAGATTTCAAGTTTAAAAGGATCGCCCAAATGCTCGCGAATCAGTACAAAATCGAGGGCAGCGTTCTCGATTCTTACATCATCGTAATCATTAGCACCAAAAGTAATACTATAGTTTTCTGTTGTATCGTATACACACCGCTCCGCTTCTTCCTTGATATAAACCTGGAACGGCTCGTCATGAGTGTTTAATGTAAGGCATTCGTTAACCTGCAGCTGCTGATTACCGATTGTGCATGCAGCTCCATCCCACATAATGGACAATCCTGGATTTAAATCGAGAAAGGTAATCGTGTTGGAACGATCATTTCCGACTGTTATTGTTTTTGGTTCATTTATTGTTAAATGGCATTTGTGCAAATGATCTTTATAGCTCAGCAGTAATAATCGTTGTGCCATCTTTCTCTCCCTCAGTTCTGCTGGTTTAGGATGGAGTCCAGACCATATTTATCAGCGTATGTATTATATTGTTCTTGATATTTTTGAACCTTCTTTTCACGCTCTGTCCCACTTAAGTCAGGGTCATTTTTCGCCTGTTCGATTTGTTTGATTAGTCCATACATGATTAATTGAGGATCATCAATATACTTGGCAAGGTCGATCGTTCTGGCAAAATCGCCCCGGCCATTGTAAATCCAATACAACAAATAATTAGGATCACTTTTTATACTAATATTTTTCAAGATGACCTCTTTCTGATCTTCCGAAAGCTTCTCAGTTTTAATGAAAGAATAAGCAAGAACATACTTACTAGTATCTGGTAATTCTTCAGGTGTTTGGTCTTCTAAATCATTAATGACGTCCCCATAATCTAAGGATAAGAAATGACGATCTGCTTCGAGGAGATCTTCCTGAAAAGGTGTTTTTACAAAACTCAGATAGACGAGCGGCACGGCCAATATAACGGCAAGAGCAATCATAGTAAAAGTTAATTGTTTAAACAGGCGAAATCGCTTTGCAGGTACATGTACCATGGTTTTTCCCAGCTCTATTTTTTCCTTTATGTACTGTTCTTCCAAAAACTTGATTAATGCATCGAAATCATCTAGTTCACCCACTTGACGTTCAAATGGAGTATCCTTGGCATTTTTCAATGAACCAGAATAGAGCTCGTCAAAGGTATACATTTTTGAAAATAAGGCGACGATTAAACATTTATATTGGAGTAATAATTTTTCTTCGTTCAGCTCATGTGGGGGAATCAACTCCCGGATACCGCGAAACACGATAGATGGTAAAAGATTATCATCAAAAATCAGATTGTTGGGATGTAAGAAGAAGGTCATGCGCGTGGTTAGGATTTTTTTGAATCGAGCTAGATTGTACAACAGGCGTAGTTTATCTTTCCTGTTTAGCTTTTGTACATCTTCCCATGTGTTAGCCCTTGGGTCGACTTCAAAAGAGAAGGTAAACATATCGTCTCCTTCTTCAACCATTGCGGGTACGAATAAGTCTGAGTCGTTATTGATTAAAGCCAATTGGCGAACATCTTTTACTCGTGTTTGTGATTTCGGCAAGTTCAGCTGCCAGCTATTGTTAAGAATGAGAAACTTGTATGTGATTGACTCCCATTGGATGCTTATTTCATTCATGAGTTCTGACTCCTTCCTGCGAAACAGGCGCCATCTTCAGAAAGATTAGTGCCTGTTTCTATATACTTATAAAACTAGTAAAAGGTCTCCATTGGTTACCGGGTAATCGATAAGCCGATCGTCATCTGCTAATAAGAGATTTTTATTGGAAAGCTTTACTGCAAACAGAGGTGCCATTGTAAGATCAAGATTTAAGGTTTCTGCCAAATTCACCAGCAGTTGATTAATCGGTTGGTGCGCAGGAATTCTTACGTCATACTGCCCTTTGCCCCATCTGCTAAAATCAACGGTCACGTTAACATGTGTTTGACTAGGCATGGTGGCCCCTCCTTTACCCAAGCGTTTTTCTCATCATAGTAAAGATCCCGCCGCAGCCAATCACGACCATCCCTAAGAACGTCGTGATTGTTTTGCTGTTAAAAAAACCACCTTGTTGATCCTCAGGCTCGTTCTCGGAGGGAGCTGCAGTAAATTGAACTGTATAATTACTCGAAAACAGTACCTTTTCGGTATGTTTCAGGGTAATATCGGGCTTACTCGGCGAAACAAAAAGCCCTCGTTGTAAATCTGACGTGGATTGTTCCATTTCTATTTGTTTCGTTTTGAGGGCAGCCTGCGTTTGTTCCTTAAACAGGTTCGGCGCCAACTTTTCCAATTCCGTTTCTTGATAGTCTTGAGTTTCTAAGTTCTCTCTTTCAACTGAATCTTGGCCAATCCTTTCCGTTTGCAATCGAATTTTCCCGCTATGATCAAGGGTTTCATCCGCCAAAGGCTGGAGTGAAAACATAAAAAGGAATCCTGTAAAAACAGTGATAACACTACAGAGCTTCATTAATTCCTTCATGATTAACCTCCTCGCTTTTAGCCGAACGATTAAAGACAAACAAATGACCGGCAAGGCTGACAACCATCAGGGCTGCTAAGCCAAAAATAATCCACTTCGTATCAGCTGCTCCACTTCCAAACTTCATTAATAACGTCTCAATGTATTGCAAAGGTGAGTAGTCTCTTAATGTAGCAGCGGCAGAAAATTGATCAAAGTGACGTCCAAGTGCCTCGGTTAGGAATAAATAGAGGCTCAAAATCACCAAAAGGATAAACATACCTGCCATTTTCAACTGCCGTAATAAATAAGCTGACACCATCAGCAATGTGACCATAATCAACGTGATTAAACCGATCCATTGCAGGGATTTCCATTCACTCATTTGCAGTAAATAGGCTGACAGCAGTCCGATCACGATCCCCTCAACCAGACCAATACTCACAGTCATAATTGTGAGCGGTATATTCTTGCCAACAATTGTTTGTTCTCCCGCAAATGTGTCTTCTTGCAGACGTTTTCGCTCATGATTAGAGAGAACATAGGCGGTAAATAAGGCGACAATAAAACAGATCAAGACAACAAAGTAAGGTGTAAAGGTATCACCTGCAGCGATAACCCCAGCATTCTTGGTTTGGACCGGATTTGAAAGAAAGCTTAACAAATCTTCATTTGGCCGCTCACCTATGCGGCTATTGGCTAGCACCCCGGCGAAATTGTCAGCAAAGTTTTGGTCCTCTGCCAATTTAGTTGTTAAATTACTCGAAAGGTTCCCTGCTTGTTGTACTAAAGTCGTTCCACTGGCTTGAATTTCCTTCGCTTGACGATCGATTGCATCGAAGGTTTGATAAACCGAATCAGCGGAAGTTAAATTAGATTTCGACTGGTCCGCTAGGGACTGACTTGCAGCAAGCAGCGAGTTAAATTCATTTCCTATCGATAGAACTGCCTGTTGTTCTTCGTCCCCATTCAGCAAAACTTTTGCTTGTTCAGTTTGTAAATTGAGACTTGCTTCGCGCCATGCTCCCAAATCTTTTAACGTCTCAGAAAGGTTTGTATTTAAAGTTTCTGCTTGTACTGTTGTTTCGTTAATACGCTCCGACATTTGGGCCGCATCTTGATTGGCATTGTCAACCAGCAGCATATATTCATCTATTTTGCCTTTTACATCTTCTGTCTGTTCCCGTATTTCCTCTGTTATTTGTTCAGCAATATAAGATGCTAACACATCGACAATGTCTTGCTTATTAAATAAATAATATAGTGAATCCCCATCTGCCATATCCGTCAGATTGGTTTGATTCAAATCATTTACTAGGTCCTGACGATTAAATTGATCTATACCAATGCCAAAGTATAAATTATACAGAGCCAATAACTTATGGAAATCACTGACGGTATCGCTGGAAGCATTGATCAGAACACTTGTCGAATCCCCGGTAAGAGGTGACATCACTTGGCGGGTAATATGGTTATTTAAGATTTCCAATTTCTCAATAATGCTTTTGTTGTCATTGTCACTTGGTTGAGTCAATTCTTGATTTTCTACCGTCTTTTCGTTCGTCGTATCATTCGGACTTTTGCCCATTTCTTCAACTGTTATGGGCTGATTACTTTCATAGGACGATACGGATGGCTCGGTTTTCTTTTTAATTTCAGCTGAAGTTCCTTCTTCCATTCCTGGCAGTTCTGGATGATCTACATCGGTTATATCCTTCTGATCGAGTTCCCAACTCCATGTAATCGGCTGGAAAACATCAAGGATTGCATCCATGTTTTGAAGTCTCACATCAACTTTTACAGTGAATTGTCCTTCATCTGTTGAAGGCAGTTTAATTTTTTGGTACGGAAGAAATGACTCAGTATAATCCATTTCTTGACTATTTGGTAAAGATAATAAAACTCTCTCAATCTCAAATTCTTTTGGAATCGATAGAGCAAGTTCCTGCCCATTCTTTTTATTTTTCTGCAGGTTTACGGTATCTGTCAGAGTTACCCCCTTTGTCATCAAATCACTTTTGACTTGTTTTACTTTTTCAGACAAAGGAATCCCATTTGCATCACGATTAGGGGTATAACCAAACTCTTGATTGTATTTATTGGTGACAGCTATGACATTTTTTAGCTGGGTGATGGTTTGATCACTTAGACCTAGGCCGTCTAAATCATTCCTATCAAGTGTTGGCAGCAGATCAATTTGCTTTTGTAATGTATCCCGTGCATTTTTATCTGGAGCAGCAAACATATGACTTAAGGAAACATTTTTCTCTTGACCTGAACTATGTTTTATTTCGTTCTTAAGCTTATCGGCAATTAATTGCTCCATATCTGATGCCAATTTGTCCGACAGCTCTGCATTCATTTGATCCATTTTATCCTTCGTGTCCTTCAGGTACGCTTGAAGGGCGGCTGATTCGGTTAAAATAGTCGCCGACTGATTACCATTCTGGTGGAACTGGTCATTGATAGCCTTATTAGCTGACGTTAAATAATCTAATTGCTGCATGACATCGCCATGATTTATTTCACGATCTAACATGTTAAGCTGGCCAGAGAAACCCTTTGTTAAAAGACCATTTGCCACTTTCAGTTTTGTAAAATCCACTAAGCTGGATTGGTAGGTATGGCTTGCGGTTACATCCTCACCCAGGCTAGTTTCAAACCCCTTTAATAGGTCCTGTAAGCCGGTAAAGCTCTCTCTCGATATCTTTGTGTTACTCTCAACAGCTCCAAACTGAGCGGTGTAACCGGATATGGGACGATGGATCGATTGATTATAGAAGTTCGTATATACTTGCTCCTTGTTTACCAATGTACCAATATTGTCCTGAGCATCATGTAAATTGCCAATGACACTAGCAAAATAGACATCAATAATTTGGCGATTAAAATCTCCTAAGATAGTGCTCGCCGTTTTCTCGGCTTTTGCTTTTATATTGCTGTTATCTGAAGCATTAATTTTGTAGTTCAATACTACCTGTTCTGGTGATTTCGAATCAATTGATAATGCCTTTTCTGTAAAATCATTCGGAATGACAATCATCATGTTGTAGACATTCCGCGCAAGGCCGCTTTCAGCCACTCCACGACTGACAACATACCAGTCATGTGTATCATCTTTCTCAATATTCTTGATAAATTCAGCACCGAATTCATAGTTCTTATCATTAAAACTTGCACCTTGATCTTCATTAACCAATGCTACGGTCATTTTCTGCTCATCTGTGTTGGCTTTGCTATTTGAACCTTGATTCAATGCCAGATAAGAGATGCCTGAAGATAGCGCAAGGATCAGCACTAGAAATAACAAGACACCCCGCTCAACCCTTTTCATCCACTCAACCCCTGAAATTTTTAGTATGTAATAAAGAAATGATTTCTATTTTTATATAAAAACATTTTAATATGTTGGGAGACTTTTTTAGTTGCCTGCTAGCTGCAAACAAAGAATAAAAGCCACACAACAATTGTCGCGTGGCTTTTGGTTTTTTGGGATCATAGCCCCTAATGACATTCCACTTATCTAATGCTCATCTTTCATTTGTCAGGCAAATGAATTAATTAAGCCCAAAATTCTGCGATAATTGCTCATCTTGTTGAGCAACTGCATCTGCCGTCTTGTTCAATTGTGTATTAATTTCCTGCATTAATTGAGCAAAATTTTGTACTTTTGGCTTCAACTGGTTAAACTGATCGTCAAATCTTTGGAAGGCACGGCCTTCCCATTCACCACGAAGTTCATTTTGTAAATTAGTTAAGTCCCTTAAAATTTGCTCAATTTGTTGTGAACTTTGCCCATAGCGAGTCGCTTTAGCTTTTAACTCCGCTGGGGTCATACGAATTTGTCCAGCCACTTGTTCTCCATCTCCTCTGCCTATAGTTTGCCGTGGAATTAATTAATCACGAATTCCAGACAATAACACTACGTTGGAAGTAAATTCCTATCTATTTATTTAACATAGGATCTGGGAACATTCAAACGCCTCTGGAAATGAGTGGGATTTCATCTAGTACTTTCCTTCTAATTTACATTAAAACTGGGAATTTTCAGCCGGAGGATAAGGGGAATATGATTCTTTCTTAGTAAGACAAAGGGTTGGTTTTTTGACTATATATAAGGAAATATTAAAAATCGTAGCACTATTTACCTGTTTTTCCGAGTTAGAATGGGTTCCTTGCACAGTTCTAAATACACAAACTTTACTTGACAAGACGATGTGGTAAGTAGCTATGTTGATACGAAGAAATGAAAAAAGAGGCTTCTCATAATTACCATTACGAGAAGCCTCTTTCAAAGAGTAGAATATTTGTCATTTTTGTAATTTACATTCAAACTTTAGCAATTTCTATCTCATAACCACTTGGCAATGCTTCAATAGCTCCTATTTTTGTACAAACAAGCGCTCCAACCTTATTTGCGAAAGACACGATGTCATGGAGCGTATCAAAATCATTACTAATAGTTTTGAGTTGTTCAGAGTCAGCAAATCTGTATAAGGCTGCTCCGACAAAAGCATCACCTGCACCTGTAGAATCAATGGATGTAACCTGAATGCTGTTAACAATCTCATTTTTCTTTCCATTAGACAGCAATGTTCCTCTTTTACCAAGCGTAACTGCTATTATTTCCGCTCCCATTTCATGAAGGAGACTAACACCTTCTTCATGATCTTTAGTCTCTGTGATAATCTCCAATTCCTCATCACTTACCTTAACAAAATCACTTAAAGCGATTGCTTTTTTGGCAATTGTGACAAACTCATCGACTCTTCCCTTCCATAAATCGCCTCGATAGTTAGGGTCAAACGAAATAAATTGTCCCTCATCTTTAGCATTGGAAATAAGATTTAGGTAGGTGCTGCAAAATGGCTCAGATAACATAGCTGTCGCCGAACCAAAATGGAGAATCTTTGCATTCCTTATTTTATCTTGATCAATATCGTCTAAGGTCAAAAAAGCATCTGCTCCCCTATGGAATACAAAGTCTCGCTCTCCACTTTTCTTTAATGAAACAAAGGCTAAAGTGGTTGGTACTTTCTCATCCATGACAAGCATAGAGGTATCTACATTTGCAGCGTCTAATGTTTGTTTCAAGAAAACCCCAAATGGATCCTTCCCTACTTTTCCGCAAAACGCTGCCCCCCCTCCTAATTCTGCAATGGCAGCTGCGACATTGGCCGGTGCACCACCAGCACTTTTTAAAAATTGACGTCCCTTTATTAAATCCCTGTCAATATCCGTACAAAAGAAATCAATTAATAATTCTCCAACACAGACAACTGAAAGATTTCTAGTTATATTATTTTGCACATCTATCACACTCATTTACTAAATTTAAATTTTTATATAAAGAATAATTAAACTGGTTGTTTTGATCTTTGCTCCAAATCTGACATCATATTTTTATATTTTTTCTCTGTTAACGGATAGAAGCTTATGATTAATACAGCAAGTAAAATAAAAAGTCCTGGGATCAATGCATTCATATTTTTAATAGCATTTAGTGAAGTTACTGTCTGTACTGCATTAGGTACATAGCCTGCTATCCCTAAATAAATGGCAGAGAACGACCCTGCGAGGGCAACTCCTAATTTATTAGTAAAACTCATGCTGGAAATAACCACGCCATCAGCCCGAACTCCAGTTTTCCATTCAGCATAATCTACACAATCGGCAATCATACCCCAAGCTAGCGTATTTAAAGGAGTGGTAAAAAAGCCCGAAGCAAATAACCAAAATAAAATTAACGTAACTGAAGAATATGGAGTAAAGTGCAGCCCGATGTACGAAATAAGAGATATAGCAGCTGAGATAATCATCACGTTCTTTCTACCCCATTTTTTTGAAAATACAGGGATAAATAAGTTACTGATTAACGCTGCCCCAAAAAATAAAACGGTTCCCCAAAACACTAATTCCTTTTGATGGATATTGTACGTAAAGTAGTACACCATGGTACTAAGTTTAATATTAAATCCAATAGCAAACGCCAAAAATGATGAGGCTAGAATTAACAAAGGCTTGTTCTTAAATAAAACAGATAACGTCATTTTAATTCCATGTTTCTCGCTCTTTTTGGGGACAATTCGCTCCCGTACTGTAAAAAAGCTAAAGAGATTCAAAACGATACTTACCATCGCATAGACTAGAGCAGTCATCTGAAATCCAAGTTCTTGATTCTCCCCTCCAAATGCTGTTGCAAGTGGTGTTGCAAATGAAATGGATAGTAGGATTCCTATATAAACCAATATCATCCGAGTAGTCGTTAATACGGTTCGTTCTTGCACGTCATTAGTAATCCGCGCTGTTAAGCTGTTAACTGGAATCGTTTGCATACTAAAGGACATTCCTAGCAAAATATAGGTAACATAGGCATAGATAATGTTTCCAGTCGGGCCAAAGTGAGGGTTGGTAAAACACAGGAAAGTGAATAACGCGAACGGAAGGGAGACCCATAATAAATATGGTCTTGCTTTCCCCCACCGCGTGTTGGTCTTATCTAAAATCATCCCCATGACTGGGTCAAAAATAGCATCTAAAATTCGTACGACAAGGAATAGAGTTGCAATAACCGCAGGGTGAATCCCACCGACATCCGTATAATAGAAAAGGAGATACGCGTTAACAAATTGGAAAACAATATTATACGACATATCACCAAGTCCGTATCCAAATCGTTCTAACCAGGATAAACCAGTACTAGTCTTACTAGAGCGGGAACTATTTTTGCCTTTGGCCTTCAATCCTGCTAATTGTCCTGTTTCTATCATAGATTATACCTCTCCATTAGTTCAGTTTTAGTCATTCGGATAGACTATAATTTTTAAACATTCATTTTTAAAATTAAGGGCTCGTTCCATCGCTTCACTTGTGTCAGCTAACGAATATCGATCCGTCACAAGATGCTTGGTGTCAACTATGCCAGAAGCAAGGAAGTTGATCCCTTTTGGATACGTGTTTGCATAACGAAAGATGCCATAAATATCAATCTCATTGTCTGCGATAAATGGTACATTTAGCGGGATTTCATTCTGGGAAGGCAATCCTACAATGGCAAGTTTTCCACCTCGACGAACGGAAGCCAGTGCGGATTGCAGCGCTGCTGGATTCCCGGCTGTTTCCCAAGCAACGTCAACCCCTCTGCCATTTGTAATGTTTTTGATTTCCTCGAGTGGTTCCTGATCCCGAATGTTGATAACATGAGTTGCCCCCATTTTTTTGGCAGCCTCAAGTCGTAATGGCTCCAAATCAGTCACTATTATCGTGCCTGCCCCAAATGCTTTGGCTGCACCGACAGCCATTAACCCCACTGGACCCATTCCCATAATAGCAATGGTTGATCCAGGTTGAAGTTTCGTTCTCATCGCTGCATGAATTCCAACAGAAAAGGGTTCGATCAGGGCAGCATCTTCAAAGGATAGTGTATCCGGGATTGCGAAGACAAAGTCTTGCCGCATTTTTATATATTGTACAAATGCACCGTCTACTGGTGGCGTTGCCAAAAATTCTACATCTGGACAAAGGTTATAACGACCCTCTTTACACGCTTCGCAGTACCCGCAGGTTACACCTGGTTCAACCGCAACGCGATCACCGACTTTAAATCTATTAACAGCCGTTCCAACAGCAGCAATCTCACCTGAGCATTCATGGCCAAGGATAATCGGCTTCTCAACGATGTATTTACCAATCCTGCCATGAGTATAATAGTGTAAATCCGACCCACAAATTCCAACGGCCATTACTTTAATCAAAACTTCATCGTGACCAATTTGCGGGACAGGCAATGATTCAATTGTAATTTCTCTTGTACTGTGCATAATTGCTGCTTTCATGTGTGTAGGTAGTGTGTTTTTCATTATAAAATTCCTTTCTTTTTGTAAGTGCATACATTTTATTTCCCTCTGTTATATTTTGATTTTACTTGCTGCCCCAATGATCTAGTAGCTTTTTAGACTGTATAAACGTACAGCGGCACTGTACTTTTTAATTTTTCATATACAAAAAGAGATGGATTGGTAAAATAACATAATAGGAGGTGTGAGGCATTATGGCTGAACTTGAGGACCAGACAGATTTTGCGGAACTGTTATCATCTGGTGTTAAGTCTTTAAAACTCCATCCTGACTTTAAGATCAGAAGGAAAAAAAATGATGTTAATACATCTGGACAATCTTACTTAGACAAAGTCGCTTACCAGCTTGGGGTCTCTTCTAACACCATTAAAAGCTGGATAGGGCAAATGGGCCCAAAATATATTCCCGGTCGAATTGACGACGGCAAACTATTTGGAATTATCTGGGTTATAATCGAAAAGACTGACAGGAATATACAGTGGTTTACAAAACTACTTGAGACTACTTCCATACCTGTAATTAAACCTGCATTACCTATCTGGGTCGTTTCATGTCTAAAAAAAGCTAAAATCTTACGAAATAACGGGGCATTCGGTGCACCGCTTGATGAAGACATTGAAAATGTAATTAATCGATTGTTTCCTGATACGCAAATAAGCAATACTATTACACCTAAAGAACAGCCAATGACGCATAACTTGCCAACTCGCTGGTCAGGAGGCTTCATCGGTAGGAGTTTTGACTTAGAAGCTATTCGTCAGTGGATGCTTTCTCCTTCACCAGTATGTACAATTACTGGTTGGGCTGGCATGGGAAAAACGACCATCGCGCTTGAAGTAGCATATGCCTGTGTTGGGGAAAAACTCCATGGGAATTCTGTTAATGTCGACGAAAATTGGCCAACATTTAGATCCATAATCTGGGTAAGTGCTGATTGGAAAGGGTTAACCTTTAGTGATTTCCTAAATACAATTGCCTATCAACTAGGACGCGTAGAACAAATAGATAAATCAATTAATGAAAAACGTTTTGTTGTCCGTAATGCATTGGCGAATTATTCTCGGCAAGAACCTGTATTGCTGATTGTAGACAGTATTGATACTGCCGAAAGTGATATTCACGATTTCATTACCAATCTCCCACAAGGTGTTAAAGTAATCCTAACCTCTCGTGAGAATTTGTATCAAAAATATCGGGAGGCCTTTCGGGAAATGGTTACCATTCAGCTGAAGGGTCTTGAAAAAACTGAAGCTTTTGATTTTTTTACTTATGAAGTACGCCGTCAATTACAAACTTGTAACTCTCCAGATAAGCGAGAAAAGATAGAACAGTTATTGAATATATCTCCTGAAATCCAGCACCAGTTGTTTTTAGCGACTGCTGGTAACCCTAAAGCTATTGCACTCAGCATAGCCTATATTTCAGACGATGACATTCCTGCTCAACAACTTATTCAGGAATTAGGGAAAGCCGGCTACACATTGTTGGAAATGTTTGATTTCCTCTTTGGGCGGACATGGAAACGCTGTGATGAAGGTACCCGGCGTCTATGGCAGGTGCTATGTTTTTTCAGCAAACCTCCTGATGAAGAGAGCTGGGCTGCAGCCGCTGGATTAGATGTTCGAAATTATCATTATGCTGTTGAACAGATGCGGACCTTTGCCCTGATCCAACCAGAGCGGATAGAAGGGAAATTATATTATCTTGGGCATCAAACCGTAGTGGCTTATGGCGAGCAGCACTTGTTAGAGAATCAAGACTTTGAAAAGGAAGCACGCAGTCGATGGAGCCGATATTATATTCAGTACTTAGAAACCCATTTAAAACGGGAGCAGCTAAATTCTGTTTATTGGAGTCACCTGCTTGGTCGTGATTTGGATAAAATCAAGAAGGAATGGCCGAACATACTTAAAGTTATAAAGTGGGCAAGCCAAGTTCCAGAAAAGGAGCTGCTAATTGATCTGGTAACACGCATAAGTCACTTTTTAAGCCGGATTAACTTGCCGCTCCGAATCGAGTACGGACTGAAAGCCGCTGATTATGCCAACCAATTGGATAAAAAAACGCATGAAGCTTTTCTTCGAATTGATACAGTAGGCTGGGCATTAATAGAAGTCAATGAATTGGATGAAGCTCTTCAACAAATTGAAGCCGGGCTTCAGATACTAGAGCATTTAGATTCTAATTACGCGGATGTTTTTGATTTAAAGGTTTGGGGACTTGCCTTAAAATCCAGACTGTTCTTAAAATCAAGCGATCCTGAAAAGGCAGAAGCAATTTTAAGAGAAGTCATAGATATATCCACTACCCCTATTATCCAACATAGAGTTTTATTAGTTCGCGGGGACTTAAGCTTGTTGCGAAAGAATTATGAAGAGGCAATCAATTTATACGAAGCCGCTAATCAAATCAGCACAATGTATGGCGGTGAAAAAACGATTGAAGCATATTTTAATTTAGGTTTAACTTATGTTAATTGCGACGAATTTGAAAAGGCAGAAACAGCGTTTGATAATATTCTCTATCACAAAAATAACGCTAATCAGATTGAGCTAATTTATTATCATTATGGGATGGCCAAAATGTTTTCTAAGAAAGGCGATAATGAAAAAGCACTGCAATCAAATCAAATCGCTATTAACCTTATTGATTCGTGGGAACCAACCATCAGTATTCGAAAAGAAGTAGAACAATTTAATGATGTAATTGAAAGTAATTTACATATTTAGCCGTGTTTTAATAAAGGCCAGAGGCTTGGCAGTAAATTTTAACACTAAAAAACCACTCCTAAATTTTATTAGGAAGTGGTTTTTTAGAGAAGAAAATAGTGGCATTTTGTCGCTATATACTCAGAATTTGTAGATATTTCCCGGGAATTTGTTGAAATTTGGAGGAATGTCCGTATCGCGTACCGCTATAAGCGCATTAATGTCGGATTGAAGAACGATGCACCAACAACCTCTATTAAAAACTCATATTTAATTCGTTATATCGCCCGGCGATACGATACAGGTAAGCAAAAAAAACCTAAAACAGGCACCTTATTTTCGGAATATGGAGAAAAGCCTCTCCCATTTTTCCTTAGGTTTTTGTATCGCTTCTTCTAAACGCTTATTAAAATCATTTTGTGAACGCCATTCTTTTTCCAGTTCGTCCCGCATATTTTGAATTTCTTTTTGTAAAAATTCACTTTTTTGTATTTCTTGCTGCAGCAAAGTTTCATAATGGTTATTTTGTTGTTCCGTTAATTTTTCAATTTTAGCATGAGTTTTTTGCGCTGAATTAGCAATACTGGAACTTATAACATGGTGATCTTGCTGGAGTCGGGAAACCGTTAGTTTAAGCTGCGACATATCGTTTGTCAGTTGGACATTCATTTCACGCGTGGCGGCAAGTTCATTGACTAAAACCTTTAAAATCTCTTTTAATTGATTAGGGTCTTGGGGTAAATTTTCATATGTATCGGGTACCGCAATTTCCGTTTCATTGAAATCTACTAATCTTTCCTTTTGTTGATACGCAAGGTCTTTAGCTGTATCGTCTAGGGGCTTATCCGTATCGCGTAGCGCTATAAGCGCTCCGATATCAGATTGAACAAAGATACGCCGATCGCCATCTTTTAAAAACTCATATCCATTCCGTTCTAAGATTTGGCCATACTTTCGAACAGTTGGTGTTGCAATCCCAACTTCTTCTGCCACTTCCTTGGATGAGAAAGCTCGTTCATTCGATTGTATATCACGTCGCATATCGGACCTCCTTTTCTATTAAATATGAAGGTTTATTGATTCATTTGCAAGATATATCGCCCAGCGATACGAAACAAAATAAGAACAGATCAGCCCTTTTTTGATGCTATCTCGAAAACATCAAATTAAAAGCGCTCCAAATGAACGCTTCTTTCTACTCAACATCGAAATTCTCCTGTATAAATTCCATTTCCTCTTCAGGTGAGGCTATGCCATTAGCCTTTCCAACCGTGCCACCCTGTAGCGACCAAATGGCATTGTGGTTATTAACGACATGATCAAAATTGCCTTTATCCCAAGATCTTAATATATTTAAATATAAATCAGCATTTCCATATTTTTTCTTATTTGCTTCCACCACTTGTAATAATCTTTTAACCCGTTCAGGCGTTAATGGCAAAGCACCCCATTTTTTTTTCGCTAATACCTTTTGATGTGACATGTTATGTATGGCTTGCTGAACAGAGTTTTCACTCATGCTTAACGGAAATTCACGATCAACCTTATTATTTTGTTCATTTACTTGGACCACTTTTTCGCCACTAGGTGCAGTTCCCACCCTAACAGTGACGTTTTCCTTATCAAGATATAAATATCCCCCAATTAATACCCCCGCGAGTACTACTGGGATCCATATTTTTTTATGTATTTTTTTCATAGTTTCTCCTGTTCCTCTAATGTGAAGGTCTGGAACATTGCTCCGTCCCTCCAAGATAGGCTTTAACTATAATAATTCAACATTTTCCCTTTACTTTCCTTTAAAACCTTTTAAAAAGTCTCAATTACCGAATAAGCTTGGCGAACATCTTCAGGGGAAAAGGGAGCAATAACTTCATACCCTTACCTATCTATATGAAGAAGGAATGGCTCTAGGGGTTATTAGAAGTTTGAGATTTTCAAGTATTGTACTATGATAAATTTAATTCCATTATTTGAGTGGGCAAGTGTATGGGACAGTGACCCTTACTCTACACAATTTAGAATTACATAAGGAGTGGTAGAAATGGCACGTGTTTTATTTATTAATGCCGGATCAGAAGGACATATCAATCCAACTATTGGAGTTGTGCAAGAGCTTATTTCGCGCGGCGAAGAGGTAGTGTACTTTACGATAGAAGCTTTTCGAGAGCGAATTGAGAAAACGGGAGCAATTGTACGAACATTGGACAATCAAAAATTTTTAAAAGCCTTTATCTCGGGTGGAAGAAATTATTTACTTGAAAGAATTAACGGTCTTTTACTTACGGCAGATATTGTCATACCTAGCGTGCTTGAACAGATTGAAGGAGAACATTTTGACTACATCATCCATGATTCCATGTTTGGTTGTGGACGTATACTTGCCCAAATCCTTAAACTTCCGGCAATCAATTCTTGTACTTCCTTTGCGCAGACAAAGGAATCATTCGATCAAATGTTGGAACAGCTTTCTAAAATCATTCCTACAGAAGTGGGTAAAGAAATAAACGATGAATATCAAGGCCTGACGGCAAAGGTGAAGGAAAAATATGATGTCGAGATCCATTCTCCTTACGATGTTTTTTGTAATCCTGCCCCACTTACAATCGTTTACACTACTAGGGAGTTTCAACCTTTTGGAGAAACATTTGACCAAACTTACAAATTTATAGGTCCATCCATCTCTACACGATTAATTCAAGAAAACTTTGACCTTACAGCAATCAAGGGAAAAAGACCAATTTATATTTCACTGGGTACTGTCTTTAACCAAGCCATTGATTTTTATAAGCTTTGTTTCGAATCATTTGGAAATAGCAATCACACGGTTGTCATGTCGATCGGGGAAAAAGTTCAAATATCTGATTTAGGGGAGGTCCCTAAAAACTTTATTGTAAAAAATTATGTTCCACAAACTGAGGTACTGAAATACACTAAATTATTTATCACACATGGTGGAATGAACAGTACCCATGAAGGTCTCTATTACGGGGTTCCGCTCATTGTCATCCCACAAAGCGCGGATCAACCGATCATTGCCGGGCAAGTTGCCAATATCGGAGCCGGCATTAAATTACAAATGCAAGGCTTGACTGCAAATCAACTACGTGAAGCTGCAGAATATGTGTTAAACACCCCATCTTTCCATAAAGCTGTTTCAAATATAAGGGAATCTTTTCAAAAATCGGGTGGATATCACCAAGCTGTTGATGAGATTTTTGAATTTAAAAGTCAATATGATATCTAAATATAAAAATTTCTATGCTGCCATTATTGGTGGCTTTTTTAGTGGTTTCGGAGCTTCCTAATAAAAAGACTACCTCCTAGTTTTTAGGAAGTAGTCTTTACTTTAGAAAATGATGATATATGTGACCTTTCTTATACAATTGTAAGATCCTTTTCAAAAACCTTTTCTGGCGAGACAAAATTATAGCCAAGATCATTGTGGGACTTAAGTTTTAATAAGAAAACAATACATTCTTTTCTATAAGTGTTTTTTCAAGTCTTTTCAACTTTTTAATCGATTCTTCTGATGACCGTTTACCAATTTCAATTACCAATGCATCTAACAATGCAATAATAGGTATTACTGAAAATTGTTCTTCACTAACTTCTACTTTCAACGTTACAGACGCATATGAAATAATTGGGCATGAGATATGGTCTGTTATCAATATAATGCTATGGCCTAGTTCATAAGCCAGCTTAACGGCTTCGATAATTCGATTAGTGTATGGTTCAAATGCAAAAACCACTAAAATTTCATCCTTTTCAAATTGCAAAATCCTGTCATAAATCACTTCCGTATCATGGCCTAGTTGCCTTATCCTAGGATAGAATTCTCCAAGCAATAGTTCAAAATATAATGCAGTTGCTTTGTACGGTCGAGTACCCAAAACATTAATATAACTTGATTTTACAATGAAATCAATTGCATTTTCAAAATTTTCCATTAAATTAGAGTCTAAGGATTTGGTAATAAGTAAAATTCGTGCTCTAATTCCACTTGTTTCCTCCTATTAATTATCTAAATTGATGAACTAACCTCACCCGTTAATCGAATAAGAAAAAGGCTGCCGTTTGATAACGGATTTATTTTTGCTCGAGAGGATCAGGCATCCACAATTAAGAAAAGTTGATGAGACCCGGCTTAAAAGGCTTCTGAAAAAAGCAGGAAAATTGACTAAACCGATGTAAAATATCACCAAATTATCATAGGTGATACACCAAGGGGTCAGGTATGGAATCGATATTGTCTAAAATTAACATCATTGGCATCCTTGTTTAAAATAGTCAAGGAGAAATAGATTATCAACATTAACTTCAATCAATCCATTTATATATATACATAAACTTCTAAGGCACCAGTTTCCTCAAAATATGAAACTAACCAAACGTTTGATTAAAACTGGTATCAGCCCTGGTAAATCAACGTTTTTCTCTGTAATTGTATAAAATATTTGTCGATAATTGGGCAGCTAAGCCTTCCATTCACCTTATTTCCTTTTAAATATACACCCTTCGACCAACTGCAAACTAATCAAACGTTTAATTAAATAGGCTGAATAGCCTTCTCTCTCAACCTTTAACTCCCAAATCTAGAAAAAAGATTGTTGAATTTACACTACTCCAAAAAACTAACCAAACGTTTGATTAGTTAACCACGAAGCCATATAAGTAAAGAGTTTCAGCCTTTTTATAAAAAAATCTTTGTCGACGCAGTTCTATTTTTCCTATATAAAAAATAAAAAACAAGTCGATATTTGGATTACCTTAGGTAAACTCTCATGCTTCGACACTTTTCCTGATCCTTCCTTACTAACCAAACGTTTGATTAGTTGCGGGAAAAACCATTTTAACAAAAGGACTTTTCCCCGGGAAATGGAGAAAAGAATGTCGAAATCCGCTCGACAAAACAAAAAGCGCAAGCGCCCGTTTAGCAGCGTATGGACTGGAGCGCTCCAACAGAGATAAATGAAACGCAGAGAGCGAAGTACACTGGGCGCTGGAGCTGATTCAGAGACCTATTTCAATGTTATCAACAATGAATTATTTTATAATTTCCTATACAACCAAAAAACCACTCCCTAATTTTTATAGGAAGTAGTTTTTGCTATTAATATAAATTATTTACATGACTACTTCACAGAATGGAGGAAAATAGCCGTAACTATTTCTCAAATGTATGGCTAACGCCTTACATCATGCCGTCCATTCATTTTGTCATATAATATGGACAAATACTCTAAAAAAAATCGGCCTTTAACGCGGTTTTTCCAGTTTACTTTGGTACCTTAAACCCTAGAATATTCAATGCTTCATGAGTTCCGTGAGGTCCGGTCCCATCATAACCGCACGTACACCCCGTTAGATATAATTGATTTCTATAACTGTCAGTAAGTATTAAATATTGATTATAGCCACCGGACAGTCTGCTAATAATGTCCGTCCATTGAATTAGGTTCTGAAATTGCCCGTGAGTTATCTATTGACCTAATTTGAGCATATTTCAATGACATTATCCTCATCAATAAAACAGGGGGTTGCTACATGGATTAAATCATATTCATTATCTTTTTTAACACAATAAGTTCCGTTATTTGCATTGTATACAGATCGTGATATTGTATTGAATTGTGTAGCTGATGGGAAAGACTGCAATTCCGTTCATTGCCATGATTGTATGACTTCGGATGTAATCACTTGTTCTCCTGATACAGATGTACATGAATGTGCTCGTATGATGGCAGACCATCAAATCCGTCGCATTCCAGTTGTACAAAATGGTGAAATGATTGGTATTTGTGTCATTGGTGAGCCAGCCTAATCTATTGCAGAATTAATAGATGTTTTTATACCAGAACAAACAAAAAGATGTTTAGACCGCGTACTGTATCTAAACATCTTTTTGTATTATTTACATCGCTTTTTCCTTTTTTGAAGTTGAAGTAGCTGTAGAGTGCTCCCAACATTCAATGCCTTCATGATTTTTAATACAATCTTTATAAAAGACAGGATCTTTACCAGCTTTTTTCTGTTTCATGTAATCCGTTAAAGCAGCAAAGGCTATTTTTGCTAGTAATGTAATAGCAATCAAGTTTATGATAACCATAATGCCCATAAATAAATCCGCTAAATCCCATACAAGCTGGACCTTCGCAATGGAACCGAATATAATCATGGCTAACACGCTTATTCGGTATAGTATCACCCATACTTTACTTTTGTGTAAAAATCGAATGTTTGTTTCCCCATAATAATAGTTACCAATTAACGCACCGAATCCAAATAGGAAAACAAAGATAGCAAGACAGCCTGATGCCCAGGAACCGATGTGTTCACTTAATGCTGCTTGTGTAAGGGCAATACCACTTAGCCCTGGTTGTTTGTAAGCATTAGAAAGCAAAATAATAAATGCTGTGCTTGTACAGACGACCAGTGTATCCGTTAATACGCCAAATGCTTGAATAAGTCCTTGTTTCACCGGATGACTTGTTGTTGCCGTTGCGGCAACGTTTGGCGCACTCCCCATTCCAGCTTCATTCGAGAACAAACCACGTTTAACTCCATTCATGAGCGCTGCGCCGATTGAACCGCCTGCTATTTGTTTAAAGCCAAATGCGTTTTGAACAATAAGAGAAAGAATTTCCGGCATTTTTGTTATGTTCGTAGCTACAACAAATAATGCAACACCGATGTATAACACAGCTAGAATCATTACCTTGTATTCAGCCATTTTTGCTATACGCGTCACACCGCCAAAGATAATCGCAGCGAAAGCAAGTGCCATGATAATCCCTACAGTTAAACGATCTGTACCGAATGAGTTCTCAAAAGCAATTGTAACGGTATTTGATTGTACAGAATTGAATACAAGACCGAAAGCAAGCGTAATTAAAATGGAGAATAATACTCCCATCCAACGTTTGTTTAATCCTTTTTCCATATAATAGGATGGGCCGCCGCGGAAACCATTTTTATCTTTTACTTTATATACTTGCGCTAACGTACTTTCGATAAAGCTGGATGCTGAGCTAATAATAGCAATAATCCACATCCAGAATACCGCTCCTGGACCGCCTAATGCAATCGCAATCGCAATTCCTGTGATATTACCTGTTCCAACACGAGCGGCCATACCGATACAGAACGCTTGAAATGGGGAAATGTTGTCTTTAGAGCCAGTTTTCCCTTCCATTAAAACACGGACCATTTCCTTTAACATTCGAAACTGTACAAATTTCGATTTAAATGTGAAATAAATCCCGCAAGAAACAAGCATAATAATTAGTAATTTTGACCAAAGGAATTCATTTGTTACACCAATCATATTTTGTAATAATTGTGGCATTTTACCACCCCTTATTAAAATTTAGTAGTTTATATTGAAGCAATTAGGACATCAGTTTGATAGAAATGGTTCGAATCGAAGTAGAGTCAGTCCCGGCGATGGTGCCACCTGCTGCTGGAATCTTAATATGAGATCATTTTTTAACAGGGTTTATTGCATCAGCATCATTTGCAGAGTTAGCTGATCTCCGTATAGACATGGATGGTAATGAAGCGGAAGAAAATGTTTCTTTGTCGCTGTGGAAAGAAACCATTGAAATGTAATTTTATTATGCTTTGTATTGATCTTGTACCACTCCTATCATGGCCGCCTACGTATTTGTTAAAGCAATAGATGAATAAATTTCATCAGAAAGCAATTCTTGGAATGGCCTTGATGAACACCTGCAATGGTTAATGAAACGAGACTGTAATCACTTCTACTGATAACCTCATCACAGGCAGGTTTCGAAATTACTATAAAAATCTAAAAAAATAATTTTGAAACTTCAAAAAAGACCCCATTTTGTTAGCTCAATGGGCATGTGAGATGACCCTCTAACCTAACCAATTTGGAGCCCATTGAAATTACATAGTTAGAGTATTTAATTAACGCGGAAAAGTTTATCCCTTTCCTTTATATCCAACTCTCGGTATCCTCTTTATCTACGTTGAATATCTAGACCCGCTAGTGGATCTTCGAAAGGTAACGGATCTCAGTAAGGATTTTACAGCCCTTCATTTTTTCAAAAGCTTCTTTTGCTTCTTTTTCAGTGTCAAACTCAAACATGTTTAGATTGTTTTTTGAATGGACAGTGATAATCCACAAGAAAATCTCCTTCTTCCTTATAATTGTAGAAAATCTCGCATTTTAGATCCAGCCCCGGAAATGTGAGGCTTCAGCCAGTTTTCTTATTCCAACCATATACGCTGCTAAGCGCATATTAACTTGATGGACATGTGTTGTTTGATAAATATTTTCAAAAGAATCGACCATTACTTTTCGTAATTTTTCAGCCACCTCTTCCTCTGACCAATAAAAACCTTGATTGTTCTGAACCCATTCAAAGTAAGATACGGTGACACCACCTGCACTTGCCAATATATCCGGAACAAGGAGGATTCCTCTTTCATCCAAAATTTTGGTTGCTTCAAGGGTTGTTGGCCCGTTAGCTGCCTCCACTACGATGGAAGCTTTAATACGATTGGCGTTTTGTGCTGTAATTTGGTTGGAAATGGCAGCCGGCACCAGAATATCACATTCTTTTTCCAGTAATTCTTGATTCGTGATAACATTGTTAAATAAAGGTGTTACTGCACCAAAACTATCGCGTCGATCGAGCAGGTAATCAATATTAAGCCCTTGTGGATCATAAAGAGCACCATATGCATCCGAAATACCAATCACTTTTGCTCCAGCATCATGCATGAATTTGGCCAAAAAGCTTCCTGCATTCCCAAAACCTTGAATCACTATGCGGGCACCTTGCAATTCAATGTTTTTTTTCTTTACCGCTTCTTCAATACAGATGGTTACACCCCGGGCTGTTGCCGTTTCACGTCCATTTGACCCCCCTAAAACAAGGGGCTTGCCCGTAATGAATCCTGGAGAATCGAATTCACGAAGGCGGCTATACTCATCCATCATCCAAGCCATGATTTGAGAGTTCGTATATACATCGGGTGCCGGTATATCTTTTGTAGGCCCAACAATTTGGCTGATGGCACGAACATAACCACGACTCAATCTTTCCAGTTCTGCAAACGACATTATTCTCGGGTCACACTTAATGCCGCCTTTTCCACCTCCGAAAGGGAGGTTCGCAATGCCGCACTTTAAACTCATCCAAATAGACAAGGCTTTTACCTCTTCTTCGTTCACTTCTGGGTGAAAGCGTACGCCTCCTTTTGTCGGACCTACTGCATCATTATGTTGGGAACGAAAACCGGTAAACACTTTGACCGAACCATCATCCATTTTTACAGGTATGCGGACAGTGAGCATTCGGATAGGTTCTTTGAATAATTCAAATTCATTATTTGAATAACCTAATTTATCCAACGCCTCTTTTATGACCGTTTGTGTAGAAAGAAATAAATCTAGAGATTCCTTTTCTTTTTTCTGTTCTTCGGCTAAGTTTTCTACAGTATTTGTTAATGCCATTAATATCACCCCATAATTTCAAGAATAAAAGTTTTATTGCAACGTTTTCTTAGTTTCGTATGGATTTTTCAAATGTCCAATGAAATCTTCCTTGGACAATCGTATTCCACCAAACTTTTCACCCATTCCTACCATCGTTAACGTAAAAGTTCCCATCCTTCGATGACAACATCTATTGATACTCTTTCTTTTCTTATAAGATGTTTTTAGAAAATACACAGATCCCATTCTTGCGATAGATGTTTCAATAGCTTAACACCCGTCAGGCTATTGCCATACTGATCAATAGCTGGTCCATAAATACCAATTCCACATCCATCTTGAAAAGGCCGTTCTCTTTTCATACTTGGGGGAACTGTTGCTAAAATACCTCCCGATACCCCGCTTTTGGCTGGCACTCCGACAAAGGCGGCAAATTTGCCTGAAGCATTGTACATTCCACAGGTAAGCATTAAGGCTTTGGAAAGTCTGGCCACTTCAACAGGCAGTATTTGTTGTTTTTGTATTGGGTGATATCCATCATGAGCAAGAATCATTCCAATCAGGGCTATATCTTCCGTATTTACTTCTAAGGAACACACCTTCAGATAAACTTCTAAAGCTTCTTCCACCTCTGATTCTAAAAAACCCGTCTCTTTTAAATAATAGGCTATTGCTCTATTTCGATTGGCAGTCTGCCATTCTGACTGAAAAACCTCCGCATTGATGTTCGGACGTTTCCCTATCATTTTTTCGATAAATTTGTAAAGAAACTCCAATTTACTTTTTGACGATTCTCCCGGAAGCAGTGATGCGATGGTAATTGCTCCTGCATTGATCATGGGATTAAACGGCTTACCTGGTTTATGCATTTCAAGGCGGATAATGGAGTTAAAGGCATCTCCAGTAGGTTCCACATCGACCCGATCTAACACATAAGGAATTCCGCGACTTACACATGCCGCTATAAAGCTGATCACTTTTGAGATACTCTGCAATGTGAAAGGGACTTGCCAATCACCCGACTTGACGACTAGTCCATTTGATCCTACGATACAAATACCTAACTGTGACGGGTTTGCCTTTCCCAAAGCAGGAATGTAGCTTGCACATCGTCCTTCTGTACCATAGGAACGATAATGAGCCACCCATTCATCCAACCAATCCTGCCTTTGGTTCCCAATTTGATCTCTTTCCTTTTTTTTAACCTTGTGAATCAACTCTTCCAACCCTCTCTTTCTAAATTCTTTTTTAGGGAAAACATTTCACACTCAAAAGAAAACGCTTTCTATTTTCTGATAGAATGATATTGTTGATTTTATAATTAGAACTACAAAAGATAACAAAAACCTACAGATAATTTTTTATCTTTCGTTTAATTTTTTATTCAAACAAAATTGGAGTATCTAATAATAATGTTTGCATTGTATTGTGGCCAATCTATCTGTATACTAATTTTCAGAAAAATGAGGAAGTGATCTGCTTGAACATCAGTCCTTTAGTAAAAAAAGAACTATTCATTCTCGTTTTGATGATGATAACAGTCCCTTTGGCGGGTGAATTAAATTTCTATCCGATTAATGAAACGTTCCGGGTCAGTTTTGGTGTACCAATATTTTTATTCTTTTTGTTATTGTTCCGAAAAATTCCCGCTATTTTGTCTGGTTTATTGACAGCTATACAAGTTGTGGTCTTTCGTATTTTACTTGAATTCATCAACCAAGGTAATATGAATTTGACTTCCTCTTTTGAAGCTAATTTTCCTAGTTTTTTCTTTTATTTTGCCTATGCTTGTTTCTTTTATTTGGCAAAAGTAAACCGATTTTATCACCGTCCTATTTTAATTGGATTGATTGGCATCACCATCGAAATATTGTCGGATTTGACAGAGATAATGATGCAATATTTCGTATTGGGAACAACGATTAAATTGGCAGCACTTAGCGAAATTCTGATTATGGCGATTTCACATAGCTTTCTGGTTGTCAGCTTTTTCACGATCATGAAGTTGTATGAGTCACAGGCAAGGGAAAAACAAATAAGAAAACAAAATGAGCATATGCTCATGCTCATTTCCAATTTATACGAGGAATCAATTCATTTAAAAAAAACATTGCTAGATGCTGAAAACATCACAAAAAAATCATATGATCTATACAAATGCTTAAATGTTTTGCAAAACGAAGGGACGACTGCCCATACAGTCGAGGACCTCGGCAGGCAGGCATTGACAATAGCCGGAGAAGTCCATGAAATAAAAAAGGATAACCAACGTATTTATGCGGGACTTTCAAAACTTATTTCTGATGAAAGTTTTACAGATTATATGAACCTGGTTGAACTTGTTTCCATTATCAAACGAACAAATGAAAAATATGCCAGTATCCTTGGAAAAAATATTCAAGTTGAATATTCCATTACAGGAGCTCATCCTCCTTACCATGTTTTTACCCTTTTATCGATTATCAATAATATTGTCACTAACGCCGTAGAAGCCATCGATAATACGGGCAAGATTACCATTAGTATTGAAAGGGAAAACCATTTGGTTAAATTCCAGATCAAAGATAATGGCCCTGGTGTTATCCAGAAAAATAAAAATTTAATTTTCAAGCCCGGGTTTACCACTAAATATGATTATTCCGGAAATCCATCAACGGGAATGGGATTATCCTTTGTAAAAGAGATAGTTGAACAACTTGAAGGTGATATTACAGTGCAGAATAGATTAGAAGGAATAGGGTCCATTTTCACTATCCGCTTATCGACCAATCATTTAATGGAGAAAGGGTGATTTGTTCCTTTTTCATATAATAGATGATGATGAAGCCGTTCGTTCGATGCTGGCTCAAATCATCGAAGATGAGGGCTTAGGGGAAGTGGCCGGGGAGGCAGCAGATGGATCCTTATTGGATAGAAAGAGGTTAGACATTGATATACTTGAGAGAGTCATTGCATAGTCTCAATGACGGAAAAACTTCACTGAACCGTTGTTTAGTGGAGTTTTTCTGTTATAAGAAGAGAAAAATATACTATTCGTTAACAAAATAACAGGGCTTACATGTTTTGACCTGATACGCCATAAATTAATATAAGCTCTGTTGACCTTAAGGATAATTTGTTGTTAAAAAAGCAGCTAATTTTTTGCTCTTTTGTTTTCTTTCTTTCCGCATTATTGCTCGCTCTGGTGCGGTCTCATGCAATTTTTTCTCTTCTTCTGTTTCCGGAATAACCTGTGGAACATGTGTTGGACGTTTATGTTGATCAAGTGCGACAAATGTTAATAGAGCTGTTGCTGCAATTGTACGTTTACCACTTTTTAAATCTTCAGCAATAATTTTCACAAAAATCTCCATAGACGATGTCCCTGTCCATGTCACATATGATTCAAAACAGACCGAATCTGTTGTACGAACAGGATATAAGAAGTCAACTGAATCGGTTGAAGCAGTTACACATTCCCTGCGACTATGGCGAGCCGCAGAAATAGAAGCTACCTGGTCCACATCACTCATTAATTTTCCTCCAAATAATGTATGGTGATTGTTTACGTCATTTGGAAATACACGACTTGTTCGTATAACTCGTGATTCTTTACAATATTTTGCTTCCATAATATTCTCCCCTATTTGAACTACTGGCACCATCTTCTACGAAATAGCTTTAATTGAGCCACACTATAAAGCTCTTAGTCTTCTAATAATTAAGTTTCTGGATCTTACAAATAACTGGTTGACAGTGCCAAGAAACTAACGACTTCTTTTTCCATCCCAATCCAGTGATCGTAGGAAAGGGCAATATACATCTTTGATTTTAATCATACCGAGAATCCCCCCTTGCAGGCTTTTTAAGATCCGCGTTGATATTAAGGAACTAAAGACTCCACCGTTTGTGACAAAAATTTTCTGATTCGCATCACAACTGGTACTAGTAATCCTTCCGGTGCCGCCATGGCAATTCTGATATCATAAAACTTCTTCACCTCCAGTTCATCCCCTTAAATTCGGCATTCAAATGCAGAAATTGCTTTAACACTGCTACCACAGCTTTTGTAAAACCACATTACAGCGAAGGACATTTTCACGCGTTCTACCGTCTTATCGAATAAGCTTTTACAAAAAAATGTTTTATCGAACCGTTTGCATTAACCCGAACTTTCCATTTTATAGCCAAGATTTGGACCATGAAAGTATCGACAAAAGTTTTTGTTGGGTTTTCTGTATTTCCATGCACAATATCCCCCATGATTCTGTTTCTCATTAGAGAAGTATTTATATGACTAAGAATAATGCAATAATTGAAATAAATAAAATGATATAAAATTATAATCACATATAAAAAACTTTTATATGTAAAATTTCAATGGTACATTGAGCTATGATTTGTAGTCAGATGTGCTCAAAAATATTTCCATGAAATCAAAAGCTTTTTTAAGCATAAAAAAGACCCCCAACCAAATTGGTTGAGAGTATGAAACGTAAAATTAACGTTTTGAGAAGAGCTGTACGACGAGTGCCTTTAAGACCATATTTTTTACGTTCTTTTATCCAAAAGAATTCGGAGTTATGGCAGCCTAAAGGGTGTTTTATATGTGTCTCATATCGCTAGGTAAGTTCAGTTCACGCCTTTTTATTTACTAAATTCTCAATCCCACATGATGGTCGAGCCCGTCATCCCGTAGTTCCACAAATGGTCCTGTAGACTTTTCCTCTTCAGAAATCGGAATTTGCACCCCGTCAACTGTCAACCCACATTCATTACCACCAGAACCATTTTTAACATTAATGTGGTAACGAGTATTACCAAATCGGTACGTAATCGAAAATCCTGGCCATTCACTTGGAATACGAGGATTAAGATAAAGACGAGTTTCTCGTCGCCGAATCCCAAGTATCCACTCAATTCCGGCCTGATAAAACCAACCTGATGCACCCGTATACCATGTCCATCCTGAATGTCCCTGATTCGGTTCTGCCGTATACACATCGGCGGCAATTGCGTATGGTTCACCCGTATACCTTCTTACTTCATGGTCGGTTCGAGTATGCGTCATCGGATTAAGCATCGTAAACATCTCCATTGCTTTATCACCATTACCAAGCTGACACCAAGCGATGATGCCCCAAATAACTCCATGAGTATACTGGGCACCGTTCTCCCTGATTCCAGGCGGATAACCTTGTATATATCCAGGGCTTGGTTCGGTCTGATCGAAAGCTGGAGTCAACAGCCGGACAACAGCAAGATCCCGCTCTACCAGCTCCCTGTCGAACGAGTTCATTGCCTGAACAGCACGATCCATTGGTGCTGCCCCTGAGATTACGGACCATGATTGAGCAATCGCGTCGATCCGGCACTCCTCATTTTGAATTGAGCCGAGCCATTGTCCTGCATCGGTAAAAGCACGTCGGTACCACTGACCATCCCAGCCCTGCTCGTTGAGAGAGTCTGTTAACTGCTGGCGCATTTTCTGGAATGCTTCCACCCGTTCGGAATCGCCACGCAATCCGCAAAGCTCGGCAAACCGGTTCAACACGTCACAAATAAACCAGCCGAGCCACACGCTTTCGCCTCGTCCTTTCACCCCAACCTGATTCATGCCATCATTCCAATCCCCCACTCCGATTAATGGCAAACCATGCTCGCCAATCCGGCTCAAAGCCCGATCGATCGCTCTCAGGCAATGCTCATAAACCGTGCCCGTTTCTGAAGAGCGTACGGTCGGCTCATAGCGTTCGTGTTCACCCTCAGCAAGCGGTTCACTAATTAGAAACGGTGCGACTTCGTCCAAAACCGTTCGATCACCCGAATGCTCGATGTACCGTGAAACCACATACGGCATCCATAATAAATCATCAGAAAACGTCGTGCGGATACCACGTTCAGTTTCTTCATGCCACCAATGCTGCACATCCCCTTCTATATATTGGTGGGACGCGTGGAGCACAATTTGTTCTCTTGTTTTTTCCGGCATCGTATGCAGGAGTGCGAGCGAATCCTGCAATTGATCGCGAAAGCCAAATGCTCCTCCAGCTTGATAAAAAGCAGTTCTTGCCCATATTCGACATGCAAGCGATTGATATAATAACCACCCGTTCAACAAAAAATCTGTTTCCTTCGACGGGGTTGACACTTGTATTTGGCCTAAATGATGGTCCCAAAAAGCAATAACCTCATCCATCGCTTGCTCACAAGCTGAAGATTGGCTGTATTTCCTGGCTAATTGTAAGACTCTCTCTTTAGAGTCGTCACAGCCTAACAAAATATAGACAACCTGTTCTTCACCTGGCTTTAGCGTAAGCTTAGTCTGAATCGCACCACAAGATTCGTAATGCGTGCCTGTCCGACACGATAAACCAACGCGTCCCATTGCCGCTGGATGTTCCATGCTTCCATTTCGTCCAATAAATTCGTTGCGGTCCGCCGTCCAAGTAAGATCATATGAATGGTCAGAAGCAGAAACAGATCCTCGAACTTGGTCAGGAGCAGTAATAGAATCCTGTTCCTTTGCTGCATCAGAACCTGGAATTTCCCCCGGTGCTCCACTTGAATCTTGCCAAGCTGCTATACCGGAATCTTTCACTTCACCGGAACCTGTAACAGCACCCCGCTGCGGATAAATCCCTAAAAATACGGTTGCATCCCGGAAGGTTTCTTGATACGTGTTTTTTGCTATCATGACCCGCTCAGACTCAACCCAATCGGTCACAATAAACGGTGCATTCGCTTGTCGCTGTACCCCTAAAACCCATTCGGCATAATAGGTCAAAGAAATGTGCCTTTGTTCCGAAGTCTTGTTTTGCAGCTTCAACCTGATGATTTTCACAGGATCTTCTAATGGTACGTATACCAGCATTTCGTGTTTAATGCCGTTTCTTTCGTGATCAAACTTTGTAAATCCTTTGCCATGCGTTATTTTATATGGCTCGTTTGAATGGACTGCTGATGGTGCGGCGGACCACACCTTACCACTTTCTTCATCTCTTAAATAAGCTGTTTCCGTCGGTGGATCAAGGACGGGATCATTGGACCATGGCGTTAGCTTGCATTCACGGCTGTTCCGCCACCACGTATAACCCGATCCCATCTCGGAAATGAGAGAGCCAAAACGAGGATTGGCCAGGACATTAATCCACGGCGCTGGCAAATGATTTCCATTTTTGATCATGATCCGGTACTCTTTTCCATCGGGGGAAAACCCGCCCCAACCGTTAAAAAATAACCATTCTTTCGTTTCCTCTTGTATTGTTTGCCCAGAAAAAACAATCTTATTTTTAGCAGAAGTCACCGGAATCAGTTGTTCCGGCATCCCATTCTCCGTTTCATCCTTAAGCAGCCCATTTGGCGTTCCAATCTTATGCATCCCATTTTCCATTTCACCCTTAGGCAATCGCATTTGTGTCGCTAAACTAGCTCCGCCAGCGCGGAGCTCGACACGAGCTACTGCCATCAACAATGCTTTGTCCTCCGCAGACAATTGATTTGAGGCAATAACATATACACCGGACAAACCTACACCAAAACGATCAACTCCATGTTCTGCCACCTGCTGAAGTGCTTCTTGCAAGTGTTGATAATAGCCTTCCTCCGACTCGTTAAGGAGAACAAGGTCGAATAAAAGACCAAGTCGCCTTATGTATTCATGACCTGTTAACATTTTAACAACGAACGGCATTTGGCTGCGGTCTTCAATTCGTAAGAGGACGATCGGTCGATCCCCAGATACCCCAAAACTCCAAAGTCCAGACTGACCTTTTGTATTAATTAAAATACTTTTCCCTCGGTCCTTCTTGAACGGAGAAGTATATAAAATGTAACCTGCCAGCCTTTGAAAATCAGTTGCCTCTTGATTCGTTAAATGCAGATTACGAATCTCAATCTGTCCTCGGTTCCATGATAATTGAAACGCACGTTCCACTGCTTGATCAGGAGCAAACTTACGCACAATTTCGATCGCATCTTCCTTTGTCTCACTAACCGAAGTAACAGCAACTAATTGAATTTGCTTACCAGGTTCAATGCAGATGCGCCTTCTCATCACAAAGGCCGGATCGGCCACCGAACCAACCTTACCACGAAGGCGAGTCCGGATTCCTTGGGGATCGGATAGTCGATAGCCCCGGCCAATAAAGCTAGAACGGTCTGTTTCAAATTCAACCGATCCAAGAGTATCACCGTCAACCAAGAGTGAATGCGCTGACCAAAGTGTCTGGTCCTTCGCTTCACGCGGTCTTCGACCAGCAACAAGGCAGCCTGATTCAGCATCGAAAGCAGTCCGAATAAAAAGCTTGCTAAATGCAGTATGGGCAACATCTGCTATTGGGTTGGACAAAGCTAACTCAACAAAAGTAGTAACCTCCAAAACTTTTGCTTCTTCACCGCTATTTGTCAAAGTTATTCTACGCAGCTCCGCATTCATCTCTGATGAAACGACAATCTCCATACTTGTCTTAACGTCTCCATCCACCCGCATAAATGTTGCACGATCTAACCCAAATTGTACGCGTTGTTCAGAAGATTCCACTCGGCATGGTTGGTACGACGGTGACCATAGTTTATCTTCGGAGATATCCCTAATATAAACATAGTTCCCCCATGGATCCATTACCGGGTCTTCGCGCCATCTAGAGACCAATAAACCTTTATACTGGCTAAAACCACTGCCGGTATTCGTTACGACTGTTGTGAACGAACCATTTGAAAGAACGCTGACCTCAGGAACCCTTGTGTCAGGTGAAATATATTCTCTTATTTTTGCAGCATCCTGAGCGCTTTTTGAATTTTGCTTGTGCACTCGACCCAAAGCTGGATGCTTAATATACTTAGGCGTTTTCGGAATTCGTTCTTGTAAGAGCAATTCTGCTGACCGAATTTGTTTATTACGATGGAATCTCTCCACCATTGTTTTTGGCAGTAATAGGTTCGCCAGGGTTAGTAAGCTCATACCTTGATGATGGGCCATAAAACTTTGAATCACCTTATGCTGCTTATCATTAGGCAGCCGTTCTTGCGTAAAATCCATTGCTTCATAAAAGCCATATTTTCCTCGACCATTTAACTGCTCTATTTTTTTCAAAGCATCCAAAGCCTGATCCTTTGCAAATGGGAGAGCCATGATCGTAGCGTAAGGTGCGATAACCAAGTCTTGTTCAAGTCCCCGTTTAAATCCGAGACCCGGAACACCGAAGGCCCGATACTGGTAATTCATTTGATAATCAAACGCATAATAGCCTGACTCAGAGATCCCGAATGGCACTCCTCGCTGGTGTGCGTATTGAATTTGGCGATCAACAACCGCCGCATACGTATTTTCCCACAATGTTTTTCGATACGTCCTCATTAACAGCCATGGCATTAAATATTCAAACATCGTACCAGACCAGGACAAGAGGACGGGTCGTTTCCCAACTCTGGTCATCGTTCTTCCAAGTACATGCCAGTGGGATACCGACACTTGACCAAGCGCAATCGCGACAAAGCTTGCAATTCTTGCCTCAGACGCCATTAAATCATAAAGCACCTCATCCCGTGTATTACGATCAGCATGGTATCCTAAGGAAAATAACTTGGCTCTGTGATCAAATAAAGGCTGGAAATTAGTTTCTTCAATCAATTCTTCTAAACGTTTAAGCAACATTTGACCCCTATCCCGCCAATTAACACTTACCTTCTTACCATTTCGTCTTCTCGAGAAATCCGGTGTGATTTCTTCGGAAAAAGCAATTTTCATCGTTTCATCGTTATGAAAGTGGTAAGTTGGATTTTCCTTTTTATCAAAGGCTTCTAGCCACTCGGCTAAGCCTTCTTTTACTGTAATTAGACAGCCAACTAAATTTCCTGAATCAACTGTTGATACATACCTTGGCGATAACGGGTTCAGTGTCTCAGTGTCATACCAATTGTAAAAATGCCCTTCCCACTTTTCCATCCGCTCAAGCGTCTCCAATGTCCTCTCCAACCGCAAAATTAATCCAGGGGTATCAATAAACGAAAAATCCCTCGCTGCTAAAGCACAGGTAAGATACATCCCGATGTTGGTAGGAGAGGTGCGATGCGCCACCCCGTTCGGCGGTTCCATTTGCACATTGTCAGGAGGTAGCCAGTTCTCTTTTTCGGTAACATAATCTTCATAAAAAGACCATATTTGCTGAGCCAGGTTCGTCAGTTCTTCCATCTCATCTTCCGAAAAAGTAATACGATCCTGTGGAGACGGCTGATCGAGCCAGCTAATCACGAATGGAGCACACATCCACATCACACTCAATGTAAGCCCAATGATTTGCACCACGATATTTTCATTAAATAATGTTGCCGCCAAAAACAAAATACAAAGAACATAACCTCCCGCCATGCCTTGTAACAAGGGAGCATCCTTCTGATTGCTCTTGCGATTCTCTTCATCTGATGATACCCATTCGAGCAATCGTTTTTTTGAAAATAATAAACGGTACAACGTTCTACCAATTGCATCAAGCAAAAGGACAATTTGAAACGGCAGGATAACAATCCCCAACAAGACTTGAACCGTCGTGTTCAAAATACTACGCAGATTCATTAAACCGGTCTGAACGGTGACAATCTGGCGAAGAACCGGCAAGAACCATGTTGCAGCCACAAAAGCTATCCAGCGTAAAGGTGAACCCGGAAGGATCGTGACTGCTAAAAGAAGGGTGACAAATAGTGTCGTAGACAATAGACTCCGCCGCATATTATCAATGATCTGCCACCGAGTCAGCACAGACAAATCGACTGGCATCAGTTCACCTCTTCGGTTATACAATCTTGGCAGTAACCATAGTAATAGCTGCCAATCTCCTCTTACCCAGCGATGCTGCCGCTTTTGAAAGACAATAAACTTCGACGGATAATGGTCAATTAATTCGATATCTGAAAGTAGGCCTGCGCGCAGGAAACCGCCTTCAAGTAAATCATGACTCAACACCCGGTTGTCCGGAATCCGTTCACATAGCACTTGATAAAACGTATCGACTTCAAATATTCCTTTTCCAGTGAAAATCCCCTGACCGAGCGCATCTTGATACGGATCAGAAACAGCAAACGCATATGGATCAAACCCTGGATTTGTTGACCAAAGACTGGAAAAACGCGAACTCATTGAGGCCTGATGACTCATACTGAGTCTTGGTTGAAGCACACCGTAGCCCTCTATCACTCTCGTCTTCGTATCATTTAGAACCGGCTGATTATATGGTAGATGCAGCGTACCGATCATTCGCTGTGCACTTTCAAGTGGAAGCTGCGTATCAGAATCGAGAGTAATGATATAACGAACATCCTGAAGTAAACTCAAATCTGCCTCGAAAAAAGCGAAGCTGGTATCCTCTCTCCCTTTTAGAAACTCCACAAATTCGACTAGCTTTCCTCGCTTTCTCTCCCATCCCATCCATACACCCTCAGACGGGATCCATTTCCGCTTTCGCTGAAAGAGATGAAAGTTTGTGTTGGAGTAGGTATTTCGCAATTGTTCAATTTCTCGTTTGGCTGCTGTTAAAATGACTTCATCCTGTTCGAGAGACTCTGTCTCCGCATCCTTGAAGTCGCCCAATAACCCAAAGTGGAGATTGGAATCCCGGTTCGCCAAATAATGCAATTCAAGCCGTTCTGCCAACTCCTTCACTTCTGCTATTGATGACCAGATGACTGGAATCACAACCATCGTTTTCGCATCAGCTGAAATTCCTTTTGAAAAATCAAATCGCAATAACGGGACTGGACCTTTGACACGTTCAATGAACCAATGAGCTGAAGTAACCGCCCACTCTGTCACCGGGAACAAGAGGATTCCTAGGATAGCAAGCCATTGAATTGGTGAAAAAAGTTCATCCCAACCTATCCAGATTGAAAAGCCAAGCAAGAAAACAACGAAGCATACTGCTAACATATTAAAATACGTTCCAGTTGCACGGCGCATTAACCCTGTTTCAGGGAGAGTTCGTGGTTTACCGCACATCTTTAACGCTTGTCTCAATTGCATAATGCCATTGGGATCTAATAAGTAATATGCAACAAATAATGGACGATTTCTCTCCGTGCTATTTCTCTCGTGAAGCTCCTTTCCGTATTTTTCTGCTAATTCTTCACTATTTTCCCCTTTTTGTGATACCTCAACAGATGGTTCCTCTCCATATTTATCCGCGAGCTCCACTGCCTGTGCTGCCACAAGGTTTTCAGGCAGATTTAAACGTCTCGCTAGCTGCTCGACCCTCTTTCGGAGAGTGTCACGACTAGAGAAATCCAATTGCGAATAAAAGCCTGTCCTCTCTTTCCGCAGCGATTGTTCAACCATGCTAATTTGCTCAAAGGTTTCATTCCAATCCCAGCGAGAAAGCTTACGCATACTTGTGATTAGGTTACCTGTTGTCACTTGAAAGGCTGCTTGGAGCTGAAATTCATATGACAATATGTGATCAAGGCTCTCTGGTCCATTCTCCAATTTGCAAATGAGCCATTCTCCTACTGTTGCTGTATAATCAGCACGTTCGCGCAGATGTTTTACCAAATGGACAATCATCAGTCCAGAAAGAGGCATTTCTTGCCCAGCTTCCTCTAATACTTGCTTCAGTTTTTCTGGAGTGATCTCCGATGCCTTGATACCGGAAAGTAACTTCTCAACCAACGAACAAACATCGCGTCTTTCCTTGACTGTATCCATGATTTCGGCCAGACGACGAATCAAAGCCACCCTCATAATAAGCGGCATCGCCCAAACTTCAGCCATTTTCAATAGGGAAACTTCTTGATATGACTGGAGATAGGAAATAAATGAATCCATTTCCAAATGCCCGTCGTTAAATTGAAGGTAGTCTGTACAAATAGAAAATACTCTGGAATCCCCCGTTTTTTTTAGGTGGGGTAAAGAGTTAACAAACCCTTTCGTTAAACCTTGGTTTACTACAAGGACCTGTTCTTCCAAAAATTCCGCATTATCTAGTAACCATTCTTCAGCCGGCTGTGAACAGGAAGAACGATTATCTCTTAAGTCGTTAACAAAGCCGCGCAATTTCTCTAAGTCTGATTCATTAGACTGTAAAAAGCGGGCAGATGGCTTTCGGCTTATGAAAGGATCGTGTCTTAACGCTGCTTTATGCGCTTCTTCTCTTAACTGCTCTTTATTATAAATCACTTATATATCCCCCAAAATAGCATTTTCCATCAAAGTCTTACTGATAAAATTTGCCCACTCCGGCTGGAAAATATGCAAAATAGTTCCAAAGAGAGATGAAACTGGTGGAATCGACTAACCTCCAAATGCTCGACACGGAGTAGCCTAGTTAGCCTTATTACAGTTGAATATGATGTCCGAGAGACCGGCCAGAGGAGGCTGAAGTATTTCGTTTTGAACCAGCTTCAACTGAATTACCAAAACGCTTTAAATGATTTAAAGAAAAGAGGATAGATATATCCAAAACACAATTGATGGAGTTCACCGTACTGGAAAAATGTTTTTTAGAAAAACTGTAGAATTGGAAGTTTTAAAGAAAGATCCGACAGAATTCACTCATGTTCACAAACTGCAGAAGACAATCGAAGAATTAGAAGGGAGAAAAGATTTACCTAATTATTTAGAAAAACGGGAACTCAAGCACTTTCTCCAAGTTGCAAAAAAACCACTCCCTAATTTTTATAGGAAGTGGTTTTTGCTATTGATATAAATTATTTACATGACTGCTTCACAGTTTGGTCGGTAAATGCACTTAACCATTTCTCAAAAGAGAGTGGTTAAATTACATCATGCCGCCCATAAGTCCACCACTTTGTAATATGTTTAACATGAGTTTACAAAAGTTATTTAACCCGCGCCATACAAACGTTTTCTTAAACTTGGTAATGTAACATCTTTAACGATAATTAATGGGGTAACACAGGGTTATGTTACCCTTTTGTTACCCTCTTTTTCAAGCTATGGTGGTTTGATTTATAGACTTTTACTTTATACCAGTCCTATTTTGTTACTTGTTAAAACTTAAACCAGCTTCATGGCTACAGTATCTAATCTTTTAGGACCATATTTCTTACGTTCTTTAATTTATTTATAGAGGATACCTAGCCCTTTCATTAAAGGGTTTACCGGTTTGGAAGAAGTCATTAAGGAATAAGGAAATCTGCACCTTTGTTCTTACAACACCAACTTAATTTATTAAAATCCCTTAGCCGGGGACTTTCCAAAACTTCGAATTGATTTTAGACCTACAAAAGAAATCCAGATTAATAATTTTCATTATCAATGAAGGACATTCAGTCTACCCATTATATCCGAGCCATTTGTCATATAGGTCCGTTCTTCTGTCATCAAGAATACTGTTGAAAGGAGTCCAATGCTTTTCCCTGGATAACGAGAGGTCGATCGTTTCTATCAGGAGAACTTCCCCTTCTTTAGCTGCACTACGAATTTCCCTCAACCATTCGGCCCGACAATCGCAGAGTTTCCAAGAAACGTCACCCCACGTTCCGTCCCGACACGGTTGTATGCTGCAATAAACAATCCGTTTGCCTGGGCAGCGCACATTGTATGGTAAAGGGCCATTCACCTTCCACTGTCATCAAACAGGGGACCAGGCGTGTATATTCCCAGTTGTTAAGAGTGAGAATCAAATCTGCCCCCTGCATTCCCAAGATCCTGAATGTCTCAGGGAACCAAGTGTCCCAGCAAATCAACATTCCGATTTTTCGTATTTCCGCCTCAAACACAGGATAATCCAGGTTACCCTTTTCGAAATATTGATTTTCCCTGTTCCAAAGGTGCGTTTTGCGGTATTTCCCCACTTCACCTTTTGGTCCATACAGAATGCTTGAGTCATAAAGCCTTTCTACATCCCTTTCACCATAGGAACCTGCTATGTATACGTCGTGTTTTTTTGCAAGACTTTCCCATAGTTCAAGAGCGTCCTTTGCATGATTCGCATGTTCGTATACTTCCTTCAGACTTTCGAATACATAACCCGTTGCATTCAATTCCGGAAACAGAATTACATCTCACTTGAGCTGAACGGCTTGTCCTATCCATCTTTCGTTTTCCTTTAGGTTATGCGTTGCGTTCTCCATCCCCACTTTTGGGTCGCTCTGGACAACACTACCGTAACAGGGTTACTCACCTAATGATCTATTTTATTCTTAAAAACGCGCTCAAATTGAGTTCTATTCAAATATACTTAAAGCATCCGATAAAACCTTTTCCAACTTACTAAAGTCCTCCCTTGGGCTGTAAGGGATTCTAGTCAACCAGTCATCAACTTTTACTCTGCCGCTTGTCTCTTCTTGGAAGTTAGGGTACATAACCCACACTTGTTGAACTGGTTCCCACATCAAAGAAGATCGCTTTTCTGTAACCTTAAAATCACTTTTTTGGTTAACGAAAGGACTATCAAATTTCTTATAATGTAATAATTGTTGATAAACCTTACGATCATTAACATAACTTAACACCGATCCAATTGCTTGTGCGGGCCTATATTTAAAGTCAATGACAAAACTAGCTTTATACATGTCATCCACATATACATCGATTCGAGCATCAGGACGATTATTAGGAAATTCGGTATAAAGTGGATTATAGTATGTTGTGTCTTTTTTGTATTTCGGTATTGGTTTATCGTAAACAAGATTCAGAAATTGGTTTTTATCTGGATGTACAAATTTAATTGTCGTCCCTTCTTGTAAAAAAGGGACAACCCAATTTTCTCTTAATTCACTATTGCCATATATCCATCCTTTTATTGGGACAAAACCAACCGTTTTGGTCTGTAGAGCTTTGATTAAACGTATAAATCCCCACATTTCATAAATAAGATCTGTCCTTTTCCAAAAAAAGGCATAATTTGAATCTAGCTTGATCTGCTTCTTTAGATTTTTCAACTCAAGATATAACTGAAAAAGGTTACGATACCTAACATCTAAGTATAGGCTGGGTGTATTTGATGTATGAACCAAAACTTCTTTTACCCAGTCACTCTTTAGAAAAAGGGTACAGCTATTTACGATTTTTTTCATGGTTTTAACTTGAAAAAGTAATTCATCCAATTGAAGTGTTTGTCGTTTAACAATATTGTCATTTTGGTTGCGCCCTTGATAGTAATGGAAATTTCCCCTGTCAGGTACTAGCATAGATTCCCTTCCCTTTTCAACATAAGGAATTATACTATTTAAATAATCGATTGCATTTTTACCAATCTTCAAAAAGAACTGAACAGCTTTGATGATTACTTGGTTCTCAGGTAAATCATGCGTAATTAAGCGTTTGGGTACATACATCCGCTCTTGTGTATCTGGATGCTTTAAGCGATGTTTAATTGTCTCCTGATCAATAATACGAACCTTGGATGGCTCTTCCATATGATAAATTTTAGCAATTTTAGATCTTGGGGAATTCTTTATTTCTTCAATAAGGCCCATTAGTTTACCCGAATCTTGCATCAGTCTTAGTATTTGGTTTGCCACAGAAACATCATTATCCGGATTGACTTTATCTAGTGATGCTGATTCATGTTTAATAAGATCGTGTGCCAGATTCTCTATCATTTCTTCAACTTCGGCTCTCAAGTCATTTAAGTCTTTTTTTGATAACTGCTTCGGTTCAACATTTAGATAAGCATAATAAACTTTATTTCCTATCCGTACATGTATGCGGTAACTACCCGGAACAAAAGGGTAATGACTGATATTATTTTCATGGTCATATTTGTTTTGGAATAGTGTAATCCTTTCATTTGATTCTGAAATAAATATATTTCCGCTTTCGTCTTCTTCACATATACTACTCTGATAATAATCAAGTGTATCCATATATAATCTAGCCCCAACGCCACCAGCATCAAAATCCATGAGGATATCTTTGTTTTCAGTTATAGAGATCATGTTTGTTTCATTCAGATCCCCAAAAAATATATCTTCTTGGAAAAAACTTGTAGCATCTATTTGTCTATATGTTGGAGTTCCATAGCCACCCATTTTTTCATGTAAAATGATCTTAAAGGGTGTGTCCATACACGCTTAACTCCTTCGCTAATGAACTTACTTTCAATCGAGATTCTGTGAAGTCAGATAATAACGTATTCTTATTAAACATTTCTATGAGCTGGCTATTACGAGGCTCTTTTGAAGATTGATCATATATACCAATTAAGTTAGTCAATTGTTCTTCACTACCTCGGACCTTAGTTAACACACGTTGTAAAACTTGTAGATCGAAGGCGATCTTTCTTGTTAGCTTTCCGGTTTCTGGTAAGCACTGTAAGTATCTATCTATTTGTCTAACTATACGAAAACCAATCCCCAATTTATCATTACTTTCTTTTAAGGCTCTATGTAAATCCCATAAGAAACTAATTTCGTTTTCAGTCACAAAAAAATTGTTATCCCCAAAGCTATCTGGCCTTGTCCCGAAGTAATCATTCTTCTTATAGATAGCGGTTTCAATTCCATCTGTGGCTTTATAATTTAATGCATCTCTATAAACTTCACTGAAATCTCTTAATTTTAAATGTATTACGTTTGCCCTATCCAAAACCTTGTCTGAAAATTGATAAGTAGATTCATCTAAATTGACAGTACCAACAAACAAAACATTCGAGCCAATTTTCACTGCACTTTTGTACTGGTGGCTGTTATAGAGTTTACCTTCGTATTCTTTATTATAAAGAAAAATTTTTCGTTCATTCTCGTCATTTTCCAACACCGAAAGGAATTGAGAAAAATAATGCTCAACTCGAGCCAAGTTCATCTCATCAAAGCAAACAATAAACATATCATCCGGCTTATCCTGTGCTTCCTTTAGAAAGTCGATTAATCCTGAGTCTCCTGGTCGATAAATATTATTTAAAACGTCCAAATAGCCAAGCAAATCACTATCATCTTGCCAAAAAGGCCTAACTGGTATTTTTAAGAGTCTTCCATTTTCTTTTAACCCCAGTGCCTCACCGTAACAATCTACAATTTTCGATTTACCTGTGCCACTCATTCCAGCTAATATAACCATATTTCCTGTTTTCATAGCTGTATGGAAATTGTAAAGATCGAGATCATCAAAATATAGACCTTTACTTTCCGCACTCTCTTTAAAGCGCTCCATAATTTTTTGTTCCATTTGCATAGCTGGATTTTGTTCTTTTTCTTTTTCAACTACAACCTTCACTTTGCTCGACTCACTTTTTAATAACACTGTTACTTCTTCTTTTTGTTTCTCATGTGTCTTCATTTTCTCACGAATCTTATCAGATGAAATAGTATTAATAAAGTAACATGTGAGTTTAGTTATGTTATCAGACTCTTCATCCCCCAAATTATTATAATTATTATATAAGAAATCATCGTCATTCATCTTAAATTTATCAACATGGTCAGCAAATATAAATGATGTTCCATTGTCATCGCGTTTAATTTTATTTATCGGGCCATATGCAAATACATCATCCTCAGTATCATGAATAATGATGTATGGGGGTACATAATCGCTTTCGAAAAAACCTTCATCAAAATAACGATTTTCAATCACCCCTCTTAAGTCGGAAATAGTTGCTCCTCTTTTTAATTGATCAATAAAGCTATCCACAGAAGATACCTTAAAATAAGGAATTGTATCATAACGTTCTTCCACATTGTAAGGCTCATTTCGTTTCTTTATTGAACTACTAATTAAATTATAATAAAGATCTCTTTTTTCAAGCTTAAAAATAACGAGCGACTTACTTAAATCTGATTGTATTAGCTTTCTTTTCTCTATTTTTGACAACTTAGCATATGCTGGATTTGTTTCACTATTATATTGTGGTCTAATACGTGATTCCAATCCTGTTATAATATTGCTAGTATGGGCTAGGTCCACTTTTTCAGGTATTTCCGATAAGATCTTAATATTTACTTTGAATCGAGTTTGATTATCAAAGATAGGGTCTTGTTGACTAGGCATCTCTGATTGCGTTGCAAGTCTCCCAATATAGTAATTACCTATTGTATATGTTTCGTTCGTTTTAATCATAATGCAAATTCCTCACTTTTCTGTTTCTTATTCATTTCACCATAGTATGTTTTCTTAACCCAGTCGATCTTCTGTGCATGTTCATTTTTTTCAAGTTGTCTCTTTTCTCGCACCGATAATTTATCAACCACATACCAATATTCGTCATAAGAATCATTAAAATCATAATTCGAATAATCTCCATCAAAATATGAAAATTTATATTTCTCGTTCTGTCTTGTCGTCGTGAAAGGTAAATCGCCAAAAACAAGTACATTCACGGATGAGGCTTTCTTGAATGACTCTTTTAGTTCCAGAGTAATATGTTCAGGTATTCTTTGGACCTCTTCTTGTAATTGTTTTTTCTCGACCTCGAGCATGGAGACCTGCTTCTGTTTAATATCTAAATTAAGTTCTTGGTTTTCTTTTTCTGTTGTAAGTACAAGGATTTCATTCTTGTGTTCGTCTATTTGTTTCATTAAAATTTTAAGTTCCTTATCATATTCTTTAATTATTTCTTTTTGTTGATCTAACAGTTCCTTATTTTTTTTTTCTACTTCTTGCAGGGTTGCTTTTTGCTTTTCAATTTTATCAATTAAATTCTTGTTCTTTTTGGTTAAGTTATAGTTTTCCTTCTTTGCTAATTCTAATTTTTCTCTTAAATCCTTACTAATGTCCTCATTTACTTCTTCCTTAACCATTTCATCCTGTATATTTTCTATTATCTCATTTGCTTTTTGTAAATTATTTTTCAGAACAAAAAACATAAGAACATAAATATAGCCATTTTCTTCGATGACTTCTTTAAAATTTTCAATCGGCATATCCATTAATTCATCAAAATATTCGAGCTTTTTTTCATCCTCCATATCCTCTAATAGCTCTGGAACAATATGTTTGCCAAAATAAACAGATATCGCGTTTTTAATTTTTATTTGCGTACAGTTTTTTTCTAATAATTTTAAGGCAACCTTCCATTGACTCTCATTTGTAAGTAATCTTGGTTGCATATTCCCAATCTTTAGATCTTTCTCTTTAATAAATTCCTTTTTTTGATCGTTACTTAAATAATTAATGAGATATTTCCAGACGTTTGAAAAATCATTTTTTTTCATTTACATGTACTCCCTTCATTTAATAATCCTCTTATCTAGTCTTCATATAAAAAATTTTATTTTCCTACTTTTGTCACACTACTAATTGTACAGCATGTTAACTATTAATTTCCAATTAATAAGAGATATACTAAATATCCAGCCTTTAAATAACGCAAATGATCACAACTCATGAAAATGTAGTTCTGAAGTACGAATGTCTTCAGGGGCTTTTTAAATTCCTTGTATAGCTACTTTAAAAATTCTTATCTCCAATAGAAATATCAATGGCGCCCAGGATTGGGCGCCAACCAAATATTTACTATAATTTAAATTGCTCCCCCATTTGCTCCAATATCCGCAATAAATCCCTCTCCACATTCTCAATGAGCAGGTTTCAATGGATGATTTTAGATAGGTTATATCAGTCTTAGTCAGTCTTCTACTCCGGCAATAGAATTCAACATATTTAATGTAGGAATAATAAACGGAGCATATGCCACACAGATCTTTTCAACATCTTCTACAGATTGAAATCCATTAGAATTCTCATCATCTTCTTTTACAAGAGAATACGCTGCTAGCCCTAACATCGTCATTCCATAGATGAACTTACTTTTAGTTAAGTCTTTCAAGCTTTGACGAGCAGAACTTACCTCTGATTTCAATACTGTGTTATCTGCATTGAACACAAAAGTTAAAGACTTAGTGCTATCAATAATCTTTAATACACGCTTAGCATTAAAATCATATTGTTCCCAGTCTTCCTTTGTAACAGTCGACATATTTGGCAGCTTTAATTTACTTTTAGATGGAGCATCTCCTGTACCACCAGTATTTCCCGTAGTGTTGCCACCACCTCCACCCCCGCCGGTTGATTCAGAAGGCTTAACGATTGTAAGCTCAAATACATTACTGAAAATTTCGTCTGCTGCATCACTCTTAACATCGAATCTACATTTTATTACATCATTTTCCTTATAGATACTTGGAAGATTAAATGATAGCGAAGCATTACCGTTTTTAAGCTTTAGTGAGTAATCTAATGAGATAAGATCCCATTCAGATTGTAATAAAAATAATTGGCTTTTCCAACCCGATCCTTCTCGCGTAAAAAGATCATTATTCGCATCTGTTTCGAATTTAATGCGAGATTTTTTTCCTTCTTGATTGTTTCCTTTAAAGACATGATCATCTTGCTGGCCATAAAATCTAAAGAAGGTTGGAGTCTCTTTTCCTACAAATTTTTCTGAGCCATTGCCTTCCTCGTCATTATTACCAGAACCTATACCCTCGTCATCAGGAATATCAATCCCTAAATCTAATAACTGGTTTAATACTTCTGTATTCTTAACGACTTTCTTTAAAGCATCTGCTAAAGGCTTATTATCAGCCATACTATTTTTAATCATCTCTTGAATACGAGCCTCATTTAATCGCTTAAGGCTTGCTTCATAAGCTAGATAATTTTCTAGCTCTTTCTTTACTTCTTCAGCAAAAGGCGATTCCACTAATCGGTCACGACTGTTCATGAACAATTTTTCAATTGCTGCATTAGTTAAATGAGAGCAATCAACAATTGTTAATGTATCATCTTTAATTTCATTTAGTTTAAGTCGCTTACGTGAATAAATAGCCTTATCTTGCATTGCATGAGTTTGCCCATTTAAAGAGAAAATGGCCCCTGTACCACGTAAAAATCTCGAAAGCGTTCCTCGTTTAAATACATAGGTAGAACAGCTCAAAGTTTCCCCATGTACTGTCATTGTAGTATGAGTTGGGAAACCTTCCTCTAAATCTCCTTGACGAGAATCAACAAAGTAGTCTAATAAACCATCTGCAAATACATTTTTAGATCCTTGTGCTCTAAATTCACGGAATTCACAAAAACGAACAGGTATCGTCATTTTTGGTAAACGCATTTTGATAGCATGACCTAAGCCATTATCTAAGAGAATACTAGTCTTATGAGAGCCGACTTCATAATCAAATAATTTAATGAATGTTCCATACTCTACTTCTGTACCACATAAAGTCGTTGCATTCGGCATAATTGGAAAAGTATCTGCATCAAATCCTAAAATAGACCCTTTCTTTGGTTTAATATCTGCCGCAATTGGCGCTAAATATTCCACTACCGAACTGCGCATATTACCAGTTGGGGGTGTACGTCTGATTACTGTAAATGCCCACTGTTTATCACGAGGATTTGTAGAATCGATTAAAGCTGGGTTTTTACGAGTAATGATAACTTGTAGCTCAGTAAACTTTGCTACGCCACTTCCTCCCATATTATGTTTTCCTTGAACAATCGGGATTCGGATCTTATTGCTTTTACCTAATGATAAAATAGTATCTGGTAAGCTATCAGGTGTTTGTCCTTCTCCACGGTCTGCAATTGTAACATTAGGATTATCAGGATGCTTAGCCCCTGTTAAAGAAATTGCAACTAATCGCGAAATATCTTCTTTAATTCTTTTTACATCAGAAGCAGTGCTATTGCATTCTTGAATATATTTCATAATATTTTCTTTAGTCTTAGCTGGATCTAGAATATTGTACAAGTCAATTCCCATCTCTTTACCAGCGTTCATTATGATGGCATCAAATGCATTGACAATTTTTTCTACAATGGAAGAAACCGGATGGCTTTGCTGATTCCCAATACTGGAGTAGTTATTTTCGGAGTCACCTAAATATCTCCATACGGTATCGTCGTCCCAATAGCCTTTCTTCACTAAGAAAGAAATGATTTCTTGAGTTCTATCGAAATTACAAACTACTTTTACCTCATTCAAAGTAAGATTTTTATCTTTTACAGTAATCATATTAATATACCTCCCAAGGTATGCCGAGCGGCTCATTTGTATTCATTAAACATCATGTTGCATGATTTGTCAAACTTTTTATGTAAAAAGATAATAAAATAAGATAATTTTATACAGCGGCTGAATAACCAAAAAACAATATCACTATTTACGAGCGGCTTATAAAAATTATCGAAAAAAATAAATATTATTGCAATAAGTCCATAATAATGATAAATTTAATACATAACTATTTAGAGGTGATAAAATGTCTGTATTAAACTCAATTAAAATTTCATTTAAAGGTTCAAAGGGGAATCAATTTGGAAGGGATACTTATGTAACAATGATTCCTTTCAATAAACTTGAAAGTTTCTTTAAGGTTTTCCCAGAAGTTCAACGAAAACTAAGTAAGCCACGCGTTAAAGCAATCGCGAAGTATATTTTAGATGGTATTGATAAAAAAAGAATGACATTTTTAAGTGCTATTACAGTAACGTGTAAAAATGAAATTGAATATAATGAAGAAGAAGCTACTATTGATGTCGATATTAGCACTGTTTTTTCTATCAACGATGGACAACATCGATCTGAAGCTATTAAATTGGCCATTACAATATTAAAAGAGGCTATCGAAAATTCAAGTAACCATAATGAAAGAGAAAAGCTTACAGAAAAGCTTAACATCTTAGAAAACATGACTATTCCAGTTGTAATTTTCACTAGAATTGATCAAAAAGGCGAACAACAACTATTCCACGATTTAAATCTATTAGCTGGTAAGCCTAACAAATCAATTGCATTAAACTTTGATTCAAGTGATTTATACAGTACATTAGCTAAAGATTTGGCTAAAAATAACGAGCAGTTATTAAGATTAAAAATCGAAACTGAAAAAACTCAAATTCGTGGCAATAACAATCTAATCATGGTTCTTTCTACATTAAGAAACATGTTATGCTATATCATTACAGGTGCAAATAAGGATAATGATAGCAAATTAAACATCGAAACTTATAATGATTACCACAATACACTTGATGAAACCCTCAATTTACTATTCGAAGTATTACCAGAAGATGCTTCTAATCGTGAAAAGTACATTATCGGTACAGCGGCTACGTTACAAGGGATTGGTAAATACTTAAACGAAGTGATTTATAATCAAAATAACCTTGATTGGCAAAGTGAAATTAAAAAGTTAGGCACTATCGATTGGTCTCATAGTAGTTCAGCATGGGAAGGTTATGGGGGTAGCTATATTCCTGAGAAAAATAAGTTTGTATTTACTGGTACTAGTGCTGGTATTAATGGTGTATATGATGCTTTAAAAAACGCCTTGAATAAGCAATAGAAAATGAGCCGCTCATTTAATAATGAGCGGCTCATTTTTTATTTAATTATATATTTTTAAAATATGCAAATTTTGTTTGAATAAAATAAATTGAGCGGCTCAATCTTTTTTAACTTATAAGACTTTCTCACCTTTGATCCACTTTAATTATTACATAGTTACCCTAAATACAACCGTTTTTCTGCTGAAATTGGTCCCATTATCCGCTTCGAACCAATGGATTTTATAGAGTGTTTATAAAAGGCATATTGAGAGAAAAAGAATAAATTAATTATTTCAGTCTTGATATTGATTTGTTCAAAAGGAAAAGCGGTATAGGAATTATATAGGAAACTTTAATAAAAAGGATATGAAATGTATAAAGAAGTCTTAGATCACAGGCTAATCAAGTCTGTGCTTAAAGTTATTCAAAAAAACTCTCGACCATGTTACTATTGGGAGAAAAAAGTGAGTTAATAATAGAATAAGAGTAGTTTGAGATACGCAATTACAAAAAAAGAAAGAAATTAAGACGTTTCTACGAATAGCAAAAATAGAATTATCTTTCCGTGACTATTTACTGATTCATCTTTTAATTTTTACAGGTGCACGCAAAGGGGAAATGATGATATTAATTTTAAAGAAAGAGCTATAAGATTTACTAAAACATTGTTCATGGTGCTCCGATTCGTTTAGCGAATTTAACTGAATATTTTAATTAAGATAAAGGCTTTCATAAAATCTCTTTTACGTTTTCGGCATACACCCTCTTCGCTTTTACTTAAAGCTGGTGCCAGTATAAAAGAAGTTCAGGAGCGGTTAGGACACTCTGTATTCAAACATCGATGCTACACACACATAACATATTTCTAAAAGAACACACAGCTCAAAAATCCCAGTGGTATATCGACTTATAATATGTGATCAGAAATTTTTCGTGGTGAAACTGTGGTCAAAAAAAAAGACCCCCAATCAAATTTTGGTTGGGAGCCTTTGAATACACCAAAATTAACGTTTTGAGAAATGATGTTCACGACGAGCCGCACCTTTAAATACCGAACTTCTTACGCCCTTTCATTTGCATATTTAACAAGAAGAATTAGGTACAATATCATCTCATAAAAAGCTGATTTAAAAAGCTTTATTTTTATCCTTTAAAAGGGCAATAACCTCATAATATGTTTCGATGTCAAAAAATTCATTTGTTACCTTTAATTAAAATGGGTAGCATATTCGTTAAATACCTTTTGAACTATCGTACCAAAGTGCCTTCTGTTGTATCACTCTCCAGACCACTTTCAGTTAAAAATCGTCCAATTATTTGTTTGGCCATTTGAGAATATGTTTTCTCTGGTAGCATAAAGCTTTTAAGTTCTCCCATTTCAAAACTTAACTGCTCTTCAAACTCTGGATCGTCAGGATAACGCAATAAATTCTTCCATGCAGATTTTACACTTTTTATCTGAGCCTTAATATTGACTGTTACCTTTTCACGCTCCATCGATAGAGAGAGACGATCTAATCCGTAAACTTTAATAGAAATATCACCTTTCATGCTCTCTTTTCCCTCATTTATTGTAGGTCGGATAACTCCTTCATCGGTAAATTCAATATGATCTTCTGGGTTATCCTTGCAAGGATTCAATAGTAAAGGGAATTCATCATTAATTAAGTAAGTGTGTCGTGTAGCTCTTTTGCTATCTTCTTCAAGAGGAAATAAATTCCCCTTCCCCCTTAAAACCTTACCATTATTGAAAGTATCTTGATAAGATACACGATTACAATGAATACAAGAAGGGAACAAATTATCCCAATCCCAAGCCAACCAATAATATCCCGAAAGTCTTCTGCTATCACCTCGGTATTGTTGAACACTACCTTTTGGGCGAAAATGCTCTACATCCATTGGATGTACATGTTCATAGGTCGATTCACAATAAGCGCATTTCTTATGAAACATATCGTTTAATTTTTGTTTGACATCATCAAGATTATAATTTTTGAATTTGAAGGTTTTTCTCTTTTTATTCTCTTCATAATAAACATCTGGGATTCCTATCCCTTCAGTATCTTTTCCCTCGGGGTCTACCGGTCCTTGTATTGCCTCTGAACCTCTCTCGAGACTTTCAAAGTATGCTATAAAATTATTGATAGCCCTTTCAAGTTGTCCTCCTTGTCCAATTTCATTTTCCAGGGAAGAAGGTACTGTTGGCCACCTTTCTATTTTAATCATCCAGATCACCCGCGACAGAATTTTTCCATATTTCTGTAATCCTAGTGAAAACTTTTTGTTTTAAAGATTTTTCTTTTAGTTCAGTGACCGACAAATGTTGAGTATTTGCCAAATATTCATCAATCACTTCATACATCAACTGTTCCCTTCTGCCTGTCCCCATGTACTTTAATCCCTTTAATTGACTTTTAATGTCTTTAACTCGATTATTTTCATCAACTGAACGTTTTCTCTTTGCAAGCAAGGCATAGTATTCAAGGAATAACTGTTCCGTATCTTTATCCATTGTACTGCTTAATCCAAAAAATTCGGACGTTAATAGTTGATCGGTCCTTAGGCCTTCAGGGGAGGGTAACTCATCAAACTGTACTTGAACTCCATCACCTTTTCGTTCTAACACCATGATTTCTCCTTTGTTTAGCCCTCTTAAACATAAAGGATCATGGGTAGTTGTTATAAATTGAACGTGTTTAAAAAGCTCCTTTAATTGGCTTACAATACTCATTTTCCAACGGGGATGTAAATGAACGTCGATTTCATCCAGTAATACAATTCCTCTTGCCAAATTACTGTCAGGCTGGCCCATTTTATGAAAAATATCTATCACTAAAGTGAAAATACTACGATAGCCTGAACTCAAAGAATCAAAAGAAATTTCATCATCTGTTCGGTGGAGGTTTTGAAAAACAAGATGCATTTCTACCGGAATAAGTAAAAAGTCATTATCCTTCTGATTCTGTAAAGGTGCCATAGAACGAATACAGCGAACAGCTCCTGAAAATAACTCTCTATCTTCGTGGTAACATTGTATTAACCATTCATTCATATTTATTAAAGGTGTAAAATGATCAAAAAGATTTCGAACCTTCTGAATACGGCTGAATTTTATATTTGAAGGTAACCTTACTGGTCCATATCCTAGAACCTCCATCGGAAAAGGCTTATCCGCGCTGCCGCTCCATGATCCGTCACTGTTAAAAATTAACTCCCTTTCATAAAGAGGTTCACCAGTAAACACCAAGCGTATTGAACCTGAGGTTTTTCCATAATCGACTAATGACTCTGCAGTTATGGAATAACTTTTTTTTCGTCCCTTTTTACCTACCAAATTCATGGCTATCAATTTTAACAAAGTACTTTTCCCTGTAGCATTCTCTCCCAAGATCATTAGCCAATTTTTTTCTTCATTTTCATTTAACTCTACCTCAAAGTCTTTTAAACCTTTTAAATTTTTTACAATTATTTTATTAATAGTTCTATACTTACTTTCATGTTTAACAGTAATCTTTTTTTCCTCTTGTTGACTACTAGTGAAAAAATTATCCCAACCAATCTTATGCTCATTCGTAAAATCTAAGATAACCTTATTTTCAAATAGAATGTTTTTAGCAAAAGCTAATTGACACCCCCGATAAGGGGTATTTGGGGATTTCAACATTGTAAGAATTTGGTCAAATTCCTCTTTTATTTCAGCTAACTCCATAATACCTTTATTAAATGCTTTAATCCTTAAAACTAACCTAAAAATAGATTTTTCAAGGTATGCAAGGTCCTGGGAACGCATTTCGACTAACCCCGGGCGATTCAGTTCCAATATTTTAATTGTCTCTTCACCCCGATGAGTCAGTGCCATAGCCCTAGGGCCATTAAATGAAATATGTTCCTGAGGGTTATCAAAACATGGATCAATTAGTAAATAACTTTCTAATTTACGTGTCTGTTCTAATGAAGATAGGTAAGGTGCCCTCTTTCCATCTACAGGGAATAGATTATTTTTCGCCCTATTACAACCCTCACAACATAGATATAGATTTTGCCATTCAAAGGATAGCCACCCGTAATAAAGATGATTATATTTACCTTTTTCGACTACTCCGTTCTTAGGTCGAAATTCGCTAATGTCCCCAGAAGAAACCTGGTAAATTCGGGATTCACAGTAAGCACATTTACCATGAAATAATTCGCTTAAGGCATTTTTCACCTCATTATCTTTGTAAATATTATGTTGAACTTCTTTTAACTCTGGAATCGCACTTACTGGCTTTTGTTCAAGTATTTCAGGGTTACTTTTATAAAACAATTGTATTTTTTTACGAATTGTTTCAACCTTGTTCGTTTTGAATATTTCTGGTTCGGCAAATTGCCCTCTATCAACATAGATCATATATCTATAAATCCCTCCTAAACTGTTTACTCAATTTGCCTTAACCCCCAGGCTAAAAATACAACAAGTGAGCTTTTTCAATTTCCATGGCTATCAAGTAATTTTCCTTCAATTTGTTCCTGTCTTACAACTTACTAATTTTGTGTAATAAGTTAAACTGGTTTCTATCCGTAATACCGAACTCAATGTCCCCATTTAATGTCCTCCATAAGGATTTTGTAATTTTTATGGCGTGGGCGCTTCCTGCTACCTGTGCAAAAATCCCCCATGGATTTCAAACTAGTATTTACCACTTCAGCAAAAGTTAAAATTTCATATAAAACGAGCATATTATACTTTTTTCCTGGTCAAAAGACGCTCCTCACAAAAACAGCATCACTCCTCTTTCCATCCTTCTATAAATAGCACCAAAAAAAGCACCAAAAGGTGCTTTTTGCTAATTAAAACTTTCAGTGATTAAAACAGTAGGCATTTTTAAAACCCTAGGCCAAAAAAACGGGCAACTCCGGCTAAAGAGGCTGCAGTTCCAAGTGAACTTTTTAGAAATCCGATAACCGTTTGGGCCTTGGTAGTATCCTTGGTTTTATATGCTTCTTTCAATTGTTCAGCAAAAAATTGAGCCTGAGTTCTTTGAGTTTCATCATTAATTTGTGTTACGTCCTTTAATAGAGAAGCAAATGCTTGATCAAACTCTCCGCTTTTTTCTAATTTACTTTGCCTGACATTGTCACCTTGAAGGTTAATATTGTCACCAAATGTATTATTACTCATATCACCAATTTTTCTACTATTGTCCATAAGCACATCTCCTATCACAAGCTGTTCAATCTTTACACCAGCCGCTAGGAGTTCAACCACTTTAGTATCACGTGCAACGAGTAGGGGAACTCTTAAACTAGCGCTAGGTGTTTGTTTTTCTGTTTGTAATTTCTCTTTTTTTTTACGTAATCCCTATATTCAGGTAGGAAGTCAAAGGCAATCCAAACTCTATCTATATCAGGAGTATATTCTGTGTTACAAATATGACAATTTCTTGGTTCAGTGGGTAGAACTAGTGGGGATTCAACCGAAAAATCGCTATCTCCTTCTGGACATTCTACTTCATAGTAAACATTAAGCTTAGCACCTACTAATTTCAATAAGTATTCACTAACTGATTTTAGATCATTTATGCATGCTCTGTTACAAATGTAGTGTGGAGAAAAATGACTTTTGTTTTCATAGGCCATTTCTTCAAGAATGTCATCTAAAATGAATAGCACGGCTGTCACCTCACTTTCTTACTTTTATTATTTTATGTCTATTGCCAATTGTTCTTCGATATATTCACCTGTGTCGATTGATAGTGTTTCGTCAATTTCCACTTCACTCAGGTCATCATCACTATCTGATTCAGAAGGGTACCTAATTTGGATTATTTGGTCTAAGACATAGGTAATAACTTCTTCCCCAGCCTTTGACCGAATCCATAACCCTTCATCTGTTATACAGTAAGAAATGCTATCTTCATATCCAAAGCTATAAGAATATTCAAAGACTAGTGTTTTCTTTTTCATTGGTTGGTTACTAAATTCCTGTTTATACTGCTCGTCACTTTCAAGATCATCAATTTGGGTATGAGCAGTAACTTCCTTGGTTGCATAAGGCCCTTCGGTCATTTTATGTTTCGCAGCCCGTAATCTTGCTTTCAGTCTTGTTGCAAGTTCATTGGCTTGTTCTTCAGTAAGTTTTGTTGCTTTCTCCCATACAACATCACTTGGTGTTATACCCATTATATCAATTACCGAATCTCTAAACACTTTATTTTGTTCATGACTCGCACGAACCTCAACAGCAAAAGGAGAAAAATGAATTACAACATATTCTACTATTTGTGGACTTCTTGAAACTATTTGAAAATCTTCAAGATATCTTCTTGGTGTTCCAAGGAATGAAAATGCTAACACCAATTTTGTACCCTGATCATATGCACTTATTAATCTAGGGATTTTATCTAATACCGGACGAATACCAGTGGTGAAAATTGCAGGTGAAAACTTATTACTTAGCTTAGTTTTAAAATAATCTTTATTATGCCAATCTGGAGATATACCCTTCATAACAATATTTAGATTCACGGCAGTACTGCCAGCAAATTTAAACTCATTTGCCAAGTCATTTCCTGTTCTGATATCTTGCTCAGCAATCGCGGAAGCCATATCTTCAGTGGAATTTAATTTCGAGTCAATTCCCTTGTTTTTTACTACCTTTTTTAAGGCTCCTGAAGGTACTTCCATTACTAAGACATCTTTTAAATTCACCCAAAACCCTCCCCATGGTAATTATCTCTAAATTCGACAATATTCCATATTACAGAATCTGTCAACAAGATTTTATTACTAAAGGTATGAGAGTTATATTCGCTTTGAATTCTAATTTTCCTTCCTATTATATACTTAATAATGGAATTTTTATGAATTTATGCATCCACTGAAAAAATAAAAATATAAAAAATTCACCTGATTGAACGCCAATCAATCATTCAATAATTTAAGTGCTCCTTCCTCTTTCTCTAGGATTCGCAACAGTTCCCTCTCCACATTCTCAATGAATAGGTGAAATTCGTAAGGAGTATTTGCCCTAGAAACTAACATGTATGGGCGCCATTCGGGATTTTTGGTAGTCCAATTCACATCCCTTAACTCTCCTACTACTTCTTCCCAATTTACAATCCAACTGAACCTCTGTGTATTTTCAGTCATAATTCTTTTATGGCAGTAGAGAGCGATGGCATTTTGCAAAGGATTATGCCCTAGCATATATTTCAGAACATTGCCTGGTTCTGGCGGCATGACTTCTATAAGTACACGGAAAAAACGTTCTAGAAAACTGAGCAGTTCATCATAATACTCCTTGATCAGATGTTCATCTTTGGAACTCGGCTCCTTCTTCCCGAATAAAAGCAGGCTGATAAATTTCTTTAACCGAACGCTAGTAGTGAAATGAGTACTTGTCGGCCTAACCAGTCTGCTTTTGTTAAACTCTACCCTAATTGATTGCAAAGGTTTTGAAATATTATACAACTCCTTCACCAACACGTTCATTAAGTCCCTTGTATCATAATTGGCAATTAGCGACATCGATACTCGTTTGGAATTCGAATTCATATCCGCGAATAAAGTTTGTTCGTCTAGGATTGTTAGGCCAAAATACAATTGCAGGGTCATATCACTGTCTAAGATCCTTTCCTTCTTTTCTTCACTGAGCCCTTTTGAGGTCGTATACTGTTCTAAACTTTTGATCCTGTGCTGCCCATCGATCACGACAAGCTTGCATCCAGCTGGGACTACGAGTTCCATCTTCTCCCGGTCATAGTAACGGGTAGGATCTTCCGGGAAGGTACAGACGATGGATGGCAAGAAGATCCCGATATCGGTTTCAAAGCTATCAACGTATTGAATGATTTTAGGTATCCGGTTGTAGCTGAGGTCACGGTTAATGCCCGGATCAATACGGTATCGAGTAAGGATATCCCTCACTTTGATCTGGGTCGTCATCAAGGCCTTTTTTTCATCCTGGTCAATGACCTGTATGCTGCCTATCAGTCTAAAATCATCCATTGAAACCTACCTCCCCTAATTCCTTTTCTAAAAATCCAGCAATGATGGTGCTTCCACGGGCTCCATTTGAAAAGTTGTATCTTTTTGTTGTCTGTTTGTAGGGAATGCCTAGTGTCCTGAAATCTTTGTTCCGATGAGACCAATCCACTTTCTTTATAACCGTGTCAAAGAGGCGTTCCATTGATAAGGGTGGATTCTTTTTCCTAGCATGATGGATAAATAAGGCGATTCCAAACAGGACGCTGGGGATAAAAACAATGTATTGCTGTCGGTTTAAGGCATTCTTTGGGGCATACTTAACGAGCAAGTTCAGGAATTCCTCAGTATTCTTCCTATATTTCTGAATATTCCCCTCTGCGAGTCTCCCAGTTGTCATCGCCGTATAGAAGACTCCTTCATTCAGCGTGATGATCAGATTGTGCAATGTGGCTGCGGTCATCAGTTTGGTCCTTGTCGTTTTACTCCGCACTTCGAATTTATCTTCGGATATCGAGTGATGGTTGGCGATAATTTCTTTGGCGAGTTCCGCACACGGGTTATTCTGTTTGTACATCACTAGCAGTGTGTTACTCACTTTGGAGGCTTTTGTGTTTACGTCCGTAAAGAGCTGTTGTTCCTGCTGGATAGAAAGATCCGTGAAGATTTGTAGGGTTAATGGGAAATTTTTTGCTGTGTGTAATTTCTGTTTGCTGTTGGCATCCTCCCTGGTCTCGAGCCTTTTTATCACCATTTCGAATGCAATGATACGATGTTGGCCATCCAGCACAATCAGTTTGTCATCAAGATTTAAGTGGTATTTATAGCCGTCATCAGTAAATTTCCCTTTCCCTCTTGATGAAAATATTAAGGGAGGGAAATAGATGTTGTTCCCATCGAGCCCGAATTGGATGTATTTCTGGATATCTGTTACATGCTGTTCAATTACATCCCTCTGAACTTCCCTGTCGATCTCGATAAACTTCAAGACCTGTTCGGCTGTGCATTGCATAGAAATCACTTCTTTCCCGAACTGGTTGCCCCTGAGGGCGTTGAACGTCAGATAATGGGGTGCTACGGTTAAACCCTTTAAATTTGCCATTACTTTCTTCACTCCCTTTCCTTTGTCTGGGTCATTTCTTTCTGATTCCTCTTACTATCCATTTTATGGGTATACCTAGGAATTAGAACTATGGTTCCAGTCCTAATTCTGTGTGTTTACTTCCTTACTTAGAATTAGCCAAATAATATATAATGTGTTCCATGGTCAATTTGAGGTCAATAAAAAAGGCACCCTTTTGTAACATTTCGGATGCCTTTCTTTCAAAAAATTTTTTCACTGTAATGGTTTTGATTCGTTTTAAAAAATGTAGGTTTTAATACTTTCAGTGGTCAAATTTTGAAAAGAAGCCTCCTCATTCTAGGCGGCTCCTTCTTATGTCTATTGCTATTGACTGATACTCACAATTTCCTTCAAGTATCTCTTCATATTGGGATTTGTTGCGAATACGTAACAGCCGTTTATACCACGGGATAGTAATACGTAGTAAATACGTTTGATATAAGATTTTAGTTCTTCGTTGTTTAAGTCAGTGCCTTTAATTGGAAGACCGTTCCGATCTTTATATCTTTCCGGGTTTACTTTGATTTTTGCTTTGCTTAGATCATAGTCTCCTTTTACTTCACCAGCATAATCACAGTCAATTTCATCTCCAAAGATGACTCCAACGTAGTTTAAATCAGCACCTTGAATTGTATGGATACACCCTATTTCCTCTACACTATTTTCTTGATTAATCCAACCTTTTGTTTTTGAGTTCCATTTAAATTCATCACCTGTAATAGGATCTGTGATATCGTGTAGATTTTCATCATTTTTCGTTGCCCATTCCCAAGAGTATCCTGCAACAACGCGGCATAGATCATGTTTTTCGTTTAATGCATTTATAGTATTGTACAAGTCCGAAATGGAATCCATCACTTTAAAATCATAGCCTTTTAGTAATCCTTTTTCATAGACAGCCACATCGTTTGCAATCTGTAAATATTTTCGTAACCATGCTAAATATTGGTCCCCAGACTTCAAACGAAACTGTTTGCGTAAAATGTGCTTTTTATAATCTGCTGTCAGTTGTTTAAAGTGATCGGTATCTATATCCGCTGGACGAATAGTTTGATACTGATCATACACAACTGTTAAATGATAGGCATAATCTGAAATCAATTCTAACTCAGTTGTATGACCATCTGCTGTAATCAAATGTTTCAAATCCCGAGCTTGCTTACCGAAATATTGCTTTAGACGGTGCGCTTCATCAACAAAGACATATTTATATTTATCACCTTTCCCTTTTGCCTTTTTAACGAATTGTGAAGGTGATAGCACTGTAATGCCATGTAAACCAACTTTTCTAATTAAGTCTTTATATGAACTTAATGAATGGTTTTGAGGAATAACAAGTGCCACATCTTCACGATCCAGACCATCACGATCCTTTCCAGTTTCTTGGTCATAAACGAGCGCATATAGGATATTCGTCAATACTATTGTTTTACCTGTACCTGGATCTCCAGTAATTAAGTGTCGGCTTTCTGATGTAGTAATCATCGCATCTAAGATGTCTTGACAAACTTCAATTTGATTAGCAGAGAGCACCTTAAATGGTGAATATTTATAGATAAATTTGTTATGAATCTCCTCTAACCGCTCGCTAGCAACTCCTTCGGCAATGAGCTTATCCCAAATTTTCACGAACATGTTATTCACATCTTCAATTCCGTTATAAGAATGAATATTCTGTCCTTTAATTTTATTGAGCAGATTGAACTTACTATCAGCCAATAAATAATCAATTAAAAGGGTTTCAATGTGTTTAATAGAGCTTGCATTAAATAATTGACTTTTAATAATAATGATTTCATTAAATGTTTTACTTGTATCTCTTAAGTGTGAAGAAAACCGACCATGAAAGTCTGTAGTTTCACCCACATATAGATTCTTGTTATCACGCTGAATGTAAACAACTGGTATGGAATCAATATCAAAGTCTATAAAGTCATTTTTTTCAATCTCTTTACGTGTTTTCTTAACTAATTCAAATGAATATAATGCTGATGGAAATAGAGACATTTTTGCCCCCCTAAAATTCATTATATTTTTTGTTATTACCGAAGGATTTTTCCACTGGATATTTTTCCGCGTTCATTTGTAATTTAGAATAAACCACCTCTTCTAAATTGATATCCAACCTATCACACAGAAGAAGTAAATAAATCATTACATCAGCTATTTCTTCCTTTATTCCCTGGAATTTAGCTTCAGTGGCTTCCTCGCTGGACTTCCATTGGAAATTTTCAAGCAACTCCCCCGCTTCAAGATTCAACGAAATCGCTAAATCCTTTGCATTATGAAACTTTCCCCAATCTCTTTCGTCGCGAAATTTTATAACAGCCTCTTTCAAACTATCCACACTTTATTGCTCCTTTCTTTTTAGACTCAGCCCTCAATACCATACATTTTTCGTAGTTCTTTGAAACCTATTTCAACACCAATGGCTTCTAATTTTTCACGTCGGTCATAAAATAACTTTCTTAACATGTTCTCTTTTTCTTCATCTGTACCATGATGGATTTGACGATGACATGTAGGGCATAACGCAAGTAGCTGCGCAGTTCTATCTAAACTTACCTTAAACTCACCCTGATACTTCATCGGCACCAGGTGATGCACCTCTAAGTATCTTTTTCCGGTAACTTTCGAAGTAAATGAAGTATGTGATTCATCGTATGCACACTTATATTCGGATAAACGAAGAGCCTTTGCTGCAACCTGAGCATCTCTTGGCCAACGTTCCTTTCCTGACTTATCAAAAACAGGATCTGGCTTTGGCATCGGATTATCCTCTGTATCTTCTTCTTCAGTCGAAGTCCTTTCTTCTGCCTTTACCTCTAATCCAAGGGCCGATTGTATTTTATCCTGAAAATACTCTTCTTGTTCCTGATCTTCTTCTAAATACTGACCATCATCGCTTAGCAATAAGTAGTCATTAAATTGATCTACAGATCTATTGCCCATCATATATTCAATTTCTTTGTATGAAGTCAGTAATTCTTTTAGGTCACTAATAAACTCCTTTGAACTAGGTAAGTTGTTCGCATCATATAGTCGCCCATAAATATGACCATTCTCATACCCTTGCGCTAAATCCCCTCGTCCTCCTAAGGTGATTTCTGTTGCAGTCATATTAAACGGTGCAGTATTTAACTTTCTCCTGATAATGTCTGCAGTCGACTGTATTTTTTCACGCCCCAATTTAGTGCCATACTTATTCTTAAAATAAGTCCAGCCCTGGTTAAGGGATATATACACACCGCTCATATCCGCTTTAAACAAGTAAACGATGTAATAACCCCTTGTAGCTGTTGTAGTGATGTCTTTAATAAATATTGAAATCCATGGAATCTCAGCCCATTGCCCTTGCCCAACTGAACCAACTATAAAGAAACGATTCTCATCTAACCCTGCCTCTTCTACAATCATGTTCTTAATAACATTTCGTACATGGTTGCCCATTTTGTGGTTCTTAAACAACTCAGATCTTGCTACTTGATAATTATCGAGTATATATTTTAGAGCATCTCGAAAACCTAGCTCACTTTCTCTTTGGTGGGTATTCCTTTCTATCTCTTCGAATGATCGATTGAGCATTGTATCAATTGATACCCCAAAATAGTCCGCTACCTTAACTAGAAATTCACTATCTATCCTCTGGTCCCCACTCTCCATTTTCGAAAGAGATGTAAAAGGAACGTCTAGATCTTCAGCTAATTCTCTCAACGTTAGCCCCTTCGACTCTCTATACAAGCGTATAACCGATCCCACATATTCTCTAAACTCAGTCATATCAATCACCTCAACCTTATTATGATATTTATCATATCAGCAAGTTCCATAAATTTCAACATGTGTTTTTCGATTTTAGAAACGAAATTTAAACAGATAAAGTAAAAAGAGCCTTCCAGCTCGTGCTGGTTGGCTCCTCATCATGTTTCTTATATTTTTCTTTCTTCACGTATCTTCTGCTTAGAAGATCTGATAAAGCACTTACCCCGTTTTAACCCTTCTTTAAATATTTCAGTTTGCTGTGTAAGAAGCTTATTTGTAATTTCGATATTCTTATTTAAGAGTTTTTCTATTTCTACTGGGGTAAAATATACAGTTGCTTTAGGTATTCTTATTTTGATGTATTTCATTATTAATCACGTCCAAATTTTTTGCCTTAGGTCTTCCATACAGAGTAGTATTTTTTCTACACTGCTTCTATACGGCTCTGTCCATTCCTGCCAATCGTCTACACTTTGATTAACTTTACACTGTAATCGGAATAACTGCCTTATACATTCGCGGTACTCATGACAATTGTTAATTAACCAGTCACTAATAATATCTTCACCAGAATTCTCTTGCAGTTTCCCTCTCTCATCAATAAATCGTTTTTCAATTTTAGCAAGACGCAATTTTAAGCTCAACCTCCATTAGCTCCTAACTGCTCCTCTATAGCCCTAATTCTTTCATCTAACTCTCCTACTTCCATAGCTTTAATAATACTATTGGATAAAGTTGCAATAACCCTAGCACGGTCAATAGTTGGAGGTTCTTCAAGCAACAATTCATTTATTACTCTTGCTAGCATTCTTCGAACATCTTGAGGTTTTATTAGTCTAATTGTTCCTTTACTAACAGCCATATTAATTACCTCCTAACAAAAAAGTGATAATAGCAAGCCCTCCAGACATTTTTCTTATACAAAAAGTGCTCTTTATCGCTATATTCTTATACCATTTTATTTATATACTCGTTGCCAGTAATCTACATAACCTTTCGCCTTTAATAGAACATGTTTAAATGAAGAATCAACACATATTAACCTTATATTTTTAGAACTAAATCTTCCATTTATAAAAGTTTCCCTGTAAACTTCCCACCTTTCACCCATCTGCTCTATATATATAGTTCGTGACTTATTCAGCGAGCAGAAGTACAATTCACCAGGGACACCTATAATGAAACCCGAATCTTTTGCCTGATTATCTCTATATAAGGCATCAAGTATTATTCTTTTATTCTCTTTAATTTTTTCTTTTAATGAGGACGGGAGGGAGTCAATATTCATCACTCTGATATATTCTCCTTCTGCTTCCAAAATGCATCCTGTACCTTCCGCTGCCTGAATATATTTATATGCCCTCATTATATGAGTTCACTTTTCTCATAATTAGATAATGGTGGGATTTTATATTCATTATCTACATTAACGTCAACCTGGTTACGGGTATCGTGGCTTGAAACACTTTTATTCCCATTCCGCTTAACACTATCTACTACCTGATTGCTAATTGAAGTGTTCGGTGTAGATAATGACGATACTCCACCTGTTTTTTCTAACCTCAATGTTGCACCTTTTTGAGTACGTCCTATATCAAAAAACTCAATTCCTTTTGTTCTAAGCCCAGGTGCAATTCTCCTTAGGCGCTCTTTTAGCTTCCTATCGCTTGGCCAAGCCTTGCTGTATTTCGTTCTTTCATCTATATATCTACCTAATTCAGCGACGGTTTCTGCAGCTGTCCCTTCCCAACTAATTCTCGTTTGCATAAATACCTGTACCGCAACAGCGACCGGATCAGAGTCCAAACCTTGATCAATAGCTTCATTCCTATTTTGGGTATAAATAGTTAAAAACTCACCCGCTTCCCACTCTAAACCTTTTTCCGCAGCTGTTACCCACTGGGCAAAATCAGCCATTCTAGGCTTATCTTTTAGCTTTGTGCTTGGAAGTTCTTTAATTGCTTCGCTTAAAACATTTAGGAGTGCACCTAAGATACGGGCATGTGATTTTTCGAAATTTTCCCAGAAAGTTTTTTCGTCAGTGCGTTTTTCTTCTTTAATAGATGGTAAGGATATAACTATCGCGCGGTCTAACAAATCTTGCCTTTTAGCTATATCGTCAATACCGTTTAATATAACGGGTCTTATAATATTAAAAACAGCTTCTTCATCATCACTATATAACTTTCGGGTGGCAAGCCCACCACCAGTAGAAAGTTTACAAAGTGCATCACTCATCATATTCGAGAGACCCGAGAGGTTATCAAACGCAAGTACCCAAGTATTTTTCGCTGCAATTGATAAATCACGTTCTTCCTTAGGCAAATTTCTTAATGGCATTTGAGAAGGATCAACAATTGCTCTGATCACTTTTGTTGTTGTACTTTTGGCGCTACCTTGCTCTCCTTGAATATTCAGAAGTGGATATGGTATCCCTGGCCTTAATGCAGCAAGGATCCAGGCGACTATTAGCTTCCAATCGTCCTCATATTGGAAGTTAATAAATTGCTTTAATTCACCTAGGCTTCCGCCTCTTACTGGCCTAGGAAGTTCTTTTACGAGATTAGAACGTACAAATTTACAAGGTGGGTTACTTATGACTTCCCATCCATTTTCATCTACTTTGACTACTTCCCAGTTTTCGTTACAAAGATCAATGTATATAACATTATCTTTTTCAGCAATACGAGTGAAAACAGAATATTCCTTTCCTTCAAACAACGCTTTAGCATTCAGTACATTTAAAGCATCTGTCATCCCCTGACCTCCTGCAGCTTTACCATATTCCTCAAAATATTTCTTTGTTAACCATAACTTGAATCCACTTCCTTTCAATGGCCAAGTTTCATAATGATCCCTAACTTTAAAGGTGGCATAAGTTTCTTTTTCCTTTGTGTGAAACACCTCAAAACCTGTGGCTAATCTAATTAGTACCTGGGATTGGGTTTCTTTTTCCTCTTTTTTATCCTCGTTATCTTCAGCTAATTTTCGAAGATTATCATCCATGATGCCCCCCCTTTCTACGTCGTTCCAGTTCTATTCCTGCCACACTATTAACAATTGTATAAAGTTCATTCTTGTTAAGAGGGGGCATGTTCTGATCATTCCACATTTGAATGATTTTATATGTGACTAAAGGGTCAATGTATCTCCTTAATAGGTATCCAGTTATTTGGGTAGCTGCTATATTTCTCTCTCCTTCTCCAACCCCCTGAAAGAGATTAATCCAGTATGATGCCGGCCTTTTATCATGGGTTTTTCTCTCTCCTTGAATTAGATCTAGTAACCATTTGGGGATATCTACGATCCCAACATTCAGCGGGTGGTTTGACAAATCCCATTCATAAACTTGTCCTCTTTCATGAAGTGATGGAGCTACTACTATATAACCGCCATCGCCTCTAATATCAATTCCTGGTAAGAGGTTTGACCGATTCCTTATGTAACAAGTAGGTTTAAATAATATATGGCGACCACCACCACCTGTAACTGCTTCTACTGTTTTAGGTAAAGGTCTATATTCGTGTATTAATTTAATCAGTGACTCTTCTCCACCATGTCGGGGGTCAATATCTACTGCGATCAAACTACTTTGTTTACCGGTTGCGATTCCAATATTAGCTTCCGGCCATTGCACCCACCAATTTGATATTAAATTTAAGTTAATAGTCGCTTCTTTAAAACCTCTGTTAACTCTTGGATGCTTCCCAATGCTAGTACAGTTTGGGTTCTGACAAGAACAATATTTATCCATTGGTTCATAAATTGGAAAAACAGCCCATTTAAGTTTGTTAGCATAAGCTATAGCTGCTCTTCCATTTTGTGATAATGCAGAAAAATTCATTTCCTTTAAATCTCCCTTCTGCTATTACTTTTCTGATCTTCTATCCATTGAAAAAAATCTTTTTTATCAACCCGCTTTGATAAACCAATTTGAAAATTGCGTATTCCACCTACTTCTTCTCTCATTTGTAGTAGTTCATATACACGACGACGAGAAATACCCAAATAATCAGCAATATGTTGCGCCGTTAAAATATCGGGAAGTTTTTGCTCAACCATCTATGATCTCTCCTTAAAGTCAAATATTTTGCGCAGACTTTAGCTGCGCAATAATTTCTAAAATTTCTTTCTTTTTTTCCGAAGAAATTTCATTTCGTAAAAGACGATAGAAAGAATTCTCATGAATACCCAACTTCTCAGCAACCGCCCAATTTGGGATAGATCCTTTAGCTCTTCTGATATCTTCATTTCTTTGATAAAAATTCATTACTTTACCTCCTTAGTTGTTATAGGTTGGAGTTGGTGTTATAATCTTTACATTACATTTTGTTACGATATATAAATAAAAATACTAAAGATATCGTAACAATAAGTAACTATTTTTTGGAGGTGAGTTATATGGATTACTTTTATCCACTAACAGAAGCAAACACAGAGATAGACGTAGTACCTGTTGAGTTAGTTAATGTTGAGAACTTGGAAAAGGAAATAGTTGAGATTGGAGGTTTTTCTGAAGAATTCTTAACTGAAAGTATCAATAGTTGGCAAAAAGGAATGAAAATACTTGTAGATCGTGATATATCATTAGCACTAATGTTAAACACATCCAAAACAGACCCTCACCAAATTATTTTTAATACAGAAGGTCTCATGAATGAATTCGCTACCTTAAAAACTTTTAAAGACATTGAATCATTTTCAAAAAAATATGGCCTATTAGGGATAAAGCATCCTGATTTGAATCATTTATATAGCCCCCATCCAGTATCTCAATACACTAAAAAGGCGTCTTATATCTTTCATACTTACGGTTTTAGCGTTTTCGAGCCAATAGAGCTATGGCTTTGGCACATACATGAGGTTCAAAAAATTTTAAGGTTATATGATGTTATCAGGAATGAAAGTTCCGAAGAGCAGATTAGAGAGATTATTGAGATAAAAGATCCCTTTGAACATGATCCATCAGATATTTACTTTGAAAAGATTCAGATTAATAAACCGTTTAATGTTCATTGGACTACTGGAGAGAGAATTTTTATGTTGCCAGAAACAATGAGAAAACAGTCATTATTAGAAATTGGTCAATATACCTTGTCTAAAATCTTAGAGTCACGTCTAAAAGGAGGAATACAAATAAGTGTTAGCGATATTGTTCGTAACCCTCTGACTAAAAGCTTCAAAGTAGTAGAAAGCAGATACACACAATACTTGTTAGCAGCAATTTATTATGACCTATGGCAAATCATCAATGACGACAGAAATATATACAAATGCGCAAATAAAAACTGTGGGTTACCTTTCGTAAAAACAAGACGCAAGAAATATTGTTCCGCTGCATGTAAACAAGAAGCTTATAGAAATAGAAAAAAAGACGAAGAAGGACGTGACATATAATGACTTATTACTATAAACCCCGTTGCAAATGTAAAGGTAAAAAGTGTAGTTGCGGTGCTAGTTGGGCTTTTATTGAGGATATAGGTAAAGATCCTAAAACAGGAATGAGAAAACAAAAGAAGAAGGGAGGGTTTCGTACCAAAAAAGAAGCAGAAGCTGCTGCTGCTATTCTTAAAAATGAAATTAACCAAGGAATATATGTAGAAGAAACTAACTCAACATTCGAAGATTTTGCTTACGAATGGCTTTCCATATATGAAGCAAAAGGAAACGTAAAAGAAAGTACAATTCGTATCAGGAAACACGAAATAAAACGCCTTCTAGACTATTTTGCTAAATTAAAATTAAAAAGTATAACACGACGTCAATATCAAGAAGCATTAAATGACTTAAAGAAAAGAGGCTATGCTCAAAATACAATAGAAGGTGCTAATAGAACCGGTAGGATGATTTTCAAAAAAGCAGTTGAACTAGGAGTATTGAGGACAGACCCCTCTGAATTCACTCATGTACCTAAGAACCAAAAAACAGTTGAAGAAATAGAGGAAAAAAGGGATTTTCCCAAGTATCTAGAGAAAGAAGAACTTAAACATCTTCTGGACATAGCAAAAAAAATGGGATTAGACCATGACTACACTATCTTCTTATTACTAGCTTACACAGGAATGCGTACAGGGGAGCTTTGTGCTTTAAAATGGAGGGATATTAATTTAAAAGAACAAACTATTAGTATTTCTAAAACATATTACAATCCAACTAATAACAGAAAAGAGTACAAGCTACTAACACCTAAAACTAACACTTCAGTACGTATTATTGATATAGATGAAACTGTGGTCAATGAATTACTAAAGCACAAAACCATGCAAAACAAAGCGATCATGAGATATAGAGATGTTTACCATAATCAAGACTTTGTATTTGCTAGTATCGATGATGAACTACCTGGTTATCCATATTACATTAAAAAAATAGAAAATCGTATGAGAAGATTATTAAAACTTGCTGGTTTAAACACTGAACTTACTCCACACTCATTACGTCATACTCATACATCCCTACTAGCTGAAGCGGGTGTAAGCCTACCTCAGATTATGGAACGTTTAGGACATAAGGACGAAGACACTACGAAGAATGTTTATTTACATGTAACAAAAGAAATGAAAAAAGAGGCCTCCCAAAAGTTCAAAGAACTAATGGAAAACCTCTAATTCAGATCCTTATTAGAGAAAATGTTACCCTTTTGTTACCCTTAGGTAATTTCCAAAGTATATAAGGAGCTATAATCCCTTATCTCAAAGAGATTCTGGGGACATGATTACATCATGCCGCCCATTCCACCCATACCGCCCATGTCAGGCATACCCATGCCTGAGCCAGCTGGTTCTGGTTTGTCAGCAACAACTGCTTCAGTTGTTAAGAACATAGCTGCTACAGATGCAGCGTTTTGTAATGCAGAACGAGTAACTTTAGTTGGGTCAACGATACCAGCTTGAATCATGTTTACCCATTCGCCGTTCGCAGCGTTGAAACCAGTACCGATTTCTTCACGCTTTAATCGGTCAACGATAACAGATCCTTCAAGACCAGCATTGTGAGCAATTGTGCGTACAGGCTCTTCCATCGCACGTAATACGATGTTGATACCAGTTGCTACATCGCCTTCAGCTTGGATTTCAGCAACTTTGCTGTATACGTTAAGAAGGGCTACACCACCACCGGATACGATTCCTTCTTCAACCGCCGCACGAGTTGAGTTCAAAGCGTCTTCGATGCGAAGTTTGCGCTCTTTTAATTCAGTTTCAGTTGCAGCACCAACTTTGATTACTGCTACACCGCCAGCTAATTTAGCTAAGCGCTCTTGTAATTTTTCACGGTCAAATTCAGAAGTAGTTTCTTCTAATTGAACACGGATTTGGTTTACACGAGCTGCGATTTCAGCAGAATCTCCTGCACCTTCAACGATTGTTGTATTTTCTTTTGTAACAACAACTTTAGCAGCACGTCCTAGAGAGCTAATTGTAGTTGTCTTAAGTTCGCGGCCAAGTTCTTCAGTGATTACTTCCCCGCCAGTTAGTGCAGCGATATCTTCAAGCATTGCTTTACGACGATCGCCAAAGCCTGGAGCTTTAACAGCAACTGCATTGAATGTTCCGCGTAGCTTGTTAACTACTAGAGTAGAAAGTGCTTCACCTTCAACATCTTCAGCAACTAATAATAGCGGCTTACCTTGTTGAACTACTTGCTCAAGTACAGGAAGGATTTCTTGAATGCTAGCAATCTTCTTGTCAGTAATTAAGATATATGGATTTTCTAAAACAGCTTCCATTTTATCTGTGTTTGTTACCATGTATGCAGAAGTATAACCACGGTCAAATTGCATACCTTCTACTACATCCAATTCAGTTGTGAAGCCTTTAGACTCTTCAATAGTGATTACGCCGTCGTTCCCAACGCGCTCCATTGCTTCTGCAATTAATTGGCCAACTTCTTCATCAGCAGCAGAGATGGAAGCAACCTGTGCGATCGAAGCTTTGTTTTCGATTGGTTTAGAAATTGCTTTTAATTCTTCAACAGCTGCAATAACTGCTTTTTCGATCCCTTTACGGATACCCATTGGGTTTGCACCAGCAGTTACGTTCTTTAAGCCTTCGCGAATCATCGCTTGTGCTAGAACTGTTGCAGTAGTTGTACCGTCACCGGCAACATCGTTAGTTTTGCTTGCTACTTCAGCAACAAGTTTTGCACCCATGTTTTCGAATGCATCTTCTAATTCGATTTCTTTTGCGATAGTTACACCATCATTTGTGATTAGTGGTGAACCGAATTTTTTCTCAAGAACCACGTTGCGTCCTTTAGGTCCAAGAGTAACTTTTACTGCATTTGCTAGAGCATCAACACCACGAAGCATTGCGCGGCGTGCATCTTCACTAAACATAATCTCTTTAGCCATTGTTTAAAAACCTCCTCATATCTTTTAAGTTCTTTGTATTTTTTTAAGTAAAAATCTTAAGCGCCAACGACAGCAAGAATATCAGATTCGCGTAAGATTAAATATTCTGTTCCTTGGTATTTCACTTCTGTACCGCCGTATTTTGAGAAGATAATACGATCACCTACAGAAACTTCAAGTGCTACACGCTCTCCGCTTTCAAGTACGCGGCCAGTACCAACGGCAACAACTTTTCCTTCTTGAGGCTTTTCTTTCGCTGAATCCGGTAATACGATCCCGCTTGCAGTTTTTTCTTCTGATTCAACAAGCTCAATGATAATACGATCACCTAATGGTCTTAACAAATCAAACAACCTCCTCAAAAATATATGTAATTCTGACTTATTAGCACTCTCTACGAATGAGTGCTAACACAATTATTATAATAATGAATCTCAAATTTTTTTGCAAGTGTGAAGCATAAATTTTTCTAAAAAAAATAATCCGATTGACAACCTTATAAAGTATGTGAAAAACGTCATTTTCTATACCCATTTTTTTTAAAAGTCTTTCTAAATTGAAACATAGCCAGTTTTAAGAGTAGAATGAAGAATAGTATATATAAAGGCACGAGCGATTTGACTCCCTGTAAAATGGATGATTATAAATTGACTATTCGTCAAAAATATAAAATGGAATCTAAAGGAGACTAGATTATTTGAAACGGGAATATTGGATAATCATTATTGTTTACATCGCGATGCAGTTTTCTAGCCTAATCGGGATACCCCTATTTTTGTTTGGCTTTAAAAACTTTGGGATCAATCAAAGTCTTGCTGTACCTTCCTGGCTTCTAGCTAGTTTTACGATTGCCTTATTACTCATTATTTTTATATTACGGAAAGAAATGAACAACCGAGGCTTCAGCAAAAAGGGCGGTTCTTTCGGTCATTCGGTGGTATGGGCCATTTCAGGAATCTTCCTTGCTTTAGCTGCCCAGTACGCCGCCGCAATCATCGAGAACCTATTAGGCATCAATATGGGGTCTGAAAACACAAAGGATATTCTGAAGATAATTGAGGCTTTTCCCTTAGCGATCATTGTCACGAGCATCATTGGACCAATCCTAGAAGAAATCGTTTTTCGAAAAATTATTTTCGGAGCTCTTCATCAACGATTTAACTTTTTTATCTCTGCTCTTATCAGTTCAGTCATTTTTGCCGCGGCACATATGGAGTTTCAGCACATTCTGCTATATTCGGCCATGGGCTTTACGTTCGCCTTTCTTTATGTAAAAACAAAATCCATTTTCGTCCCAATATTTGCCCATGTCACAATGAACACCTTGGTGGTCTTGGTTCAGTCGGTGTACAAAGACGACATTGAGAGGCTCCAGCGAGAAGCCGAGGCGGTTCAAAACTTTATCGGAGGATTTCTATGAGACGTTCACCTTTGTTTTCCGGATTAATTTACTTTTTGCTTGGCGGGTTGTTTACTTACTTTGCCATTGATAATGTTCAAAAAAATGGCTGGGGGTTTTTCAGTTACCTCCTCGTCCTATTAGCAACCTTTGACTTTGGCTCAGGCGTAAAAATGATTATCTTTCACTTTAAATACAAAGATAAAATGAAAAAGAAATAAAACAAGGTGTCAGGCACCATGTGAATTTTTCACATGGTGCCTGACACCTTTTCATTTTGAAACCTCTTTTTTGTGAATCACCATACGCTCTTTCCCTAGGATAAATATAAATAGGAAGGCTAGACCTGCGGGTACGAGTGCCCATGTAAATGTGTGGACGATGGAACTTGAGAGTGCATCTGTAATTTTATCGAGAATTTGTGGTGGGATTAATTTTCTTGCTTCCTCCGATAATAAGGCCCGCGAATCTCCGAAACTTTGACCCTTAGGAATCGGCCCCATTCCAGCAAAAGCATTTTCCAACCCTTCTTTGAGATCACTTCGTTGGATCGTACCAAAAACGGTTATCCCGATCGTCATTCCTAAGGAACGAATAAAGTTACTAGTGGATGTTGCTGAGCCCCTTTGCTCGATTCCAAACGGATGAATCGCTGCCATACTTAACACAGAAAAAGAAAAGCCGACGCCTAAACCAATTATAATCATGTAAAGCGTCAACACCGCTCTGCTTGTTTCTGGTGTAATCGTACTCAATAACAATATGCCGCCAATCAAAATAACTCCGGAGATAAACATAATATTTCGATAGCTCATCTTCGTTGTCAAAAAACCGCCCGCTTGTGCGGTAACCACGGAGCCAAGCATCATTGGCAATAATATTAACCCTGAATTGGTGGCAGTCCCGCCATATACCCCTTGCACAAAAATCGGGATGTAAACCGTAGCTGCCATAAATGCAGCACCGTAAAATAAGCCAACGATTGTACTGCCTGCAAACAAGCGGTTTCTAAACATGGAAAAGGAAATAATCGGATCCTTTGCTTTTGTCTCCACAAATAAAAAGATCAAAAATAGAATCGCAAATCCTGCAAACAGGCTGATGATCACGGTAGAATTCCAATCATACTTTTGCCCTCCAAGTTCAAGCGCAAACATTAGACAAACTACGGCTCCGACCAATGTCACGGCCCCCGACCAATCAATTATCTGCTTTTTGTGAATTGGAGATTCCTTATAGGCGATAGTAATAAAAATGAGTGATAAGATCCCTAGTGGCATATTAATGTAGAAAATCCAATGCCAGCTGATATAGTCTGTTATATACGCACCAAGCAATGGACCAAAAATACTCGACAATCCAAAAACGGCTCCGAACAAGCCCCCCATTTTCCCGCGCTTTTCAGGGGGAAACAGGTCAAACATTATCGTAAAGGCGATTGGGACAAGAGCCCCACCGCCAATCCCCTGAATCGCACGATAAATGCTTAATTGCGTGATCGTTTCAGCAGTACCGCACAAAGCGGAACCCACCATAAATAAAATCAATCCGAAAATAAAGAATCTTTTTCGACCGTACATATCCGATAACTTACCGAAAATCGGCATCCCTGCCATCTCAGCTACCATGTAGGCAGATACGACCCAGACAAAGCTCTCCAGACCACCAAGATCACCGACAATCGTACCCATTGCGGTTACAACAATCGTATTATCCATCGAGGCCATCAAAATCCCCAACAATAACCCCGCAACAACCAATCCTAATTTGCCTTCTTTCGTCACCATCACATTTCTCCTTTATATCTTTGTCGTCGTTTTTATTGCCGCCTTCGGATCGTGTGAGAAATCATTCCGATACTCCACCACTCCTATTTGGCAGCCAGGTCCAATTTTCACCTTGTTGCCCCGAACAATATCAGCCTTGGTATTTTCAAGGTAGATATCATCCCCTTCAATGACTTTTGCACTTAGGGATCCTGCCTCTTTTCCAAAGGGGAGTAATGAGTTACTTCTTTTTTTGACGGTTATTTTTCCGCCGCCGATTTCCTCAGCAGAGCTCTGCCCAAAACGCAGACCAACCTTAATTGTATCCGCCGTCAGTAAGCCTTTGATCTCAAATCCGCCACTAGAGTCGAACGTCTCATACTCTACATCGCCATTTACTGCGATACTTCCTTTAATGTTTGCTTCATCCCCCGTAAGACTTTCGCCGACTTCCAGCAATCCGAAAATTTTTATCCTTTTTAAAAGAGCATTGCCACCGACCATCATCGTTCCCATGATCAGTGTTTCCTCTGCATCCATATTCCCTTTGATCTCTGCTTCACCAAATACTTTTACCGAGCCTGTTTTGACATTCTCGACGGCCTCACTCGTACCATAGACATGGAAAGTCGAACTCTCCACAGCATTGACAATCGTCCCTTCCCCTCGAATACTGATTTTATCGTAACGGCCGCCAGGATAGCTGCCCGAGCCATTGATAATAAGATTTTCACTCATTTTCATTTTTCTTCCCTCCTTTTAAACCTTTCTGTTCTCGGTAACAATTGCCTTTTTATCCATCGAAAGTTCCTCAGTATATTCCACTAGACCAATTTGACAATTTGGACCAATCCACACCTGGTTCCCACGAACGACTTTAGCGATCGTATTTTCAAGTTCAATTTTATCCCCTTCAATTAATTCCGTTTCAAGCTGTGGTTTAAAAAAGGCCTTAAGCAAATTACCGACTAAGGATCCCTTCGCCTTTACCGTAATCGTTTGCCCGCCGATTTCCTTCGCTTTACACTCTCCAAACATCTTTATGTCAACTTGGTCTGCATTTAGAAGTCCGCCAATCGTAAACTGCGATTCAGCTTTAAAAATTTCAGCCTCACAATCCTCACTGACCGTAAATGCCCCCTGAATTTTTATTTCCTCACATTTGACCCTGCCGCCAACCGTTGCTTTACCGGAGACCTTTAATTTTTCAGCTGATAGGTTTTTGTCGATCCTTGCTGATCCATCAATCGATATAATTTGACTCTCGATATTCCCGCTGAACCTCGCATGCCCGTTTACTTTTGTTTTTTCAGAAATGACATTTCCATTGACGATCCCGGAACCATTACAATCAAGTTCCACGCATTCTAAATCATTGTTAACCGTCCCTCGGCCATTTAATGTGACAACGCGGAACTGTCCCCCATTGGATGCACCGAAGCCATTAATAACCAAGTCTCCCCTGCTTTTCGTATCCATCATCATTCTCCTTTATAATAATTTCGCTTTAATTTCTTCCATGCACGTCATTAGCGACAAAGCGGCTACCACTTTCGTTCCGCGTTCAAAATGAAATTCTTCTGTATTAATAAGTAACAGACATGATGACATGCCAAGCTTTCTGGTAATCACCAATTCACAGCTTTTTTGCTTGATTACCCCGGCATGATCCCTTAATACCTGCAAGACCATTTTCCCTTCTTCCAGGTTAATTTCACCCGACTGAAGTAGCTTTTCTAAAATAAATACTTCGAGCATACGTGTAAAATTAAATTGAAGACTGCCCTTTTCTTGTTCTAAGTAAAAATCGACAACTGTTGTCGAAACAATGTTACGTTTCACTAATTCGTCTTTGGTGTAATTTAAATTCGTTACATTAGGTGAAAACATGTCAGCAAGTTCATCCAAGGATAAGTTTTCTTTCATCGTTTGGATTTTTTCAATTCTTTCTAAGACCTTTTCCTTTGGAAAAAAAGTTTCTTGACCCGTAAACGTTGATTTACGCACAAACCATTCTTCCGGAATGAGATCTTTTCGTTTCCATCTATATAGCTGTCCATAGGATATTCCGGCCAATTCTAACAGGTCTTTCTTTGAGATTAACTCCTCGCTCATCATAAAAACCCCTTTCTAAAAACAATGTAACATAACACTGTTACGTATGTAAAGTGCAAATCATCTTCTAAACTTGACTAATTATCTTCCCGCAAAAAAAAGAACCTTTCACTTATTTAGTGAAAAGCCCTTTAATATTAATGATTCTTCTCTTTTTCTACAGTCGGCTAATTTTGCCATTTAACTCCTGTTCTCAAATGATTTCAACTAGTTTTTTGTAGTTGGAGCTTTTTCGTGCTACTCCCGATTCAATCGCTGCAGTTGAAACAGCTGCAGCCACTCGATCCCCCACACGAGAATCCAAGGCGTTAGGAATGATATACTCCGCACGAAGCTCCTTATCCGATACAAGACTTGAAATGGCGTAAGCTGCTGCAAGTTTCATTTCCTCCGTGATGTCGGTTGCCCTTACATCGAGAGCACCACGAAAGATTCCTGGAAAGGCGAGCACATTATTTACCTGATTAGGATAATCAGAACGGCCTGTACCGACTACTGCTGCACCTGCCGCAAGCGCTTCTTCCGGATAAATTTCAGGCACTGGATTTGCCATTGCAAAAACGATTGAATCTTTATTCATGGTCCTGACCATATCTCCCGTTAAAGCCTTTGGACCTGAGACACCAATAAAAATGTCGGTGTTTTTAATCGCGTCTTGAAGGGTTCCATGTATCCTGCCTAGGTTTGTTCTCTCTGCTATTTCTGCTTGCCGGTCGTTCATCCACTCTTCGCCTGGACAAAGAATTCCCTCCAGGCTTACTAACGTAATATTCTTAAAGCCCGCTTTTAATAAAAGCTTGGCAATCGCTATCCCTGCAGAACCAGCACCATTTAGAACAACCTTAACCTTATAGATACTTTTCTTCACAATTCTCAGCGCATTTAAAAGGGCTGCTAATACAACAATCGCTGTCCCATGCTGGTCATCATGAAAGACGGGAATGGTAAGTTCCTTTTTTAAGCGTTCTTCAATTTCAAAGCATCTTGGGGCGGCAATATCCTCCAAATTGATACCACCGAATGTTGGCTCTAATGCTTTAATAATATTGACAATCTCATCGACATCTTTTGTACCCAGGCAAAGCGGATAGGCATCAATCCCTGCAAATTGTTTAAATAAAACGGCCTTCCCCTCCATAACTGGCATAGCAGCCTCAGGACCAATGTCTCCTAACCCTAGGACAGCTGTTCCATCTGTTACAACGGCTACTAAATTACCCCTTCCAGTATGCTCAAAAGAAGCCTCACTATTTTTGGCTATGATCTTGCATGGCTCAGCCACTCCTGGCGTATAGGCTAAACTTAAATCATCGGCATTGTTCATTTCTACTTTACTGATGATGCTAATCTTACCTGCCAGCCTTTTGTGGAGCAGCACTGCCTGCTCTTTTATCTTGCTTTCATTCATTCCAACCTTCTCCTTTTGTTCTAATCTAAGATCTAATAGTTAATTCAGGTGACAAGAATTCAATCCATACAATCAAAAAAGTCGGGCTGTGACAAACCGGCACAGCCCGATTTAGGAATATTAGCTTAATAATTTCAGCAAAAGAATAGCCAAAATAACAGTTGAAGCGCCCCCGATTCTTGTTGAAACTTGGGCAAATGGCATCAATGACATCCGATTGGAAGCGGAAAGAATTGCAACATCACCTGTTCCCCCTAAACCACTATGACAGCCTGTAACAATCGCGGAATCGACTGGGAACATCTTCATCAACTTACCTACAAAGTAGCCAGTAGTAATCATTGCCACTACAACAGCGGCACAAACAACCACATATCCTGGGGTTACAATTTTGACTACATCCTTAAGCGGGATATAAAGCATACCTAACCCCACCATTAATGGCCATGTTAAACTTGATGATACAAATTTATATAAGTGATAAGCCCCTTGTTCCATTTTAGCTGGCATTACTTTTATGCTCTTTACAACAGCTGCTGCAATAATCATTAACACTGGTCCAGGAATGCCTAGGAATTTATTCCCCAGTCCACCTAAGATAAAGAAACTACAGGCAATTAACAATCCTGCGCCCATAAGTGGGAAATCAACCGGCTTATCAATCGTTGATGCTTCTGTGATTCCATCGCCGCCTTTTGTCTTCACTAATACTCCATTACCTGTCAGATGTTTCTTTTTCTCCCCTAAGCGTGATAAAATCCCTGCACAAATGATCGCGACAATATTTCCAATCACCGCTGCAGGAATTAATTGCCCTACAAATGTTTCAGAAGATTTTCCGAGCACTTCTGCGTAGCCTAATGACAGCGGCAAAATTCCTTCTCCAATCCCACCACCGATAATTGGAACAACAATATAGAAAAGTGTGTGTTTCATGTCATATCCAAAAAGCAAACCTACTAGAACGCCTGCAGCAACAGATGCTATAGTTCCGACAATAAGCGGTACAAACATGCGTGTGAAGCCTTGAATCAGGACTCTGCGATTCATCCCTAGAATACTTCCTACTACTAAAGTAGAGATATATAGGTAAAGGAAATTGGATGTTTTCATCAACTGGGTAACCGCATTCATTCCAGTCGTGTTAATGACACTAAAATAGACTAATATAGACGGAATCAAGAGTGCTAAAATAGCAGGGCCGCCGATATCCTTCAAAATCGGAATCCTCATACCAAGTTCCCCTAGTAAAATACCCATGACAATAATAACGGCAAAGCCGCCAATCATATCCGCTGGAAGCAGGTTATAGACGGCAGAAAAATAGACAACAGTTGCGATCACGATATAAAGCGGAAGTGGAACTACCCCTACTTTCATACTTCCAAATTTACCTAAAAGTCCTTTTTTCTCTTCCTTTTCCCCTGGAACAACCGTAAGCGGTTGCAACTTTCTAGCTGGCTCCATATGTTCATCCCCCTAACTCTTTATGTTTCTATCATATTTCCAATTAAACCGCTTTCATAGTTTATGTAAATTTAATAAGGTTTTTGTAAATAAAAAAAGTAAGCAGTTTTAGGCTGCTTACAAAAAGTTTTTGATAAGATGTTGTTTCAATCGATTAAATTCATGCTGGTATACGGGTCTTCCCACTGTACCGTAGATTACCTTAACGTCCAGGATTCCAATTTCCTTTAAAAAATTTAAATACTTACGAACCGACACTCGAGAAATCCCGACGACCTTCACCACGTCTTCTGTTGAAAAGGGGGTATTTTTTAACTCTTGAATCGTATCCCAAATTTGCTTAAGGGTATCTTTTGTCAATCCCTTTGGTAAATCTTCGATCACGGGCTTATCCTCTCGGTGCAGAATTTGATGGTCCAAAACGTCTTGGTTAATCACTTGTTGAGTTTGAATAAACTTGGTTTGATCCTTATATGCAACTAATGCTCTACTAAAGCGTTCAAATTCAAAAGGTTTAATTAAATAATCAACGGCTCCGTACCTTAAAGCCTTTTTAATCCGCTCCATATCTGATGCGGCTGAAATTATAATCACATCGGTCTCTTTCTCATTTTCACGAAGGTAGATTAACAGCTCTAGTCCTAGTTTCCCCGGCATAAATATATCCAATAAGATAAGATCGATTTCTAGCCTTTCAATATTCTTAATCGCCTCTTCCACGGATGCGGCCATTGCCATCAAGGTAAAACCATGAATTTGCTCAAGATAGCGTTTATTAAATTCTGCTACCATTGGATCATCTTCAACAATCATTACCCGAATCATTCTGGTCCCCCTCTCCTTCATATGGTATATACACTGTAAAAACGGTCCCTTTTCCTGGCTTTGATGAAAGAATTAATTCCCCTTCCAGCTTCTTAACCGCTTGAGAAACGAGATACAGTCCTAACCCCCTATTTTCACCGTTTGTGGAGAATCCTTTGTTAAAAATTTGGTTTTGCAGTTCTTCACTTATCCCTGCCCCCGTATCTTTTACTTCGATTGTTAAAATATCATCGCCATATTCGAATTCTATTGCTATTTTTTTAACCATACAACCATTCATAGCCTCGATGGCATTATCAATTAAATTGCCAACAATGGTTATGAGTTCGTGTGTCACATCAGAAACAGCGGGCTGCGGAAGAGGCTGCTCACAGGAAACTGATAACTCTGCCCCTGATTCCCTTGCATAACTCAACTTTCCAATTAAAAAGCCAGCTAATACAGGGTCCTTTATCTTTTTTGTCACAAAGCCAATTTCGCTATTTCGATGGTCAACCGTTTCACTGATATATTCGACCACTTTTTCATAATAACCTGTATGGACCATTCCCAAAATAACATGAAGTTTATTCATAAACTCATGGGCCTGAGCCCGGAGTGCGTCAGCATATATTCTAACTCCGGTCAGTTGTTCAGCGAGCACCTGTATTTCTGTTTTATCCCGAAAAGTAGCAATCGCGCCGACTACCTTATTACCAACGATCACAGGGACTCGGTTGGTTAAAATGGTCATCCCATTTATATTCTGCTCTTCATCCAATTCAGGTTTACCAGTTTTTAATAAATCACCCAAGCGAGTAGATGACATATATTCTTCTATATTTGTCCCCATCGGGTTATCTTGCAGGCCTGCTTTATCGAACAGCTTTAAGGCCGCTCGATTGACGAGTGTGATGTTAGACTGTTGATCAACTGCCACAATTCCCTCACGCACCGATTGAAGCATCGCGCTGCGTTCCTCTAATAATTTAGCAATCGCAAATGGCTCAAGCCCAAGTAGGATTTTTTTTATATATCTGGCTAAAATCACGGCCCCGAGAACACCGATTAAGATACCAATCATCGTCCCAATATATATCCCTATTCTGCTCTTATTGACGGCCGTTTCCACATTATCAAGAGAAATCCCAACGGCTACTGCCCCGATCTGTTTCCCAGTTGCATCCTTAATCGGCGTAAAAGAACGTAAAGAAGGTCCTAGAGCTCCTTTTGAAATAGATTCATGCTCTTTCCCTTTTAGTACCGGCCCTTCATCTCCACCCTTGAATTGTTTGCCAACTTCTTTGCTATCAGGATGGGATTTACGGATCCCCCTCATATCCATCACAACAATAAAGTAAACGTTTGTCACTTTTCTCATTTCATTCGCAAACGTTTGGATTTCCTTTACATCCCGTTCTCCACTCATCGCATCAATCACAAGCGGACTATGAGCAACCATTCGCGCCACATTTCTCGCCTTCTCAGCCTGACCTTTTTCCGTCTCCTTAGCAATTCTCGAACTGATAAGTAAATCTGTTATCAAAAGTGAAAAAGTAACCACCATACACACAAAGACAATAATTACCGTCTGTAAACTCCATCTTCCCTTTCTCATATTTCCCTCCATCTTTGAGAAGGCGACAGGCACCATTCTGATTTTCACCTGATGACATACTAACCAACAGGGTAGTAAACGCAAAAAGGCTGCAAAGCATTCTTATGAAAATACATTGCAGTCTAAAAGCTTTCTTTAACTTAGGCTGGTCTGAGGATTAATTTTCAAAGTTAACCATCCTTGCGAATGATGCCTTAACTTATGAGCAAAATAGCTCCTGCGATAATAGGGGTCAGGACCATCGCACTTTTTAATACAGGCTGCGGAGCAAGGGCTGTAAACTTAGCCCCGACATAGGAGCCAATCATCGTTCCTCCTACCACTTCAACTAACAGGGTTAAATTCAGGTATCCTTCGAAATAGTAGCCGATTCCTCCTGCTAAAGCGATTGGCAAAATAACGAGCATTGTTGTACCCACTGATTGTTTAAGCGAAAGTCCCATGATGACAAGCAATCCGATTTGAATGAACGGCGCAGCACCTATCCCAAATGTACCAGACAACAATCCGGTAACCAACCCGACGACTGCCGCTTTCTTAATGAGAACCAGGTTGCCAGGTTTCACTTTTTTGTTGTTTGCCTTTATTTTTTGAACAATAAATAAGCGTACAACCAGTATTACAGCCGACAAAAATAACATCCCTGCTGTTAACCAATGCAAAGAATGGATCGGAATCAAACTGGCTAGTTTTGAACCTAAATAGGAGGCAACTGCCCCAAATCCGCCTACGATTAAACCGGTTTTAATTGAGATATTTCCTTGACGAAAATGACTGTAGGCACCTGACATGCTCGTAAACACCATCGCTGCTAGTGATGTCCCTAACGCCATATGTATTGGTACTCCAAAAATAACTGTTAAGATGGCAATAATAAAGCCGGAGCCGCCCGCCCCAACAAATCCTAATAATATCCCAAGCACAAACATCGTCAGCACAATCGCCAACTTCATCCCCTCCGATTGCAAAACCCTAGATGTCCTTCTAGGAAATGTTAAAATTAGTTACCTAAAAACGTGGTCATACCCACCGATTTAAAAAAGAAAAAAACTATCATTCATTATTGTACTAAAAATTTAAAAGGTATATCGGAATTATGCCCTAATTCCCAAAATTTGAAAGACTACCTCTAGTTTGAGATAGTCCTCCCTTAAAAGCTAGATTTTACTCGACCTAAACATGCACTGGTTGTTTTGCTTCTGCTAATGATAATAGGCGTTGTTTTATTTCCTCAACATTGACAATTTTTTGAGCTACCCCTGTTTCCATTGCAGCGTAAGCGACTGCAGCCGCTACTTGTGCTGCGACCCTAGGATCAAAAGGGTCTGGAATAACATGATCAGCATGAAGTTCTTCATCTGAAATTAATCCAGCAATTGCATATACCGCAGCAAGCTTCATTTCCTCGTTGATTTCCTTTGCACGGACATCTAAAGCACCGCGGAAAATACCTGGGAAAGCAAGCACATTATTAACCTGGTTTGGAAAATCAGATCGTCCTGTACCCACTACAAGTGCTCCTGCTTCTTTGGCCGCATCGGGCATAATTTCCGGTACAGGGTTGGCCATGGCAAAGATAATCGGGTTACGGTGCATAGAACCAACCATATCCTTTGTAACGGCCCCGGCTGCTGATACCCCCACAAACACATCTGCGTCAACGAGCGCATCGGCTAACGCTCCTTGTTTTTGCTCGCGATTTGTCATTCGCGCCATTTCATCTTTGAATCGATTCATTCCGAACGGGCGGGCTTCATAAATAATTCCTTTTGTATCACATAAAATAACATCCTTCGCGCCCATATGCAGCAGGAGCTTAACAATTGCTACTCCAGCTGAACCTGCTCCGTTTACGGCAACACGAATATCTTTAATTTTTTTATCTGCTAATTTTAATGCGTTGATTAGACCAGCGGCTGTTACAATCGCGGTTCCATGCTGGTCATCATGAAAAACAGGAATCTCGCAGGCTTTGCGGAGGCGGTCTTCAATTTCAAAGCATTGCGGCGCAGCAATATCCTCCAAGTTCACTCCGCCAAATGTTGGTTCTAGCAGCTTGACGGTTTCTACGATCTGGTCTGTGTCAGTGGTGGCCAAGCAAATGGGAAAGGCATCAACATCTGCGAACGATTTGAATAACACGGCCTTTCCTTCCATCACAGGCATCGCAGCTTTTGGTCCAATGTTTCCAAGCCCCAGGACCGCTGTCCCATTGGATACCACTGCGACAAGATTGCCCTTCGAGGTATAATCATAGACTTTATTTTCGTCTGCATAAATGTCCAAACATGGCTCTGCAACACCGGGTGAATAGGCAAGGCTTAAATCTTTTGCATTATGTACTGCCACCTTAGAATAAATCCCAACCTTGCCTTGGTGTTCCTTGTGCATTTTTAACGCTTCATCTCGTAAAATTGACATTGAATTTCCCCCACTTCCCGGTTAGTAACCGCTTGCATTTTATCTACCTACATCTTAGTGCATAAGAAAGTATTTTTATAGATTATGTAATTAAAAAAAGCAGGGATTTAATCATACAAAAGGCCTTCCACAAATTTTGTGGAAAGCCTTTTTAACTAATTATTCTTCATCTATTTCGACCGTTGGATAATGCTTTAAAAAGTAGACTAGCGATTGAAGCTCCACAGCCAAGTCAATATGATGGACCCTTATTAAGGGTGGAACATTTAACCTCGCTGGAGTGAAATTTAAGATCCCTTTTACATTCGCTTGGACCAGTCGATCGGTTATCATTTGTGCGGCAGGAGCCGGAACCGTTAATATCGCCACTGAAATATTAGTTTCTGATAACACCTTCTCTAAATCGTCCATAGGGTGAACAGGTACCTCGCGAATCATGGTTCCCATTTTGTCGGGATCCACATCGAAGGCGCATTCTATTTTTGTGTTATTATTTTTTAAAAAGTTATAGTTTAAAAAGGCAGTCCCAAGATTTCCGACTCCTATTAAGGCAACCTTAGTTAATTCATCCTGATCTAGGGTCTTTCGGAAGAAGGATATTAAGTAATTAACATTATACCCATAGCCCTTTTTTCCTAACGCACCGAAATAGGAAAAGTCGCGGCGAATCGTTGCTGAGTCTACCTTTACTGCTTCACTCAATTCCGCTGAAGAGACCCTTTGCTTGCCTGAACTTTGCAGGTTTTTTAGAAATCGATAATAGAGGGGCAGCCGTTTTGCTGTCGCCTGTGGTATTTTCGTTGTTTCATTACTCATAATCTCCCACACCCCATGAATGGTTTAGTTAAAAATTTATTTAACTCTTTCATCTCTTTTAAAATCACCGTTTTTACCGCCCGTTTTTTCGACAAGATACGTCGGTCCAATTACCATACCTTTATCAACGGCTTTACACATATCATAAACCGTTAAGGCACATGCGGATGCGGCTGTTAACGCTTCCATTTCTACACCTGTGTTCCCTTTCGTTTTAACGGCTGCAGCAATATATAATTGATAGTTCTCATCCTTATCCTGTTCCCAAGAGAAAGAAATATTAACACCTGTTAATGGAATCGGATGGCACATTGGAATCAAATCCCATGTCTTCTTTGCTGCCATGACAGCTGCTATCTGGGCCACAGCTAAGACATCGCCCTTCTTCATCTCATTATTAGTTATTTTATCATAAATTTCTTTACTAACGGTAATGCTGGAATGAGCAAGCGCCGTACGTGCCGTTTCCGGCTTATCACTGACGTCGACCATTTTTGCTCTGCCTTCTTCATTAAAATGCGTAAATTCTGCCATATAAAAAATCCTCCCATCAAATCATACACTATTTTTCCTTATATGTGTGTGAAACTTTGAACTATATATTACATTTTATGTCGGTTTAAGACTTCACTCCGCTAATATGGCGAGCAGTTTATTGCCGACATACCGGGAATAAGGTACACTAATCCTATGTAATAGAGGTGAATGAGAATGATTTTGCTACAGGTTAATCAATTAGAAAAATATTATGGTGCTGACCTTATTTTATCGAATATTAAGCTCGAATTACAAACTCGGGACCGTGTTGCCCTTGTTGGACGCAATGGGGCGGGAAAATCGACATTATTGAAAATTATTGCCGGACACTTGTCGCATGATGGCGGAGAAATCATCAAGCCAAAAGAAGTGACGATTGGCTATTTAGCTCAAAATACTGGGTTAGAATCATCATTATCCATATGGGATGAAATGCTGACGGTTTTTGAACCGCTGCGATTGATGGAAAAACAACTCCGCACACTTGAAGAACAAATGGCTGATCCCCTCGTTTTTGGAGACAGTGGCAGGTACGAAAGAATCCTAAAAGAGTACGATCATCTTCAGGTCAAATTTAAAGAACTGGGAGGGTATCAGTATGAGGCAGAGATGCGCTCCGTCCTTCATGGGCTGAATTTCCATGATAAATCCTTGATGATATCTAGTTTAAGCGGCGGGCAGAAAACTCGTCTAGCCCTTGGTAAACTCTTGTTAACCAGGCCTGATATCCTAATATTGGATGAGCCCACAAACCACCTTGATATTGATACGCTTTCCTGGCTGGAGCAATATTTACAAAGTTATCATGGGGCGATTTTGATCGTTTCCCATGACCGCTATTTTTTAGATAAAGTTGTTACTCAAGTTTATGAAGTATCCCGTAAGCAAATCCAAAGGTTTACAGGCAACTATAGTACTTACCTTAATCAAAAGGCCGCAAATTATGAGCGTGATTTAAAGCTTTTCGAAAAACAACAGCAAGAGGTCGCGGATCTCCAAGACTTTATCAACCGGAATTTAGCGCGGGCATCGACAACCAAACGTGCCCAAAGCCGTCGTAAAAAGCTTGAAAAGATGGAGATGATGGATCGTCCATTAGGCGATGAAAAGTCTGCTTCCTTCACGTTTGAAATTGAAAAACAAAGCGGAAATGATGTTTTAACAGTGGATTCACTCGCTGTTGGGTACAAGGATGGTAAGGTTTCAGAGTCCATATCTTTCCGGGCCTATAAAGGTGAAAGTATCGCCTTGGTTGGACCGAATGGTATCGGCAAATCAACACTGTTAAAAACAATAATCAAAAAGTTGCCTGCACTTGAGGGAACCATATTCTATGGGACAAACCTTCAGATTGGGTATTACGACCAGGAGCAAGCTGAATTGACCTCCAATAAGCGGGTCTTAAATGAACTCTGGGATGACTATCCACTAAAAAATGAAAAAGAAATACGTACGGTGCTCGGTAATTTCTTATTTTCTGGTGATGATGTCTTAAAAATAGTTTCCACCTTAAGCGGCGGTGAGAAAGCCCGTCTAGCTTTAGCTAAACTGATGTTGGAGAAAGCAAATGTCTTAATTTTGGACGAGCCTACCAACCACCTTGATTTAGATAGTAAGGAAGTTCTAGAGAATGCTTTAATCGATTACCCGGGCACGATATTGTTTGTCTCACACGACAGGTATTTTATTAACCGGATTGCCACAAAGGTCTTAGAACTTAGTCGTCATGGAAGTACAGAATACCTCGGGGATTATGATTATTATTTAGAGAAGAAACTAGAACAGGAAGAACTTGCGGCACTGGCCATGGCTGCAACAGCAAAAAGGGCAGCACAAACGGATGCTTTTGAAAAAAACTCTTATCAACAGGATAAGGAAAGTAAAAAACAAGAGCGTCAGCGAAAAAGAAAATTAGAAGAAATGGAACAACGAATTGAAGAGCTAGAAGAGCAAATTCAAGAATTCGAGCAGCAATTATGCGAACCAGACATTTTTCAAAATCATGAAAAAGTGTTGGAAATCAACATAAAAAATGAAAAGGCAAAGTCTGAACTCGAGCACTTAATGGAAGAATGGGCGGAACTTGCTGAATAATTATGCAAAAACCAGGCATTCGCCTGGTTTTTTGTTTATTATGACAATTATCGACAAATTTTGATATGATGGCAATAATTCATTAAGTTATACACTTTTCCACATTCTTATTCACATTACAAACAGGACAGTTTCAATGTTATTTTTACTTTTCCACATTATCCACAATAAATCCCTTACTTATCCACATTATACACAGATAACACCCCACTTATCCACATTCACCAGTTTTTGATCTGCATTTTTATAAAATCTTATCAACAAAAAAACTCTTCTTATCCAGAAGAGTTATTCATTGTATATTTCGATATCCAGTCCCGGGTTGGCATTTAGGGAAAGGTCTGCTCTAATTCCTTTTTCGAACATCACGCTTCCAGCAGCAGCAATCATCGCTGCATTATCAGTACATAGGGATAATGGCGGAATCACTAATTCAATTCCAGGTTTCTCTGAAAAGGTCTTTTCCAAAGCATTTCTAAGGCCTTTATTGGCGGCAACTCCGCCAGCCACTAATACTTGTCCTACCCCATATTCAGCGACGGCCTTTTCTGTTTTCTTCACTAACACTTCAATCACGCTGGCTTGAAAGCTTGCAGCAAGGTCTTCAGGGGCAATTATCTCACCGCGTTGCTCGGCATTATGAACCGTATTAATAACAGCAGATTTTAAGCCGCTAAAGCTAAAATCATAGGAACCTTCTTCTAACCATGCCCGAGGTAAATTAATTGTTGGATTTCCAGCCTGCGCCAAACGGTCAATATGTGGACCACCAGGGTACGGCATGTTTAACGTTCGCGCAACCTTGTCGTAGGCTTCACCAGCAGCGTCATCCCTTGTTTCGCCGATGACTTCAAAATGTCCATGTTCCTTCATATAAACAAGCTCTGTATGCCCGCCTGAAACGACCAGAGCAAGGAGCGGGAATTTTAACTCAGTGACAAGCCTGTTCGCATAAATATGTCCAGCAATATGGTGGACTGGAACTAGTGGTTTGTTTTGAGCAAATGCCAATGCTTTCGCGGCATTTACCCCAATTAAAAGGGCACCGACTAATCCTGGTCCTTCTGTGACAGCAATGGCATCAATCTCAGCAAAAGTAACATTTGCCTGCTTCAATGCTTCCTCAATGACAATAGTCATTTGCTCTACATGGTGGCGGGAGGCTATTTCTGGAACCACACCACCGAAGCGTTTATGACTTTCAATTTGCGATGCGACAACATTTGCCGCAATTTCTCTGCCATTTTTAATAATGGCGACAGCCGTCTCATCACAGCTTGTCTCAATACCCAAAATCCATTGATCTTTTTTCATAAATTTACCCACATCACTAAACCATCTTCCTGATTATCTGAATAATAATTTTTGCGGATCCCGCCATTTTGAAAACCAAGCTTTCGATAAAGAGATTGTGCAACATGATTGGTCACACGCACTTCAAGGGTCATACTCTTTGCTCCCATCTCTTTGGCCACTGTCATCATTTTTTGCATGGTTGCCTCACCAAGTTTCCTGCCCCTATATTCAGGCAGAATGGCCACATTCGTTACATGTGCCTCATCGATCACGATCCAAGCCCCACAGTACCCGAGAATTTTGTTACTTTCCTCTAGGACGATATAAACAGCAAATCGATTATTATGCAATTCATTATAAAATGCTTCACGACTCCAGGGGGTTGTAAATGATGCATGTTCTACTTCTAAAATTTGGTCAATGTCCTCTTCCCTCATCTTGCGAAAAACAAAAGAATCTACCATAACTCTCTATTCCTATCCATTTAAAATTTTTCCTTTCGCTTCTAACCATTTAGCTTCAGCTTCAGCTAAACGGATATAATTTGGAACAAAAGAATGAATGTCCTCCCCTGGTTTATCCTTACCAAGAAGGGCAAGTTCAGCTGGACGTGGATTTTGTTCCGTACTAGCTGCGAAAATAGCCTGTGATCCTAATGCTGCTTCAATTGCTGCTTGATGGAGTGGTAAATCATTTCCGACAAATAGTATCGCTTTTCCTGAATTTTTTAGATCCTCTGCACGGTCTACTAACATGACCAAACGATCCTCTTCAATCGTTTGTAGTTCGTCATTTTGATATTGATACAAGCCAGTATAGACCTGTCCTCTTCTTGCATCAAATAGAGGTGACACATAACCATCAAAGTAGCGACCGACCCCAGATGCTAAAATTTCCAAGCTGGAAATACCTACGAGCGGGATGTTCAAAGTCCAAGCTAATGTTTTAGCAATGGTTACACCTATTCTAACTCCTGTATACGAGCCCGGTCCTTTGGCGACGACAATCTTAGTTAAATCCCCCGGAACCTTTTCGCAATCCTTCATTAGTGTCTGAATAGCAGGCATAATTCGAACAGAGTGGTTCTTTTTTAAATTGGTTATATATTCACCAAGTACTTGATTATCTTCTAACAGCGCCACTCCTAAGGCATAGTTAGAAGTATCAATCGCTAATATGGTCATGAAAAAGTCTCCTTACATAATTGCTCATATCTTTTCCCCTGAGGTACTAAAACCATTCTTCTAGTATCCCCTTCTTCACGATATAAGAAAATAGTCAGTCTTTCCTGTGGGAGCTGCTCTTCAATTAAATGAGCCCATTCCACTACCGTCACTCCATCACCTTCAAAATACTCATCAAAACCGAGGTCTTCGAAGGCATCCGCAACCCGGTATACATCCATGTGATATAACGGGAGTTTTCCCTTATATTCTTTAATAATCGTAAATGTCGGACTGTTAACTGTTCTTTTAATCTCCAACCCTTTAGCCAAGCCCTTAGTGAATGTAGTCTTTCCAGCACCTAAATCACCTTCAAGAGCAATGACATCTCCAGGTTGTAATAACCCAGCTAACTTTGCTGCAAATTGGGAAGTTTCCTCAGAATCCGTTGTTATTAGTTCGAATTGATTCATTCAATCACCTTTTTATTTTAACTTAGCGTCACATCTTCATTTTACCTTAATTATGTGCAAAAAACCTTAGGATCTCTCCTAAGGATGCATATTACATATGTAGTTTACATGATTTTTAACAATTGAGCAAAAAAGCTTGTCCTTATTAAACGGCATAAAAAAAGACGAAACCTTGTTTCGTACTAATTTTTGCAATATAAATGGCGGTCCGGACGGGACTCGAACCCGCGACCTCCTGCGTGACAGGCAGGCATTCTAACCAACTGAACTACCGGACCAAATTGCGGGGACAGGATTTGAACCTGCGACCTTCGGGTTATGAGCCCGACGAGCTACCAGACTGCTCCACCCCGCGACAATAGAAATAAAAATATGTTTTAAATTACTACACCATAATATTATATCACCAGAAACAGTAATTATGTATGGTTTTTAAAGTAATTATAGCCTGGCAACGTCCTACTCTCACAGGGACGCGTGTCCCAACTACCATCGGCGCTGAGAAGCTTAACTTCCGTGTTCGGTATGGGAACGGGTGTGACCTTCTCGCCATAATTGCCAAACTATTTTGTTGAGGTATCATTCCCTCAAAACTAGATAATGCAGAAGAAGTTTGTAAAAATAAGTATGCCTTAAAAATTGGTTAAGTCCTCGAACGATTAGTATCAGTCAGCTCCACATGTTACCACGCTTCCACCTCTGACCTATCAACCTGATCATCTTTCAGGGTTCTTACTAGCTAGCGCTATGGGAAATCTCATCTTGAGGGGGGCTTCATGCTTAGATGCTTTCAGCACTTATCCCGTCCGCACATAGCTACCCAGCGATGCCCTTGGCAGAACAACTGGTACACCAGCGGTGCGTCCATCCCGGTCCTCTCGTACTAAGGACAGCTCCTCTCAAATTTCCTGCGCCCACGACGGATAGGGACCGAACTGTCTCACGACGTTCTGAACCCAGCTCGCGTACCGCTTTAATGGGCGAACAGCCCAACCCTTGGGACCGACTACAGCCCCAGGATGCGATGAGCCGACATCGAGGTGCCAAACCTCCCCGTCGATGTGGACTCTTGGGGGAGATAAGCCTGTTATCCCCGGGGTAGCTTTTATCCGTTGAGCGATGGCCCTTCCATGCGGAACCACCGGATCACTAAGCCCGACTTTCGTCCCTGCTCGACTTGTAGGTCTCGCAGTCAAGCTCCCTTGTGCCTTTACACTCTGCGAATGATTTCCAACCATTCTGAGGGAACCTTTGGGCGCCTCCGTTACTCTTTAGGAGGCGACCGCCCCAGTCAAACTGCCCACCTGACACTGTCTCCCACCCCGATCAGGGGTGCGGGTTAGAATTTCAATACAGCCAGGGTAGTATCCCACCGACGCCTCCACCGAAGCTAGCGCTCCGGCTTCTCAGGCTCCTACCTATCCTGTACAAGCTGTACCAAAATTCAATATCAGGCTACAGTAAAGCTCCACGGGGTCTTTCCGTCCTGTCGCGGGTAACCTGCATCTTCACAGGTACTATAATTTCACCGAGTCTCTCGTTGAGACAGTGCCCAGATCGTTACGCCTTTCGTGCGGGTCGGAACTTACCCGACAAGGAATTTCGCTACCTTAGGACCGTTATAGTTACGGCCGCCGTTTACTGGGGCTTCGATTCAGAGCTTCGCTTGCGCTAACCCCTCCTCTTAACCTTCCAGCACCGGGCAGGCGTCAGCCCCTATACTTCGCCTTGCGGCTTCGCAGAGACCTGTGTTTTTGCTAAACAGTCGCCTGGGCCTATTCACTGCGGCTCTTCGAGGCTATTCACCTCAAAAAGCACCCCTTCTCCCGAAGTTACGGGGTCATTTTGCCGAGTTCCTTAACGAGAGTTCTCTCGCTCACCTTAGGATTCTCTCCTCGCCTACCTGTGTCGGTTTGCGGTACGGGCACCTTTTATCTCGCTAGAGGCTTTTCTTGGCAGTGTGGAATCAGGAACTTCGGTACTAAATTTCCCTCGCTATCACAGTTCAGCCTTATGCGAGAAGCGGATTTGCCTACTTCTCAGCCTAACTGCTTAGACGCGCATATCCAACAGCGCGCTTACCCTATCCTCCTGCGTCCCCCCATTGCTCAAACGATAAAGAGGTGGTACAGGAATATCAACCTGTTGTCCATCGCCTACGCCTTTCGGCCTCGGCTTAGGTCCCGACTAACCCTGAGCGGACGAGCCTTCCTCAGGAAACCTTAGGCATTCGGTGGATGAGATTCTCACTCATCTTTCGCTACTCATACCGGCATTCTCACTTCTAAGCGCTCCACCAGTCCTTACGGTCTAGCTTCAACGCCCTTAGAACGCTCTCCTACCACTGACATCTACGATGTCAATCCACAGCTTCGGTGATACGTTTAGCCCCGGTACATTTTCGGCGCAGAGTCATTCGACCAGTGAGCTATTACGCACTCTTTAAATGGTGGCTGCTTCTAAGCCAACATCCTGGTTGTCTAAACAACTCCACATCCTTTTCCACTTAACGTATACTTTGGGACCTTAGCTGGTGGTCTGGGCTGTTTCCCTTTTGACTACGGATCTTATCACTCGCAGTCTGACTCCCACGGATAAGTCTTTGGCATTCGGAGTTTGTCTGAATTCGGTAACCCGATGAGGGCCCCTAGTCCAAACAGTGCTCTACCTCCAAGACTCTTACTACGTGAGGCTAGCCCTAAAGCTATTTCGGAGAGAACCAGCTATCTCCAAGTTCGATTGGAATTTCTCCGCTACCCACACCTCATCCCCGCACTTTTCAACGTGCGTGGGTTCGGGCCTCCATCCAGTGTTACCTGGACTTCACCCTGGACATGGGTAGATCACCTGGTTTCGGGTCTACGACCACATACTCATACGCCCTATTCAGACTCGCTTTCGCTGCGGCTCCGTCTCTTCAACTTAACCTTGCATGGGATCGTAACTCGCCGGTTCATTCTACAAAAGGCACGCTATCACCCATTAACGGGCTCTAACTACTTGTAGGCACACGGTTTCAGGAACTATTTCACTCCCCTTCCGGGGTGCTTTTCACCTTTCCCTCACGGTACTGGTTCACTATCGGTCACTAGGGAGTATTTAGCCTTGGGAGATGGTCCTCCCTGCTTCCGACCGGATTTCTCGTGTCCGGCCGTACTCAGGATCCACTCAGGAGGGAACGAAGTTTCGACTACAGGGTTTTTACCTTCTATGACGGACCTTTCCAGATCGCTTCATCTACCCCGTTCCTTTGTAACTCCATGTTGAGTGTCCTACAACCCCAAGAGGCAAGCCTCTTGGTTTGGGCTATGTCCCGTTTCGCTCGCCGCTACTCAGGGAATCGCGTTTGCTTTCTCTTCCTCCGGGTACTTAGATGTTTCAGTTCCCCGGGTATGCCTTCCATACCCTATGTATTCAGGTAAAGATACTGTTCCATTACGAACAGCGGGTTCCCCCATTCGGAAATCTCCGGATCAAAGCTTACTTACAGCTCCCCGAAGCATATCGGTATTAGTCCCGTCCTTCATCGGCTCCTAGTGCCAAGGCATTCACCGTGCGCCCTTTCTAACTTAACCTAAAAGGTTATTCTCTTACTTACATAAGAGAGAAAACTAAAATGGCATTGACTCGGTTCTTACATTGACTTCTTCATTACGATTATCTAGTTTTCAAAGAACGATTAAAAAAAGCTTTGAGAGAATTGTACTCTCAAAACTAAACAAACAAAGATCGTGTCACAAACTGTTTTGTCTGGCTCACAGGTCCAGCTTTATCCTTAGAAAGGAGGTGATCCAGCCGCACCTTCCGATACGGCTACCTTGTTACGACTTCACCCCAATCATCTGTCCCACCTTAGGCGGCTGGCTCCTTACGGTTACCCCACCGACTTCGGGTGTTACAAACTCTCGTGGTGTGACGGGCGGTGTGTACAAGGCCCGGGAACGTATTCACCGCGGCATGCTGATCCGCGATTACTAGCGATTCCGGCTTCATGCAGGCGAGTTGCAGCCTGCAATCCGAACTGAGAATGGTTTTATGGGATTGGCTAAACCTCGCGGTCTTGCAGCCCTTTGTACCATCCATTGTAGCACGTGTGTAGCCCAGGTCATAAGGGGCATGATGATTTGACGTCATCCCCACCTTCCTCCGGTTTGTCACCGGCAGTCACCTTAGAGTGCCCAACTAAATGCTGGCAACTAAGATCAAGGGTTGCGCTCGTTGCGGGACTTAACCCAACATCTCACGACACGAGCTGACGACAACCATGCACCACCTGTCACTCTGTCCCCCGAAGGGGAACGTCCTATCTCTAGGAGTGTCAGAGGATGTCAAGACCTGGTAAGGTTCTTCGCGTTGCTTCGAATTAAACCACATGCTCCACCGCTTGTGCGGGCCCCCGTCAATTCCTTTGAGTTTCAGCCTTGCGGCCGTACTCCCCAGGCGGAGTGCTTAATGCGTTAGCTGCAGCACTAAGGGGCGGAAACCCCCTAACACTTAGCACTCATCGTTTACGGCGTGGACTACCAGGGTATCTAATCCTGTTTGCTCCCCACGCTTTCGCGCCTCAGCGTCAGTTACAGACCAGAAAGCCGCCTTCGCCACTGGTGTTCCTCCACATCTCTACGCATTTCACCGCTACACGTGGAATTCCGCTTTCCTCTTCTGCACTCAAGTCCCCCAGTTTCCAATGACCCTCCACGGTTGAGCCGTGGGCTTTCACATCAGACTTAAAGGACCGCCTGCGCGCGCTTTACGCCCAATAATTCCGGACAACGCTTGCCACCTACGTATTACCGCGGCTGCTGGCACGTAGTTAGCCGTGGCTTTCTGGTTAGGTACCGTCAAGGTACCGGCAGTTACTCCGGTACTTGTTCTTCCCTAACAACAGAGCTTTACGACCCGAAGGCCTTCATCGCTCACGCGGCGTTGCTCCATCAGACTTTCGTCCATTGTGGAAGATTCCCTACTGCTGCCTCCCGTAGGAGTCTGGGCCGTGTCTCAGTCCCAGTGTGGCCGATCACCCTCTCAGGTCGGCTACGCATCGTCGCCTTGGTGAGCCGTTACCTCACCAACTAGCTAATGCGCCGCGGGCCCATCTGTAAGTGTCAGCCGAAACCGACTTTCAGCTTTTCCTCATGAGAGGAAAAGGATTATCCGGTATTAGCACCGGTTTCCCGGTGTTATCCCAGTCTTACAGGCAGGTTGCCCACGTGTTACTCACCCGTCCGCCGCTAATCAACAGGAGCAAGCTCCTATTGATTCGCTCGACTTGCATGTATTAGGCACGCCGCCAGCGTTCGTCCTGAGCCAGGATCAAACTCTCCAAGAAAGTTGATTAGCTCATTTGTTACGTTGGCATAGTTTCTTAATTGAAACTAAAATTTTTTGTTTGTTTGCACGATTTTGTTTGTTTAGTTTTCAAAGAACAATTATTAAAGGTAATTTGGAGCGGGTGAAGAGAATCGAACTCTCATCATCAGCTTGGAAGGCTGAGGTTTTACCACTAAACTACACCCGCGTAAAATATATCCGACTGGTCGGGAAGACAGGATTCGAACCTGCGACCCCTTGGTCCCAAACCAAGTGCTCTACCAAGCTGAGCTACTTCCCGTAAAAAATGCGCCCTGAGAGATTCGAACTCCCGACCTTTTGATTCGTAGTCAAACACTCTATCCAGCTGAGCTAAGGGCGCATGTATTGGAGTCAACTTTTAAAGTATACCAGACTCGATATTGTTTGTCAACAACTTATTTGGTGCGGCCGAGAGGACTTGAACCTCCACGGGGTTGCCCCCACTAGGCCCTCAACCTAGCGCGTCTGCCATTCCGCCACGACCGCACGATAATTAGCGACAAAAACAATCATAACACACTAACCAAATTAATTCAAGTAAAACATTTGGTGCGGGTGAAGGGAGTCGAACCCCCACGCCTTGCGGCGCCAGATCCTAAGTCTGGTGCGTCTGCCAATTCCGCCACACCCGCAATTAATATTGATTTATAAAAAAATGGCTGGGCTAGCTGGATTTGAACCAACGCATGTCGCAGTCAAAGTGCGATGCCTTACCGCTTGGCTATAGCCCAATATTGATATTCATAAAGATTAAGAAACAGGAAATGAATCAATGTCATTCCCCGTCCCAGATGACCCCTACGGGACTCGAACCCGTGTTACCTCCGTGAAAGGGAGGTGTCTTAACCGCTTGACCAAGGGGCCGAAAAAATATATGGCGGAGAAGGAGGGATTTGAACCCTCGCGCCGGTCACCCGACCTACACCCTTAGCAGGGGCGCCTCTTCAGCCTCTTGAGTACTTCCCCATATGGCTCCGCAGGTAGGACTCGAACCTACGACCGATCGGTTAACAGCCGATAGCTCTACCACTGAGCTACTGCGGAATAATAATATTACATTCTCTAATCTAAGCTATATTACAACCATGTCCCCACCTCAGTAAGTAACCCAAGGAGCGTCTCGGTGTGTACAACTCGCAGCAAATTCATGATGCCTCGCTCGTCTCTACCACTGAGCTACTGCGGAATAATAGTATTAAAAACCTTAAATCAATTAGGCAATCACCTTATCGACTCTTTACATTATAATGACGATATAATAGAAAGTCAATATAGTTTTTAGATAAAGATTTTTTCCAAATTCTTACGCTACTCCACAATTATTTCTTTTATTTTCATTAATTTCCCCTTACATTTCCCACATACATATCTACTAGTATCGATGCTCCTCTTTCTTTTGTAAGATAGCTGACATTTCGAGCATTGATATAGAAGGATCTTTTTGGATGTCCGTTTTCCTGGTCTATCAGGTAATTGTGCACAAAATCGCGGTGCTCCTACTTTTTTTAATAATTGCTTAAACTCTTGGTCTCTATGCTGATACCCCTTCCTTTCAAGGTGAAGATGATAATGGCATAGCTCATGTTTAATAATCCCCACTAATTCTTTTACACCTAGCTGCTCGTAATATTTTTTATTTATTTCAATATTATGTGTGCCAAGAAGGTATCTGCCGCCTGTTGACCTTAGTCTTGAATTGAAAGACGCTATGTGTCGAAACTGCTTCCCAAATGATTCAACAGATATCTTTTCAACTAATGATTGAAGTTCTTGTTGTTCCATTTTGGGACCCTCACTTTCTTTGCGAACATGACAACCTATTATAGCATATATTGTATATACCTTTAATAATGATGTACTTTTCGGGAGGTTTTATTATGCCAACTTGGTTGCAAAACCAAATGAAAAGAGCTTTCTATGAGAAAGATCGCTATCAGATCAAGATGCTAAACCAGTGCTGGTTCTTTTACAGAAAAAAACACTTCTCTTAAGTTCATGAGGACAATTTATGCTCTTCTCTTCCTAATTATTGTCCTCATGAACACCTCATGAGGACAACTTACACCTTTCCCTTGCTATTTCTGTCCTCATGAACATTTATGGGACTCTTTCCCTTCACATCTAATAATTATTTCTAAGAGTTAATTGATAGGGACAAAAATAAAAAAGAAGACCAACTCGCTTTGCGAAATGGTCTTCTATAATGGTGTTATGTTATTACATGAACCCGTTACTTCCAATTAGTTCGATGGCGCCAGCATTGTTAACGCAACCCGGCCTTTTTTCATATCAACGGAATCCACCCATACAGTGACTACATCCCCTACTGACACAATATCCAATGGATGCTTTACAAATCTATTGCTTAGTTTGGAAATATGCACAAGCCCGTCCTGCTTAACGCCGATATCAACAAATGCACCGAAGTCCACAACATTCCGAACCGTACCCTGCAGCTCCATACCTGCTTGTAGATCTTCTAACTTAAGGACATCTTTTTTCAAAAGAGGGCGTGGCAAATCATCGCGCGGGTCGCGTTCCGGCCTTACCAAAGCATCAATAATATCCTTTAGGGTTAATTCCCCGATAGCAAGTTCTTCTGAAACAGCTTTTAAATCAATCCCATTAAGAGCAGTTATTAACTCATCCGAACCAAGGTCATCAGTTGTAAATCCTAGACTCGCTAATAATTTCTTCACTTCGTCGTAATTTTCCGGATGAATCCCTGTCCGGTCAAGCGGCTGCTTGCCATCTAATACGCGCAAGAACCCAATCGCCTGCTCATAGGTTTTTGCACCAAGACGAGGTACTTTCTTTAATTGAACCCTGCTCGTAAATTTCCCTTCCTCTTCACGCTTTTTGACAATATTATTAGCAGCAGTCTTGTTAAGCCCCGCTACATACTGTAAAAGTGATGGAGAAGCAGTATTCACATTTACACCGACCCTGTTAACGGCTGTTTCGACCACAAAATGCAACGATTCTGACAGACGTTTCTGGGAAACATCATGCTGGTATTGACCGACACCAACCGATTTTGGGTCAATTTTCACCAATTCCGCTAATGGATCCTGCAACCGGCGGGCAATAGAGGCCGCACTTCTTTCTTCTACCTGAAGATTTGGAAACTCTTCTCTGGCAAGCTCGGAAGCAGAATATACACTTGCACCTGCTTCATTTACAATCAAATAGAAAATTTCATTGTCCATTTCTTTTAAGATATCTGCCACAAACTGTTCTGTTTCCCTTGAGGCTGTGCCATTTCCGATTGCCGCCATTTCAACTTTGTACTCGCGGAGGATGTTAATAAACTTTTCGCGCGCTTCTTTGGCTTTGTTAACCGGTGGATGGGGGTAGATCACATCTATCTTCAGCACCTTGCCTGTTTCATCTACGACTGCTAATTTACAGCCTGTCCTGTAGGCAGGGTCGACACCGATGACGACTTTGCCTTTCAACGGTGGCTGTAAAAGTAAGTTACGAAGGTTTTCAGAGAATATATGTATGGCTTGCTCTTCACCTTTTTCCGTTAATTCACTGCGGATTTCCCGCTCGATGGAAGGTTGAATCAATCTTTTGTAGCTATCTTCCATTGCCTCTATCACAATCGGCGCTGCAGGTGAATGCTGAACACGGATCCACTTTCTCGATAAATATGACAAGATTAAATCGGCATTCATTTTAATCGAAACTCTTAAAATGTCCTCTTTTTCCCCGCGATTTAAGGCGAGAATTCGATGGGGTACTATTTTATTTACAGGTTCTTCGTATTCATAGTACATTTCGTAGACGTTTTTCTCGTCTTTTTCCGCTTCTTTGACCACCGATACAACTGCACCGGATTTAAACGTTTCTTTACGAATCCATTTACGGCTTTCAGCATCATCAGAAACCCATTCCGCAATAATATCTTTCGCGCCAGCAATCGCATCCTCAACGGTAAGGACTTCTTTTTCTTCTGATAAAAATTGTTTTGCTTTTTCTTCCACACTTTCTTTTGTAAAAGTCAGAAGCCACTCTGCAAAAGGTTCCAAGCCTTTTTCTTTTGCAATCGTCGCTTTTGTCCGTCTTTTTTGTTTATATGGCCTGTATAAGTCTTCAACCTCTTGAAGCTTTTCGGCTTTGGTAATCGCCTGGTTAAGTTCGTCTGTTAATTTTCCTTGTTCAGCAATGATTCGAATAACCTCTTCTTTTCTATGCTCAAGGTTTTGAATATACTGCCATCGTTCTAAAATATTCCGAATCTGTACTTCATCAAGCGCTCCTGTCATTTCTTTCCGATATCGAGCAATAAAAGGAACTGTATTGCCTTCATCTAATAAAGAAATCACACTCTTTACTTGTTTATAAGAAATTGTCAGTTCAGCAGCAATTTTCTTTAACAATTGATCATCTTTTACGATTGTATCATTCACAAAACAATCCTCCATTCCTTTTCATTCTATTGTATCAGAATCATTAGACCGTTTCATTATTGTGCCTTCTGCAATTTATTCAAAAAAAAATAGGCGAGCATGTGAGCTCGCCTAAGCAGAAGTAGAAAATGAGGTCAGGATATGTATGAAAAAACGCTCTTCCTAAAAAGAGCGTGCTTTAAATTAAAATTCGATGAGACCCAGGCTAACCTGCAAGGCTTCATCCACTTTTTCCATCATTTCGTCATCGAGATGGGTGATTTTATCGGTTAACCGCTGCTTATCAATTGTACGAATTTGCTCTAACAGAATGACCGAGTCTCGTTCAAATCCGTAGCGCTTCGCATCAATTTCTACATGAGTAGGAAGCTTGGCTTTTTGAATTTGAGCTGTAATCGCTGCAACAATCACTGTGGGACTAAACCGATTCCCGATGTCGTTTTGGATGACAAGTACAGGTCGGACGCCGCCTTGTTCAGAACCAACAACTGGGGATAGGTCCGCGAAATAAACGTCACCACGTTTGACTATCAAAGGATTATCCTCCGCTTACAAGACGTTCAACTGTGTGTTCTGCCTCATATTCTGCTAAAAATGCTTCTGATGCAATTCTAAGATTTATCTTTGCCATTTCCATGTATCCACGTCTCATCGACTCGCGAATTTGTCTCTTTTTTCGTTCGCGTAAATACATTTTTGTTGCTTGGTAGATAAACTCGCTGCGGTTTACATTTTCTTGTTTAACAAAACCATCTAATTCCGTTAAAAGATGTTGCGGTAACTTCACTAAGATTTCCGTAGTTGCGCCTGACTCAGCCACAAACATACACCTCCACCATCACTACACACCATTTTTATCTAACCAGAATTCCTTCTGACGCATAAATTCAACACACTACATGAGTCGACCCAGAGTCTGTTTCATACAGTGAGTTTCACTTATATATCTGTACCATATACAATAATAACACTTATCGAACTTATTGCATAGACTATTTATAATACTACTGTATTATAAGCCAATAAAACACTCTTTTATGCACAAATTACCGCAGTATCATAAATATGACTGGAAATCTTCATTTAGCCCATTAATCTTCAAGAAGGTAATTTTTTAAATCGACAATTTTTCCACCCTTTTTATAAAGGCGCGGAACTCGATTTGCAATGATACATGGAACTTCATAATTAATCGTGTCAAGCTTTTGGGCGATTTCATTAACGGAAATAAACTGATCCTCGTCCCCGCCGATTAATGTTACGGTGGTCCCAATTGGAACATGATATGGGAGACGAATCATACATTGATCCATACAGATTCGACCGACAATTGGCGACCTCGTTCCCTTAACAAGCACCTCTTGGCCTTGCAGTTTGCGAATCCAACCGTCTGCATAGCCAATCGGAATCGTCCCAATCCACTCTTCTTCACCGGTTTCATACGTTGCCCCATAGCTCACTTTTTCGCCCTTTTGCAACTTCTTAACATGGACAAGTCGTGACCTGAGTGAAAATGCTTCCCGGAGCGGAAAAGGAATTTCACTTTCCATTTCAAGTGAAGGTGTCAGGCCATACATCGCAATGCCAATCCGAACGGCATTAAAATAAGCGCTAGGATATCTTAGTGTAGCAGCACTATTGCTTGAGTGGATATACTTCGGTTGTTCTTTTAGCCCATTGGCCATACTGTCAAATAACGCTAATTGCTTACGAAAATAGGTTTCATCCAGTTCATCCGCCGTAGCAAAATGTGTATAAATCCCTTCCAATATGAATTGGTCATTTTCGGAGATGATTTGTTCGATTGCAGTTAACTCTGATAAGCTGCGAACACCAATTCTCCCCATCCCTGTATCTACTTTGATATGAAAAGAAATGCGATCCGCTGTCTTTAGATGTTTTATGGCCTCTTGCAGCCATTCCTTCTGGAAAACGGTAAGGGTAATATTAAATTTCGCTGCCACTTGAACATCTTCAGGCCGTGTAGCACCCAAGACAAGAATAGGAGCAGTAATTCCTTTCTTTCTTAAGGCAATCGCTTCATCCATAAAGGCAACTGCTAAATAGGCTGCACCTGCTTCAAGTGCTGTTTCTGCCACTTGAATATCCCCGTGGCCATATGCATTTGCTTTGACAACTGCGATCATATTCACGCCTTGAGGCAAATGCTTTTTGACGGAGGCAACATTGGCAAGAATACAATCTAAATCTATTTCCGCCCAAGTATCTCTATAAAAAAAACCTTGCTCTTCCATGTTTCCACTTCCTAATTGCTTTTATTAAATGTCATTCCATTTTATCACAAAAATTATCAAACTGCTGTTTACTATCATTTACAAATAAAAAACAGGCCCTGTAAAGAGCCTGCTAGTATCAATATTTATTTTACTGCTTCACCTTGGACAGATGCTGCAACTTCAATCATTTCTTCCTTCGTGAGGTTTTTCGATGCAATCATGTAATCCACACCATTATGTGACCAAGAGAGGGAGTGTTCCGAAACTGCTCCGATCGTCATACCTAAGTCGACAATATCACCTTCAATATAGGTTGGATTCGCAGACGCTGTTTTTGCTGTTACCTTTTCCTGGACAAGCGTGAACGATTTTTTGCCATCATAGGTGAGGACAACCCTCTTGCCATCTTCAAGCGCCACTTCTTTTTCCTCAATCAATTTTGTCCCTTTAAGTTCTGTGGTTGGATACAAAACAGTAAAGGCTTTATCGCCGCCATCTGCCATAGCAGGCAAATTAAGCTGCGCACGTGTCATGTTTTTCTTCATATCGAAATCATCCTTGTCAAAGCTGGCATTAAATTTCACTTTGGAAAACTCAACAGTTACAAGGGCATTTCGATCCGGATCCATTACTTTTACCACAGCAGGTGATAAATCACTTTTATTCAACTTGATTTCTTGGAATGGCAGCATTGTATTGTTTTGATAGCGGGTCTTCGTTTCGAATACATAATATTCTTTAGTAGTGGAGAATTTTGCACTTTTATCGGCAACAATATCCTTAATCAGCGATTCATACAAGTAGGCCTGGCTGCTGTTTTGCGGCCAATCGCTTTGGAAACGGAAGCTCTTATTTAGAGCAGGTGTAAGTACAAATACCCCTTCGTTATTCCTTAATATCATCTGACTTTGATCTTTTTGAGCATTTTTCAAATTCACACGATAAAAGGTAGGATCTTTATGCCAAATTTCAACCTTATAAATTTGTGAATCAGATCCCATTTTCAACGTCATTTTTGCATTCACCTTATAGCCACTTAAGTCGTCTAGTTTCCCCGTTAGCTCTTTTACCACATCACCTTGTGATTTAGAACCGCAGGCAGCTAGTACAAAAATGACCATGAGCCCCGTGATTAGCAGCAATAACTTTTTCCTCATTCCTTCAACCCCTTCTTGTCTCATTTCATATGATTATAGAGAAGAGAAAGGCAGGGGTCAGGCAATGGAGTTTGCTTTCCAAAATGACCATGGCTGACCTTGTCTCTCCTGTTTCCCTATGAATATATGAGACAACCTAAAGGAATATGATAAGGAGTTGCCAAGCTATTTAATTTTACAGCTATGTTAAATCCCATTGTTAAATTTGACACTATGTTGATTGGAGCGGAAGGTGCGAGACTCCTGCGGGAGGACGGGGCAGGGGAGACCCCGCAGGCGCTTAGCGCCGAGGAGGCGGTTAGTACCCGCGCGGCGCTGCGCACCTGAAGCGGAAATCAACATACAAGTTTAACAGAACTAATATTATAAAAATTTATATGCACTAAATTACTTCAATAATTACATGCGCTACTGCGTAATCTCTACTATGTGAAATAGATAAATGGGCATGCGCCTCTGGTTTTGCAAAAAATGGTTTTCCAGATCTATCATTTTCAATTTCAATATCTAAAAATGATATCTCTTCTCCAATACCTGTGCCATTCGCTTTAGAATACGCTTCTTTCGCCGCAAAGCGCCCTGCTAAAAATTCTACTTTTCTGACATCCGATAAACCTTCAAATTTTAGCCGCTCATTCGGAGTTAACACGCGGTCCACAAACTTCTTTTGTCGATTGAGGATGCCCTCAATCCTTGAAAGTTCAATAATATCGATCCCAATCCCTTTAATCATCGTTCATCTTCCTTCTATTTGATATACAATGAGCATAAGTAATAAGAAAAGCGCAAGCGCCCGTTTAGCGGCGTATGGACTGGAGCACTTTGACTGAGATAAAGGAAACACGGAGAGCGTTAGCGATCCGATGTTGACTTATCGTAGGGAAAAGAGCGAAGTCCACTAGCCGCTGGGCGCTGGAGCTAGACAGTAGTCAAAGTTCAATTTCTATACTTATATATTTTGAGAAACTCAGGAGGTTTTTATCATGTTTACGAGAACGGAAAGTTTTCGCGATTTTATCCGCCTTTATCCGATTGTTTCTATTATTATTACCATTCATGTAGGATTATATCTTTTAACGAGAATAACCATCTTCCCAAACGCTTGGTTCTTTGAAAATCTTTCTGGAGTTAATCTTTATATTAAGGAAGGGGAATATTGGCGGCTGATTACACCGACCTTTATTCATAGTGGTTTTCCACACATGCTGTTTAATAGCTTTTCACTTGTGTTATTTGGACCGGCACTGGAGCGCATGCTTGGAAGCGGCAGATTTTTATTTGTCTATCTGCTGTCAGGTTTTATTGCAAATGTCGCCACACTGCTGCTCCAGCCGCTCACCTATACCCACGTTGGCTCAAGTGGAGCGATATTTGGTTTGTTTGGTTATTACCTGGCGGTTATTATGTTTCGGAAACATATGCTTTCCAAGCAAAACTCGCAAATAATCCTTACTCTTTGTGTTGTCAGTCTCATTATGACATTTTTACAGCCAAATATTAATATTACCGCCCATCTTTTTGGATTACTTGGTGGTTTTTTAATGGGGGCGATTCCTTATTTTAATAAAAAAGATTTATCCGATTCGATTCGAGGCACCGCGAACTGGGCCAGCAGTAAGAAAAGCAGCATCTCCTATCAATCTCCATTGAAAGTGATCATTTGGGCGTCAATTATTATCATTGTCATTCTCGGATTACTAGCACAATAAGAAAAGCGCAAGCGCCCTGTTCAGCGGCGTATGGCCTGGAGCGCTCCAACCGAGATAAAGGAAACACGAAGAGCCGAAGGCGCATTCGATGTTGACTTATCGTAGGGCGGAGAGCGAAGGACACTAGCCGCTAGGGCGCTGGAGCTGGACAATTTTCAAAGTCGAAATTTATACTTTCTTATCTTGAAATAACAGGGATTTGCAGCCGAAACTACCTTTCACTGCAAATCCTTTTTTCTTTGCCGCTAGAATACCAATCATAAATTTCCTTTAGATCGCCCTTTTCCATATCAACGACAGTGCCGCCTGCATCACCGGCACCCGATTTCACAAAGGCTTCGAATGTCCCTAGTTCTTGTTTCTGCTGAAAATAACTTTCTCTTATTTCCAAGCTTTGAATCTTATTTTTCTTCATTATAACCGTCGTTCGAATCAACATTAACGTCCGGTATCTTAGCGTTAGCTGCTGTTCAGCAAGAGTCCAACCAGCTGCCTTATATTTTAAAACAGCCCCAAGCGTCATCGCACCAAGCAGAATGATGGAAAGAAGGCCCCAAATCTTCAAAAATATTAGAGACACAATCACGATCGGAATAGCAATGTACCAGTGCCTGAATATACAGCGCCACATCGACCGTTTCGGTAGTGGGGTAAAGGTGGTCGGGACAAGGTAATCTGTAATGGCCGGTTCAAGGATGGAAGCGATCTGATCTAGCTTGACGATCGGCAAAAGGGTCACTTTTGAACCCTCTTGATTGGCCGATGACCCGCCAGCACTTTCCGCATATACGGTCGCATAACCGAGGGGTTGTCTGACAATATTTTCACTGATGCGAATCGCTTGGATCCGCTTCAAAGGAATGGTTATTTGTCTTCTCTCCAACAGACCCTGAGTAATAACTAAATCATTGTCTTTTTTGATCACAGTAAAATTAGCATACTTTAGCATCGTACCAATGAGCGCGATTACCCATGCCAGGAAAAATCCAATAACCACAAGGATCGTTAGCAGGATCAGACTAGGAGCCGTCCATTTTCCAATACCGCTGGCTAATCTTCGAAAGGGAATCAGGTCATCCACTTGACTTAATAACGCAAGGACAGCTGAGATGACCACCCCAACACCACCTGAGGTTAGGGAAAGAATCAATAATTTTCCGGTGGAAATTTTATAAACGGATTGACCCTCAGGTAAATCTTTTCCTTCGATTGCCCCGTTCCCTTTAGCTGCTGCCGTAAATTCCTGGATTACCAGAGCCTCCCCTTTCGATATCCCAGAAAGGACGGCTTCCGCCTCTTCTGCTCCCATTCCGCCAGCCGTTTCAATTTGGAGTTTTACCAACCCGAACAATCGTTGTAAAATACCTTCGGAAAGATCGATACTTTGAATTCGTTCATATGGAATGTATCTTTTCTTTCGAATGAAAATCCCATCTTTAATCCGGAGTTCATCCTGTTCCAATTGGTATGTATACCGGACCCATGAGAGGAGACTGGTGATAAAAATAATAATAATCGCTAGTAAGGAAACACCCAAGGCGAATAATAACGGCCGCCCACTATCGCGAGTAACCGAAAATGTAAAAGCAGCAATTGGAAAAATAAAGTTTTTTATTCTTTTACCCATATATCCCAAAATGGCTATGGGATGAAGTCGTTTTGGTTTAGACATCATCTTCAGCAACCCTTGCTAGTTTCGATATATTGAACCTTAATTGTTCTGCTTCTGTTTCTTCTAAAGCAGGAATTTGATGGGCTGTGGCCGCCGTATGAACAATCACTGAGGCTAATTTGTACTTCCTTAGAATAGGCCCTTGGACGGTATCTACATGCTGGACGCGAACCATTGGAATTAAGGTACGACTTCGGATAAAGATACCCTCCTGCAGCTCTATTTCTTCCTCACGAACTTCATATCTCCACCATTTCCATCTGAGTGTAGGAAATAGAAAAATATGTAAAAACGTAAAAATAACTCCTAATATGATGAGGGTAAGCGAAATCCAGAAGGGACCATCGAAAATATCTAATAGTAAAACAATAACAGCTGTGATCGACCATTCTATGACAACCTTGATTACTGCAGAGATTCTCCATACCTTTAAAGCCTTTTCCGAAAGTCGATTTTGCGGTTCAACCATTCATCTCTCCCCCTACTTCACAATCTCAAAATCAGTTTAAGTATACATGGTTGGGGAGTACGGCACTACTACTTATTCGATAATAAAACTGGACTGGTCGATCCACGTAACTCCTTCACACTCTTGCAAATCCTTTACCAGTTGAAAAAGCGCCGCATCTTTTTGCTTCGCTTCAATCATACAGTGGATCTCTGGAACCGTTCCCTTAACTTGATTTAAAAATCGAAGAAACATTTGCGGGTCAATTGTATCCGCATGGGCTCTAAAATCTTTTTCGGAGCGCGGACTGGATATATGTATCTTTATTGGCAGAGGAGACTGTGCCCAGGTCGCAACAATCCGCTCCCAATCAGCAGTCCAGTCTTCCTCTTCATGATTAGCAAGATGATGATGATAATCAAACACCATCGGCAGACCCAACTTTTCACAAAGGTATAGTGTCTCCTTTATTGTAAATGTCGTATCATCATTTTCGAGCATAATCATTTTTTGGATCGCAGGGGAAACATAGGCCCAATTATGAATAAAGTATTCCAGGGCTTTCTCCTTATCGTTATACCCTCCACCGACATGAAGTACACAACGGTGTTCCGTATCAATTTCCATTCCTTTTAGGAGTCTTTCATGCATCGCAAGCGTCTTTAAGGAATTAATCAAAATATCCTTATTCGGTGAATTAAGCACCACAAAATGATCTGGATGGAAGTCAATCCTAGAAGGGTGCTCTTTTATATAATTGGCTAGTTTTTTGAGTGGTTCTTTCAATGGTTTGATGTAGTCCCAGTCCAGTAATTCCTCATGATTAGCCAGGGGAATGACCCGCGAACTTAGCCTAAAAAAATGAATTTGGTTACCCTCATTGTGCTTTAATAACCGCAAGCAATTTTCTAAGTTCGATATAGCGATTCTCTCTAATTTCCGAATCGCTGCGTCCCGGTCTTTTATTTTTTCAAATTGAGCAAATGTCATCGTTTGTGAGGGGGAAGCATTCTGAAGCTCTACACTCATTGCAACATATCCAAGTTTTATAATTGTCATAAAATCACCCCAACTAGAATGCGTTAATATTTACTGTTCCCCTTTTGGTCAAATAAAAAAAGCATGAACGATATCGTCCATGCTTTTGTATTTTAGTGGTTAAAAGTTCTTGGCTTTGATGCTGACTTACCGCCGCCGCCAGTTCTTTTTTCACCACTGCGTGGCTTTGCGGGTGCTTTTTTTCTGTTACGGTCCCCACCGTATGAACCTGAACCTCTAGAATCATCTCTTCTTCTACGGTCACGATCTTGGGGTTTTCTTTCTCGTCTTTGTGGAAGCTGTTCTTCTGTCAGCTTAACCGGTGTTGTATCCGGTTCTTTTGTTAACATTTTCAACACAGCTGCGATAACAGTTGCTGCATCATTTTCTTCCAACAATTCTTGAGCTGCTGCCTTATAATAATGTAAGTTGTTCGATTCAATCGTTGCAACGATCTTTTCTACAACTGCTTTTTGTTGACCTTCTAAAGCTTCATCAAGCGTAGGAGCTTTCATTTTTTCCATCTTGCTTCTAGTAGTTCTTTCCACGACAGCAAGATATGATTTTTCACGTGGTGTAATAAATGTTAAGGCTACACCCTTTTTACCGGCACGACCTGTACGTCCAATACGGTGAACGTAGCTCTCAGGATCTTGAGGGATATCAAAATTGTATACGTGAGTTACTCCCGAGATATCAAGTCCCCTTGCTGCTACGTCTGTAGCTACAAGCACGTCAATTGTTCCTTCTTTAAATTTACGAAGAACTGACATACGCTTTGCCTGAGTTAAATCGCCGTGAATACCTTCTGCCGTATAACCTCTTAAAGTTAATGCCTCCGATAATTCATCGACACGGCGCTTCGTACGACCAAAAACAATCGCTAGTTCAGGGGATTGAATATCAAGAAGTCTTGTTAATACATCAAACTTATTTCTTTCCACTACTTCAAGGTAATACTGTTCAATGGAAGGAACGGTCATTTCTTTCGTTTTGACACGAATAATTTGTGGATCCTTCATGAACTTTTCTGCCATTCTTTGAATCGGCCCTGGCATAGTAGCAGAGAAAAGTAATGTTTGACGTTCTGCTGGTGTTGAAGCAAGAATCGATTCAATATCTTCAATGAATCCCATGTTTAACATTTCATCTGCTTCATCAAGAATCACTGTATTTACCGTTTCGAGGCGCATCGTTTTTCTGTTGATATGGTCTAATACACGACCTGGAGTACCAACAATGATATGTGGTGCTTTCTTTAATGAGCGAATCTGGCGGCTAATATCCTGCCCGCCATATATTGGCAGTACACGAACTCTTTTGCCTGAACCTAGTTTATATAGTTCTTCTGATACTTGAATCGCAAGTTCACGAGTTGGTGCAATAATGATACCCTGGATTGCATCCGCACTAATATCGATTTTTTCAATCAATGGAATACCAAATGCAGCTGTTTTACCTGTTCCTGTTTGAGCTTGCCCGATCAAATCAATACCTTTTAGCCCCAATGGAATAGTTTCTGACTGAATTGGTGTTGCCTCCTCAAAACCCATTTTGAGGACAGATTGTAATGTGGCCTGACTTAGACCTAATTCTTCAAACTTTGTCAATGTTTTCATTCTCCTTCATCTATGTGAAAATATTTTTTAAGTGCTGAATATTTTCGCCTGATACTCAGAAAAGCGGAAGCGCCTGCTCTTAGAGGCGAAAAGCGCTGGAGGGCCCAAGTTGAAGTCCTATTTTGACTTAATTAAAAATGCTATAGGTTATCTTTCATCTTTGATCAAGTAGGTTTAAAGTTCATCAAGGATAAAATAAGTTTTAATTTTATCACAGGATGGCAGTGGATTTTTATACTTCATCTTAGGCAGGACCGAAACGGCTCGGTTCCCTTGGCGCTTGAGCGGACACGCATCAAAATGCCGTAATTAGGTAACATCTTTATTTTACCAAAAAAAAACATGCTCCCTCAAGGAGTATGCCCTTTAATAATCGTTCTTTAGACACGTTGATGAACATCATACCACTATTGCTAGCATTTTGCAATAAAGACAAGTTTGTTACAGTTTCAAACCGATCCTATTACTTCATCAAATTGTCTAATACTCGATAAGAAGGGCAACTTCTCCACACAAGGGGGGTCTCAGTTATTTTTCTTTTATCAAGCTTAAATCATTCATTAATTCGTCAGTTTTAATTTCTTTTATTTTTTTTGCAATGCCGTTACGATTTCCTCTAATTTCATACCTCTGGATGCTTTGACAAGGATTAAGGTGTTTTTATTTACATGTCTCTTTAATTCTTGAATAAGTGATGCTTTTTCTGTAAAAGCAAACACTCTTTCTTCTCCCAAAACAGTTCTGGCTGATTTTGCAATATGCCCCCCTAAGTTTCCATAGGTGAACAGAAGATCGACTTTATCACGGTTTAAAGTAGTTCCAATTTGCTGATGATACTGTTCTTGCTCTGGACCAAGCTCTAACATGTCCCCTAAGACAAGGATTTTTCTATCATACCCCTTAAGATTGGAAACTAATTCGATCGCCGCCATCATGGAAGTGGGACTTGCATTATAAGCATCGTTAATTATTTTTTCGCCCTGATCCCCTTCTACTAACTCCATACGCATATTCGTTAACTTAATACCAGCTAACCCCTCATTCATTTTTTCGAAAGGGATTGAAAAATAGTTAGCAATCAACATCGAGGCAAGTGCATTTAAAATATTATGCGTTCCTAATACTGGAAGTTCGAAAGTAGTCTTTGAAGCGTTGATTTTGAAACGATTCCCATTCTCTAACTGAGTAATATCAGTTGGATATAGATCATTCGTTTCATTTCTGCCGAATGTTTTAACCCGTACGTTAACTTTATGTTGTTGAATTCGTTCCATCAGCAATGGTTCATCACCATGGAGGACAGCAAGTCCACCTTCTTTTAGCCCTTGGAGGATTTCAAGCTTTGCTTCCGCAATACCTTCTCTTGAACCAAGGTCGAGAAGATGTGACTCTCCAATATTGGTAATCACCACAGCATCCGGGCAGGCAAGCTTCGTTAGGAATTCAATCTCCCCCCTGCCGCTCATTCCCATTTCAAGGACGGCAATTTCAGTGTCTTCGTGTAAGCCTAAAACCGTTAATGGAAGACCAATATGATTATTATAATTTCCTTCTGTCTTTTGAACCTTATAATTTGTGGCAAGAATGCCGGCAGTCATATCCTTTGTCGTTGTTTTCCCATTGCTTCCTGTGATACCAACCACTTTTACGTTTAATTGTTTTCGGTAGTTTCTTGCTAATTCCTGTAAGGCCACAAGACAATTATCGACAATCAAAATGGGTAAATGGGTGGGCGGGTTTGGGACATCCTTTTGCCAAAGGGCTGCAGCTGCTCCTTTACTGATGGATTCTTCCACATATTTATGTCCGTCTGAAACCTCTCCTTTAAAAGGAATAAACAGGTTACCATTTTCAATCTTACGGGAATCAATGGAAACACCCGTGATTATCTTTTCAGCAAACGGACTCCCATCATTTTGAGCAGAAACCATTTCAGCAACCTGTTGTAACGATCGTATTATCATTGAAATCCTCCTTTTTTATTTATTTCTTTGGACTTTGTTTACTGTCTAGCTACAGAGCCCAGCGGCTAGTGTGCTTCGCTCTCCGCCCTACGATAAGTCAAGCACGAATGCGCTATCGCTCTCCGTGTTTCCTTTTCAGTTGGAGCGCTCCAGTCCATACGCCGCTAAACGGGCGCTTTCGCTTTTCTCATAGAAATGGACACGGCAGCTACAGCCGTGTCTCCGTTTTTTAGAAAGTAAACTTTATCTGTTGTTTCTCTGCATGTTTTTCATTCGCAAGACTTACAAGTCGCTCAATCAATTGTGGGTACTCTATGCCTGTGTGCTTCCACAAGAGCGGGAACATACTAAATGGGGTGAAGCCAGGCATCGTATTTACCTCATTAATTAGCGCTCTTCCATCTTTTGTTAAGAAGAAATCGGCACGGACTAAACCAGAACAATCTAAAGATTTAAAAGCTTGGATTGCCATTTGTTTTATTTGTTGTGATTCTTCGTCTGTTATGTCTGCAGGGATGATCAGCGCTGTATCCCCGCTTTCATATTTCGCTTTATAATCATAGAAATCCTTTTTCGGAACAATTTCACCGGCAACCGAACATTCAGGCTCATCATTCCCAAGAACCGCCACCTCGATTTCACGAGCAACGACGCCTTCTTCAATGATGACTTTGCGGTCAAATTGAAAAGCTTCAGCAAAAGCGGTTTCTAATTCCGCACGATTTGTACATTTGCTGATTCCGACACTGGAACCAAGGTTTGCGGGCTTTACAAAGCAAGGATAGCCAAGTTCTGTTTCGACCTTGCTATAAGCCTCTGCTTTTGCTTTCTCCCATTCACTTTTAATAAAGGCAACATAGTTTACTTGGGCAAGCCCTGCCTGTGCAAATACATTTTTCATCATAACCTTATCCATTCCTGCCGCTGAAGCTAGAACTCCATTGCCGACGTATGGGAGGTTTAATAGTTCTAATAAACCTTGTACGGTTCCATCTTCTCCGTTTGGTCCGTGCAGCAACGGAAAGATGACATCAAGTGTTTCCTGCTTCTCAGCTTGGAAAAGTGCGGGTGCGAGCGATAAAGGCGATAATTGATTCCCCTCTGCAAATTCGAGCGCCTTCACGTTTTCAACCGGCTCACTTAACTGCGGTCCTTTTATCCATTTTCCTTCTGTATTTATGTAAATAGGATGAATTTCAAATTTTTCAAGGTCTAACGCTCGAATGACAGCCAGTGCTGTCTGCAGGGACACTTGGTGTTCGGCTGATTTTCCTCCATATAATAAACCTAATTTTGTTTTCATACGAAAACCTCCATTTTCTCATTCACGGTTATATTTTAACACTTATTTTAAAAAGAAAGGAAATGTAGTCCACCAATTTTTTATATGTTTTTTCCTACTGAATATTTTATGATGGCCATAGCTTGCTTAAAAACTAGCGCTGGTTAAATTGTCAATTTTCTCATTCCCGTTTATCCTAATATTTCATGTATAATTATTTTAAAACGCTAATCTGGAGGCACATAATGACTGGATCACTTTTATCCATATTATTATTAGGCTTTTTGCTGGGAATTAAGCATGCAATCGAGCCTGATCATGTTATTGCAGTTTCAACCATCGCAAGCGAATCAAAAAATTTAAAGCGCTCAATCTTTGCCGGTGTCTACTGGGGTATCGGGCACACGGCTACTCTTTTCATTGTTGGAATGTTTTTGATTGTAGCCAAAAACACAATCACAGATACGGTCGCCCTGAGTCTTGAGTTTATCGTGGGAATTATGCTAGTTAGTCTCGGCTTAAATAGTATTGTAGCGTTTATGAAACATCGCCATCATCACCCACACACCGAGGGTAGCCAGACCATTGAAAAAAAAGGCCGTACCCATTATAAATCCTTTTTCATCGGGCTCATTCACGGGCTTGCCGGCAGTGCAGCAATGGTTCTGCTTACAATGAGTACCGTTTCGACCGCGTGGCAAGGTGCTTTATACATACTTATTTTCGGTTGTGGCACTGTTGTTGGTATGCTCAGCTTTTCAACTGTTATTGGTATCCCCTTTGTTTTGACATCCGGTAAACAGTTGAATAGATATTTGAATCATCTCGCAGGCATTATCAGCATATTATTCGGAATTTATTATATGTATAACTTAGGCGTGAACGAAGGATTATTCAGCCTTTGGTTTTCATAATAAAAGCGGAAGCACCATAAAAAAACAGTCCCACCCAAATGGAGTGGGACTATTTTATCAAGCCAAATGATTTAGATGACGTTTAATTTCCATTCTTTTGTCTTCTTATCAAAAATAATTTTCGCGTGATATGGTTTAGATGATATTTGATCATATTCCTCCACCATATCATCCATATTCGCGAAATCACCAATTACCCAGATGGGAATTTCAATTTTCCCTCGCTGGTGATCTGCAGCTCGTAATGATATGCAAATTCCTTCTTTAATGAAAGGTGTTAATGAAAGCAGGATTTCTTTATTCACCTGAGGATACGTTCTTTTCTTACGAAATCCTAGGATCGATTTTTCAATCTTAAGATCTCCTAATTTTACGGCCACTACTTCGCTAAGCACATGAAAAAAATCTTTGAAGCTGCGGTAATAAGTTTTGTTATACCAGCCATCATCTTGTGCTAAATAAACAAAACGGTTCCCTAATTTATTATAAAAAGGCAATTTCAAATGATGCTTTTGATGACCTAAGTACAATAATTCAGCGATTTCCTGTCCCGTCAGTTCATTCAACACATCTTCCTCAATAAAATCAATCCAGCAAAAGTTTTCGTAACTATAAACATTGTCCGCTGCTAACTTTTTAATTCCTTCTTCAGGGCAATATTCGAGTTGTGTATGCATATTAAAATCAGCATCATCAAAGCGGTGCTTTAGTAAAAGCAAGTGATTTAATGAACCTGAAAAAGCAGCAGCGAATTCAGCAAATTCGATACCGGAAGACATTACATACTGGTCTGTTTGGTTCAAATGGACATAGATGAGATCCTGTATGTCTTGATGATGCTTCTTCAAAGCAAAACTCCTCCGATCAACACATGAAATGATTTAGTCAATACTTCCTTATTTTATCAAATAATAGTCCAAATAGCTTATTTCAATTCTTTTACAAATAATAAGTTTGATTAACACATACTAGATTTATGCCTATTGATTATTATTTGTTAACTTTCCTTTTTCATCTATATTTCTTTATCAAATTAGAATCTATGCATTAGCAAGATAAGGAGCTGGTCTATCACATATGATTAAAGATATGACTCAAGATGAATTAAGTCTTTATATTATTAAAACCTTAAAAGAAAATAAAAAAACTGAATTCGAAAAAATACTCGAAGAACTCCAACCCTATGATATAGCGAAGATATATGAAGATCTACCTGAAAAACACAAAGGACGATTTCTCCTGTTTTTAAAATTTGATATTCTAGCTGACCTAATGGAAGAGCTTGATAAAGAAGACCAGCTCGGCTTATTAAATATTTTAGGAATTGAAAAATCAAGTAAGGTCCTTGATTTAATGGATAATGATGATTTGGCGTTATTACTGCATGAATTATCACCGGAGAAGAAGGATTCCCTCCTATCTGGGATGAAAACAGAGGAGTCTAATGCCGTCCAAGATATCATGAAATATCCTCCGGAAACAGCCGGAAGAATCATGACCAACCGATTTGTTTGGATCCGAAGCTATTTTACGGTTCGTGAAGCAGTTGATAAGTTTAAAGTATTCGCAGAATTTGCCGAATCTATTAACTATTTATATGTGATTGATGAAGACCGAAAACTTGTCGGCGTAGTTTCTTATCGTGATTTACTATTAGCAGAGCCAGACGAAAAGATACTAACGATTATGTATGAAAGGATTATTTCCGTTACGGTGGCAACAGACCAAGAGGTTGTGGCGCAAATCGTGGAACGGTATGATTTCCTAGCCATTCCGGTTGTGGATGAGAATAATGTCCTCGTTGGGATTGTCACGGTCGATGACATTATCGATATCGTGATTCAGGAAGCAAATGAAGATATTGAAAAATTGTCTGCTACTGGGAAATCAATCGACTTTGAAACCAAAACATTAGTTGCGGCTGCAAGAAGACTCCCTTGGCTCATCCTGCTTTTGTTCATCGGAGTCATCTCTGGGAGAATTATCAGCAGTTTTGAAGATACCCTCAAGCAGGTTGTGGCACTTGCCTTCTTTATGCCGATGATTGCAGGGATGACAGGAAACACTGGAACCCAATCCCTTGCGGTCGTAGTAAGAGGGCTGATTTCCTACGATATTGATAAGGGCGTAATTACCCGCTTAATCGCAAGGGAGCTTGGTGTTGGGATTACGATCGGGATCACCTGCTCTGTTCTTATCGCGGTCATCGCATATATATGGCAGGGAAGTCTCATTTTAGGTGCCGTTGTCGGCTGCTCGCTATTTTTCACGTTAATCATTGGGACACTTGCAGGGACGATTATTCCGCTTATTCTTTTTCGTTTAAAAATTGACCCTGCAGTTGCCTCAGGACCTCTGATCACCACCTTGAATGACATTTTTTCATTGCTTACCTACTTTGGGATTGCAACCATGTTTTTAAAGTATTTATAGAAAAAATGAAACCTTTTTTGAAGTGAATCGTTAAGTAATGTAGACTTTTCAAAATTTCCATGAATTTTGAATGTCTCAATGATAAACACCATATTTATATCATTATGAGACAAACTGTTATAGAATTATTAGGTTAGACTGATTATTTTTTAATAAGTGAAGGTGGATTATGACAGACTTTATTAATAATATTTTGGAGTTCTTATCACAATTAGGATATTTCGGTATTGCCTTAGGGTTAATGATAGAGATTATCCCAAGTGAAATTGTCTTAGGTTATGGCGGGTATATGATTTCGCAGGGGCATCTCAATTTTATCGGGGCAGTGATTGCCGGGACGATCGGCGGAACGCTCGCCCAGTTATTTTTATATTGGGCGGGTTACTACGGGGGCAGACCTTTCTTAGAAAAATACGGAAAATATGTCCTTATTAAAAAGAATCATATTGACATTGCTGAGCAATGGTTTGAAAAATATGGCGCAGGAGTGATTTTTTCGGCAAGATTCATTCCAGTTGTCAGACACGCGATTTCCATTCCGGCGGGTATTGCCAAAATGTCAGCAACTAAATTTACTCTCTACACCGTGGCAGCCATTATCCCCTGGACCATTCTGTTTCTATACCTAGGTAAAGTCTTAGGCAGTAACTGGGCACATATTAAAGAATACGCACAACCCTATGTGATGCCAGCCATCATCGGAGCCATTGTTCTAGGGGCGATCTATTTTTTAATCAAAAAAACAAAGAAAACCACCGATTAATCCCGGTGGTTTTTCCTTGCTGAGAATTTCCTTTGTGCCCATGTATCAAGCCTTTTAACATGGTTTCTCCCAAGCGTAAATCCATATAAAATGAGTAAAACAATGATTAACGTGAAGAGATCGACTTTCTTGGTTGCTATAAAGTTTACGAGCCCCATTAACACCTGTGGAATTACCCCTGTTAGCGCAAATAATACCGTTGCTATCTTAAACCAGAAGCTTGATTTCAAACCATACCTGGCATATAACATAAAGAATGTCGATGACCACGCTAATACTTCAAGACTGACTAGTATGATCCATTTATTTTCGACCAAAAAATCCATATCCCACCCCACCTTTTACTTTTTAAAATGAAATGGCAGTGTGGACACAATAACCCTCTTTTTAAAAATAAGATAGGTACGAATTAATAAACTTGATTGATTGTGCAGGATATTATGCCAACTCTTTTTGGTAATAAACTGCGGAATCAAAACCGTTACACGATAATTATTTTCCTCTGCCTTATGTTCTACAGTATCAATAAATTTCGATAAGGGAATAAGCACACTTCGATAATGTGACTGTAAGGTAACGAGCCTAACATCCGGCTGCCATTGCTGCCATTTTTCTTCAAACCGCTTTTCATCCTCACGGTCAAACGACACATAAACAGCAAAGATTTGATCAGTTAATGATTTCGCATAATTAATTGAGTTTTCAACCACTTTCGTAATCCCTGCAACAGGTACAATAATGACATTTCCCTCAATTGGCAGCGCTGGATGGTCGGGATGAATCCTCAATTGTTCACCCACCGCTTCATAATGATAATTAATTCGTTTGAAGGCAAAAACGATTATTGGTAAGAAGATCACCACAAACCATACTTGACTAAATTTCGTCAGGAAGAAAATGATTAACACGGCTAAGGTGATGAGCGCGCCAATTAAATTGGCACTAAGTTTAGCAACCCATCCGGCTGGTTTTTCACGTAACCATTTAATAATCATTCCCGTTTGAGATAAGGTGAATGGAATAAATACACCAACCGCATAAAGCGGGATTAAATGCTCTGTTTGACCTTTAAAGAAGATAATAAGCAAGATGGAGCCTACTCCTAAGGATACAATCCCGTTCGAATACCCGAGCCTGTCCCCTCTAATCGTAAACATTCTTGGCATATACTTATCCTTGGCAAGTGCATAAGCTAATAAAGGAAAAGCAGAATATCCGGTATTAGCTGCCAGAACTAAAATGAGGGCGGTCGTTCCTTGGACAAAAAAGTAAAGATAATTACGCCCGAAGGTTTCTTTGGCAATTTGCGAGACGACCGTTTCGTCATGCCTTGGCGATATACCGTAATAATAAGCTAGGAAAGTAATACCCGTAAATAACAACGCAAGAAGCGTCCCCATTAATACTAATGTTTTGGCCGCATTTTTTGGTGCCGGATCTTTTAAACTTGGGATCGCATTCGATATGGCTTCTACCCCAGTTAATGCCGAGCATCCCGACGCAAAGGCGCGAAGAAGCAAGAAAAGCGTAATCCCTTGAACAGGCGCCCCAATTGGTGCATGCTGAACAGTCGGTGATACATGGCCAGTCATGATTTTAAAGAGACCCACACCAATTAAAATGAACAGAGCAACAACAAACAAATAGACCGGATAAGCTAAGATCGACGCTGATTCTGTTAAACCGCGTAGATTGAGGATTGTAATCAGAACTACCAGAACACACGCAATCCCGACGGTATGTGCATGTAAGGTTGGAAAGGCTGACGTTATCGCATCCGTACCAGCAGAAATACTTACTGCCACTGTTAATATGTAATCGACTAAAAGGGATCCCCCGGCAATTAATCCTGCTTTCTCACCGATGTTCTCTTTCGAAACAATATAGGCCCCACCGCCATGAGGGTACGAATAGATAATTTGTCGATAGGAAAGGATTAGCGCCGCTAATAGAAATAATACTCCAACTGCAATCGGAACCGAATACCAATAGGCAATGACGCTTACAGTTGCTAACACAATTAGAATTTGTTCAGTTCCATAAGCTACAGATGATAAGGCATCGGAAGAGAGAATCGCTAAAGCCTTCAAAATATTTAATTTTTGTTCGCCTAGTGCCGTTGATTTTAACGGCCGGCCGATTAAGAATCTCTTAAAAGAAGAGAGCACCTGATTCACCCACCACATTAGAAGTAGAATTACCGATTGATTTTAACACAAGACTGTAGTTAATATGAAGTGTTTTCTTTTGACGAAGTACCAAATTTTTCATGTAATGTCGATTATAATTAATATTACTACTTAGTCTTATCCTAAATAGCATGATTATGAAGAAAATTATTAGTTAAGGCATATAATGTTTATTATTACCACTATTCGTCAAACAAAAAAGCATGGAGACATTATTTAGTCTCCATGCCAATCACAACAATTTTCAAATAAACTTATTTTGCCGCTGCATTAATGACACGTTTCATTGCCTGGATTTGTCCTAAATGAATACTCTCATGGAAAATCGCAAAATTTGTTAGTTCACCAAACGTTTCCTGACCTAGGAATGCTGTTTTTAGCCTTTGGTTAAAACTCTCCGCTGGAAATTCTTTAATCCGTGCCACTTGCTCTTGCAGCTGCACGACCAAATCCTGCAGCTGAGGAACTTCTCCGTCCCAAGCAGCTGGACTAGTCCCCGAGGCAAATAGCGCCATATAGTTTGCTGGCAGCTGGGTAGATTTTTTCGGGAAGCCAAACAACAATTGCTCGGCAACAGTTAAGACATGACCAACATGCCAGTGGATGGTATTGTTAAACCCTTCCGGCTGAACATCAGCAATCCCCTCTTCTAGTGCATCCACACTTTTAACAAACCTATCCCTTGCTAACTCATAATGCTTAAATAATAATTCACTCATCCCACTTTGCCTCCCTTTCCACTGTATAGCAATATTTTATACGATAGCACCAGATTACTAAACTAATACCTTTTACATTTCAGCTGGAGCTTGTAACCCTAATAAACGTAATCCTTCTTTCAAAACTTCCGTTACAGCATAGACAAGCGCTAACCGTTCCTGCTGTTCTGGAGTGTCTTCAAGGATTTTAACCTCTGCATAATATTTATTGAAGGCTTGTGCTAAGTCAATAATATATTTAGCCACTTGGGATGGGTCGAAGTTAATGCAGGCTCTTTTAATGGCTGGCGAAAATTCCATTAAGAGGCTGGTTACCTTCCACTCCTTCTCCCAAGTATTTTCGTAGGATAAGGCACCCAACTCCGCATTTACATTCGCCTTTCGTAAAATAGAACAGGCACGAGCATAGGTGTATTGTACATAAGGACCTGTCTCTCCTTCGAAGCGGAGCATCTCTTCTAAAGAAAATTCAATATCATTCATTCGATTGTTCTTTAAGTCATGGAAAATTACCGCTCCAACACCGACCTGTTTAGCGACATCCTCTTTGTTTGTGAGATTTGGATTTTTCACTTCAATATTATGCCTCGCCATCGCAATTGATTCATTTAAGACCTCTTCTAATAAAACTACCTTGCCTTTTCGTGTGGACATTTTCTTTCCATCTTTTAGCATCAATCCGAATGGTATATGATGCATTTGTTTCGACCAATCGTAGCCCATCTTTGCTAACACAGCCATTAACTGTTTGAAGTGGAGGCTTTGTTCATGGCCAACCACATATAGGGATTGGACAAATTGGTATTCCTCCTGGCGATAAAGAGCCGCCGCTAAATCTCGGGTCGCATACAGCGTTGCCCCATCAGATTTTTTGATCAGGCATGGCGGCAGCTGTTCTTCAGTGAGCTCGACCACCTGCGCCTGCTCGGATTCGACCAATAGCTGTTTTTCTTCAAGAAGCTTGACGACGCGATCCATTTTGTCATTATAAAAGGCTTCACCGGCATAAGAGTCAAATTCGACATTCATTAACTGATATATTCGCGAGAATTCTTTTAATGACTCATCACGAAACCATTTCCAGAGTTTTAATGCTTGTTCGTCTCCGTCTTCTAGCCTTTTAAACCAGCTGCGCCCTTGGTCTTCAAGGCTTGGATTCGCCTCCGCTTCTTTGTGAAATTTTATATACAGGGTTAATAGCTCTTTAATCGGATTCTGCTTGACCTTTTCGGCATCTCCCCACAATTGATAGGCAGTGATCAGCTTCCCGAACTGTGTTCCCCAGTCACCGAGATGATTGATTTTAATCGGCTTGTAACCACATTTCTCGACAATTAATGCGAGCGAGTTGCCAATCACCGTTGACCGCAAATGCCCCATTGAAAAGGGTTTAGCAATATTAGGGGAGGACATGTCTATGGTGACAGCACCGCCATTCCCAAACGTAAGCGCACCATACTTCCCTTTTTGCGAGATGATTTCATTCACTACTTTTTCAGAAGCAGTCTTTTTGTTTAGGAAGAAATTAAGATAGGCTCCAACCACTTCTACTTTTTCAAAAATGGGAGAGTTAATCTTCTTACTTAACTCCTCAGCAATTAGATTGGGGGATTTTCTCTTTAGCTTCGCTAGTGTAAAACAAGGAAAGGCTAAATCTCCGAGCTCCTGATTCTTAGGTTTTTCAATCATCAGTTCCAGATTGGTTTGTGAAATCTCTTGGTCCAGTAATTCATGTAAAATGGCAGCAAGCTCCTGCTTAAAATTCATCTTTAATACCTCCTTTTATCTCTAAAAAAACAAAAAACTCCCGTCTCTACTAAAAGAGACGAGAGTTTTTTATCCCGCGGTACCACTCTAATTGTTCAAAAGAACCAGCTTTCCTTTGTAACGGAGGATCCTCCGGCATACCTTACTCGAGTTCAGGTACACATCTCAAAAGTGCGCTTCATTATCTGTTCTGTTTCAGGCTCCCACCACCCCTGAATCGCTGGTACATCATAGATAACTACTCTCTTTATCATTGATTTTATCCAAATTTATTACCCGTATTATACTGGATTAAAATGGATTTTTCCAGTGATTGTTGATTATTTTTTACATTCAGGTAATCCTACAACTAAAGGAGGGATTTTTTATGGCGAGAAGAAGAAATAAAATCCTTGTCCCCGAGGCGCGCAATGGCTTGGATGTGTTGAAAGCGAAGGTCGCGAATACTGAGAACCCTGAGGATGCGAAATTTGAAGCAGCAGAAGAAGTGGGTGTTCCATTGAAGAAGGGCTATAATGGTCAGCTCACGTCTGAACAGGCCGGTAAGGTTGGCGGCAGGCTGGGCGGCAGCATGGTCCGTGAGTTGGTCAAAATGGCACAAGAAAACTTAGCGAAGAAAAAGTAATACCTGGGGCCTAATTTGTTAGGTCTCCATTTTTATTTATAGGCTGTGTTTAAGGGCATTGTTGATTTTAAAGCCTACGTTGATTGGAGCGGAAGGCGCGAAGACTCCTGCGGGAAGCTCCCCGGACCGCCCGCGCGTTACAGCTCTCCTGGAGAGGAAATCAACAGATAAGTTTAAAAGAGCAAAATTTTTAAAAAAAGTTTGACAATTTTGTGACAATTGATAGAATATTCTTACAAGGGAGTTGATGGTGATGCAGGAAAAACACTTAAAGAGTATTTTTACATTTAAGAAAACAGCTATCTTTGGAAGCATTCTAGGGCTCATTCTTATTTTGTTAGGTCAATTTGTAAACGGTTACAATACTACTTATTTCTTAACTGCACTAGGATTTGGAATACTTGCCGGTTCCGTGGTTAATTACCTTTTTGGAACATTTTTAAGTTTAATGGAAGAACTCACTGGAAGCAGTAATAAGAATAGGCAAAAAATTGCCACTGCTTCAAAAAATATTTATCTTTTAAAATAAGAAATCGGTAGCGCCACTTAGTGACGCACCGATTAGTTAAAAGACTTGTATAGAGGTACGCACAAGTCTTTTTTTATTTGGATAGACCTTTTACTAAAAATACTTTCATGATTTCCGCAATTTTTTCCGAGCTCAGCGGCTGATGATTTCTTTCCCAGTCTGAAACTAGGGCAATATACATTTTTAAAAGAAGAAAGCTGGTAATTTCGGTGTCGTTCGGTGGGATTGCCCCTTTCGTGATAGCCGTGTCAATTTTCTGCTTTAAATAGGCAATGATTTCATCCTCAACGTGCTGCAGCATTTCCGAAACCGCTAGAGTCCCCATTTCCGCTTCCTCTTGCACCAGTTTAATCATCAGTTGGTGCTGAGCGCGAAACTCTAATAAACGATAAAGTGCCCGGTGCACGTTTTCTGTGAAGAGTAACTCTGGTTCGATGACGAATTCTGCCTCAGCAATCATTTCTTTGACCAAAGTGGAAATAATCTCTTCGAATAATTCTTCTTTGTTTTTAAAAAAGGTATAAATCGTCCCTTTGCCTACATTGGCCAGTTTTGCGACTTGATCCATTGTTGTTGCTTTATAGCCAAATAATGAAAAAGACTTTGTTGCCGCTTCTACAATCATCTTTCTTCTATCTGTTGCCATGTCCACACCTCTACTGACCATTTCAGTTTTTCAGTCATTTACTTAAATATACCATAAGATAGGTTTAGTTTCCAAATAGGTCAAAAGTATAGCCGAGTTCCGGATTAGGTAAGAACTTAGCTTTTGATTTAGGAACCTGTGGAGCGATAATGTTTTACACCAAACTGCCAGACAAGGAGACACGGGAGGATAAACAAGCTGCCAGCTACAGGAATCAGCATATATAGGAGGTCGTTCCCACTGTTCTTTCCAAGAATATAAAGAAGCGGCAAGTAATTCACGGTCCCAAACGGGATCACAAAGGTAAAAAAGCGGGCGACCCACTTTTGATAAATATTTAATGGGTATTGCGCCATTTCTCTCCCGCCATCGGTAAAAATGTTAACCACCTCGAGTCCTTCAATCGTCCAAAAACACAGGGTGGCCGCCAAGATGTAGATGCCTGTAAAAATAAACACACCGCTAACAATCATCAGCATTAGTGTGACTGCTTTTACCATACTCCATTCTATGTTGAGATGGATTAGGGCCCAGACCAATACAATCGTACTTTGAAGGAGCCGGCCGACTCTCGTAAACTCGAATTTGGACCCGAGTACTTGAATAAACGTACTGCGAGGGCGAACGAGTAATCGATCAAATTCACCATTCCGAACCAAGCTGGAAAAAGCATCAAAACCGCGGGCAAAGCATTCACTCAACGCAAACGCCATATGAATGATCCCGAAGCAAAGTGCTACCTCAAAGAATTGCCATCCTTTTATTTGCCCAAACCGTTCGAATAAGAAGTATAGACCTGCAAAGATCGAAAAAGGAATAAAAAATTGGCCCAGCGATAATAGCCAAAACGATGTCCGGTATTGCATTTGTGATTTAAAGAGAATCAATAAGTATTTAAAATATATTCTCATTTTTGGTTAACCTCCTTGGACGACAACTTTCTTCAATACTCTATTTAGTGCCGACCTCCCTAGCCAGACAAGACCCACAATATAAATCAATTGGATGATGATACCGATGATAGCGTCATGCGGTGGGATATGTTCTGAGTAAACCCTGAACGGGAAATCCGCCGTCCAGCGAAACGGCAGGACATTAGCTATTTTTTGAAGCCAGTCCGGCATAAGCGGTACAGGAATGATTAATCCAGCAAAAAATTCGCCGAGGACACCAAATATTAATAGCGATCCCATTGGGGACAAGGTCACAAATACGGATATATATAAGAACATCGAGATCGCTACTAAGAGAAGTAATCCTAGTAGTAATGAGCATGTGAATAATAGAAATGCAGGTAAACTTGGCGGCAGTGTCATCTTGTATGGTTTTGGCAAGAAGAATGAAACAATTAGAATCGGAAAGCAGCGCAAGAAGGCACTGGACAGCCGCTGCGCCAGAAGCTTGGCATACCAATAACCATAGAGCTCACATGGCCGGCATAGTTCGTAAGCAATATTACCACTTGTTATCAAATCAAATAGCTCGTTATCGCGAAACCAGACGGTAACGAACACAAGAAAGGCCTGTTGCAGCCAAATGTAGGTGATTAATTCCTTTAAGGAAATAGGAGGAGTTTTCGTTGCAAATTCGTAAAATGCTTCAAATACCATAATTGAGATAAAACCCCAGAAAAATTGAGTAGCTACTCCTGCCAATGCGGCAGTCCGGTACTGCATGCCAATGTTTAACCGCAGCTTCAAAACAGATAGATACACTCTCATATTCGGTACTCCTTATAAAGCTGGAGTATCGTTTCCTCAATCGGTTGGGATTCAATCGAAACATCAATCAACTCAAGCTTATCGGACAACTGAGTAATGATTTCCGATGTTTTAACCTGCTCCGTATTAATGCTGAGGATGACCCGTTCCGGCGACCATGAAAGCACGTTTGCATGTGGGATCTCGATGGGATTTACATTTTTGCGGAAATCAGCAGTGATTGTTTTCTGGGAACCAAATTGTTTTCTTAATTCCTCTAAACTGCCGTCGTACAATAAGCTCCCCTTTCCGATTAAAAGAACCCTGCCAGCCAACGCTTCGATATCATTCATATCGTGCGTGGTCAGGATGACGGTGACTCCCTTTTCCTTGTTGATCGTTTTGATGAATTGGCGGACAGCTATTTTAGAAGCAGCATCAAGGCCGATGGTTGGTTCGTCTAAAAATAAGATGTTCGGATTATGTAGGAGAGAAGCTGCTATTTCACAGCGCATTCGCTGCCCTAAGCTTAATTGTCGGACGGGTGAATTGATTATGTTTTTCAGTTCTAGCGTTTCGATGAGTAGATTAATCGTAGTTTGATATTCTTTCTGGGGAACCTTGTAGATGTCTTTTAAGAGTTCGAAGGAATCCATTACCGGAACATCCCACCATAGCTGTGAGCGCTGACCGAAAACAACTCCAATATTTTGGACATAATGCACCCGGTCTTTCCATGGTGTATAACCCATGATCGTGCAATTCCCGGTGTCAGGCACCAAGATCCCGCTCATAATTTTTATTGTGGTGGACTTCCCCGCTCCATTCGGACCTATGTAACCGACTATTTCTCCTGGTTTAATAGAAAAAGAGAGATCCTTTAGAGCGTCAACAACCGTATGTTTTCGATAAAAAAGAGACTTCGCAGCCTGACGAAAGCCTGTCTGTCTCTGGGCTACCTTGAAAGATTTGCTAATCCCTTGTAGATGAATCAACCGTTATCCCCTCCTGATCTATCCTGAGTCACAGAGGAAAATAATAACATTTTATATTAATTGTTGTCAATAATTTTCTGAATAATAAAATAACCATTTTTTTGTAATGTTAACAAAATATACATTCAATGAAATTCTCAATCCTCTCGACCAACTAAAACGAGCTGAATCTTTGTTCCACCAATTGCTCCTTAAACATGGTTTTCATTTCCCCACTGAAGCAAAGGTTGTTTTTATCAACCCCGAGGATCATGAACAATCTCATACTAAAAAGCATGAAATTTCCCACTACCTTACATAGGTTATTTTCCCTTATGATAACAATACAATAAATATATTATTTATATGTCTTCCGAAAGGGATTGAAGCAAATTGAAAATAATCATGATTATGGTAATTGTCCTCGTCATTTTTGGTCTTGTACTTTTTTTCAAAATGAAGGGAAGAAAGGGTCCAATCAAAAGGGGCGGTTTCGGTATTATCTCTCCTGTTTTATTTGTATTGGTCATGTTTTCGTTTAGTATCAGTCAGTTGTTGCACATTCCAGGTGAGCCCTTTCATCTGCCCGCCTTTTGGGAAATGCTGATTGCCGGTCTACTCGGCACATTGTTTGGAGCGATTATGCTAACTCAAACATCATATGAGATCCGCGAAGATGGATTGATTTATTCAAAGCCAAATAAAACGTTTAAGTATGTAATCATCGCCATCATTGTCATTCGCATCGCGTTAAGTCAGTATTTCAAAAGTATGGATTACATCGAGTTTACAGTGCTAACGATGACAATGGCATTTCTGTATATCTGCGTTTGGCGAATTGGAAGCTATATTAAATTTCGCAAATTACATGCAGGCAATCGACCAGCGGAAACTAGATGATCGTAATATAAAAGCTCTTCTTTCTACTTTTTACAGAGAGAGGGGCTTTTTTTGTACGAACACTTCATTTTCGGTTAGAGTGGGTTACATGCCTTACAGATTTGAGGTATTATTCATAGTAGATGTTTTTGTGCGTAAAGTTTATCGGCCCGCAGGGAAGGATAAATGTGGAAGCATATCATTTATGATTTTGGAGGATGTTTCTTGATTACTCTAATCAAACCACTGTTAGTTAACATCACGATCTTATTATCTTTTACATTTAATGCTAACTTATTTTTTCCCTTTCAAACGAAAGTTCCTAATGCTTTAAAACAAAAAGTGATTTATGGTTTGATTGGTTCCTTAGGAACGCTTTTTTGTATGTTTTATCCAATTGAAACCTTGGGGGCAACCCATTTTGATTTAAGGATGAGCTCCATTCTGATCCTCACTCTGTATGGGGGTTGGTTACCTGGGGGCATCGTTTTAGTAAGTGCATGCCTTGTCCGCTATTTTTTCGGTGGAAAATTCCTAGCGATTGGCATCTTGGTATCCATTGTCGCCTTCTTATGCGGTCTTGCTTTCCGGAGATTTTTTCATAAATCACCTTCTAAGCTTGTGGCAGGAACAATGGTCGTTGTTTGCTATTTTATTATTTATATTACGATTCTATATTATAGTATCAATTTTTTAAGTCTATCTTTTTATTTGATTTACTTTATTGCCTTATATATTACGGTTATGGCCCTGATCTTTGTGATTGAAAACTTGATAAAAATTAATAAGCAATTTGAGGAAATGGTTTATCTTGATAAGTTAACGATGATTGGCCAGCTCACAGCTTCGATTGCGCATGAAATTAGAAATCCTCTCGCAACCATTAGAGGATTTATCCAATTTTTAAGTAAAGATACAAAAGATGAGCAATTTAAAAAATTCTCGCCTTTAATAATGGAAGAACTAGATCGAACCAACAGTATTATTACAAACTATTTGAAAGTCGCAAAGCCTGAACCTTTTCAATTGGCAATTGTTTCAATCGATGATGTGATGAATGATTGTGTTCAATTAATGAGGCCTCTTGCCTCCTACTCAAATGTCATTATTGATTATGAAAATAAAGAACCATTTTATGTAAATGGGGATGAAGCCCATTTAAAGCAAGCGATCATGAATGTGATCAAAAATGGGATTGAGTCCATATCAAATCAAGGGACCATTAAGATTGATTTAAATGCTGACCATTTCAAAAATGCTGTTGAAATTAGTATTAAAGACAACGGGAAAGGAATGACGCCCGAGCAGTTAAAACAGATAGGCTTGCCCTTTTATACTACAAAAACGAAAGGGACAGGACTTGGCAGTATGGTAACCAACAAAATCATCCGTGAATTGAACGGGTCAATTGAGTATGAAAGTGAAATTAATAAAGGGACCACTGTGAAAATTGTTTTCCCTTTAAGAAATAAATAATATTTGAGCCGAAGTAAAAAGACACCGTTCATATCAAATGAACGGTGTCAAAAGATCCCTGATTATTTATCACAAACAGTGTCTGGCGCTGTTCGTGTTTTTACTATTATTTTCCCGCATTCAATTGTTGGTATTGTTCAACAATCCCTGTAAACAAAATGGATGTTGCATCAAGTTCGGTATACTTCCCAATCGCGGCATCGATCCCTTGTTCACGAATCGTCGTTTGGACTTGTACGGCTTCCTCATCACTTTGAACGTCGTAAGAAAGCGCAGCTGCAATTCCTTTCAGAAGAAATGTCGGTTCGGTTCCGAACACTTCTGCATATTGCCTAGCAGGGCTAACGAGTCGATCATTTGGCCCTAGCTTGCGAATCGGCGAACGTCCGACTCTTGTTACTTCATCTACAATATAATCATTTGAGAAGCGCCCAATTATCTTTTGAATGTATTTGTTGTGCTCTTCTTCGTTGAAGCCGTATTTCTTTACTAAAAACGCTCCGCTTTCTTTCAGCGCACCTTCTACTAATTCACTTATTTCCTTATTCCCCATCGCACTATTAATTGTTTCCATTCCATAATGATAACCAAAATAAGCAGCCAAGGCATGACCTGTATTCACGGTGAATAACTTCCGTTCAATAAAAGGGATTAATTCCTGAACATATGTTATTCCCTTAACAGGCGGCTTTTCGCCAATAATCTTTGGCTCTTCGACCACCCACTCATAAAAAGGCTCAACTTTAACCATTAACTTATCTTCATTAACTTGATTCGGAACAATACGGTCAACTGCAGAATCTGGAAATCCAAAGCGCTCATCAAATAGGGAAATTTCATCCACAGTTAGTTTTTCATAAATCTTTTCTTTTAAAAAAGAAGTGCCGCCGATCATGTTTTCACACGCGATAATATTAAGAGGCTTATCTGTTCGTTCCATCCGCTTCCGTAAACCATCTGCCAGCAAATTCGCAATAAACGGTAAAATATTGGGACCGATTGCCGTCGTTACAAGATCCGCTTTAGCAATTGCCTCGATTACTTGTTCCGGGTTTAGCGCACTATTAATCGCCCTCACGTTTTTGATAACGACTTCCGCTTGCGTCGGTTCTGCAAGAACGACACGGTATTCATTCTTTTCATTAAGTAAGTCGACGATTTCACGATTTACGTCGACAAAACAAGTTTCGTATCCTGAATGATATAATAGATTCCCAATAAAGCCGCGGCCAATATTCCCGGCACCAAAGTGAATTGCGAGCATCTTAGTTCACCTCTTCAAAAATGGCTAAAATCTCATCAGCTGATTTTGCGGAAACTAATTTTTCAATATTTTCTTCTTCGGAGCAGACAATTGCAATACTAGATAGAATATCTAGGTGTTCATTATCTTTACCGGCGATTCCAATTAGCAGCTTGACGATATTCCCATTTCCAAAGTCAACTCCTTGAGGAACCTGAATGAAGGAAATACCTGATTCCATCACATACGCCTTCGAATCCTCCGTACCATGCGGAATGGCCACAAAATTCCCCATATACGTAGAAGTGAGTTCTTCTCTTTCAAGCATTTTTTCGATATAATCTGCAGCAACATATCCTTTGTCCACAAGAATGCTTCCCGTTAGCCTAATGGCTTCTTCCTTTGACCCCAATGATGCATTTAATAGAATATTTTCTTTTGCTAAAATTGCTTTTGACATATTTATACACTCCTTATTTTGTTTAATTTCTCCGTAAAAAATTGATTAAATCTTGCAGTTAGATAGGTTACTATTTCTTCCTTATCGTCCGATTGAAAGACGGAAATACTTTCTTCACTTTCTATTAGTAAGGAGCTAAGGTAGCTCAGGACTTCTAATGAACTCTCAGCTGTTTCCTCAGGAGATAACATTAATATGATTGACTTTATTTCCATTTCCTTCTGATCCATCCCTACAACCTCAATTGGATTTTGAGTGACATAGATTGTGAATGTTTGTGTGATTACATGTGCTGACCGCGCATGGAATAAAGCCATAGTCGTACCCGGAATACCTAAACCCCCGAGCTTTTCTCTTTCGAATATCGCATCGACAACCGCTTCAGTATTATTAATCTTTTTATTAGCTAATAATTCTTTGCATGCTCGTTTAATAATTGCTGTTACGTTCTCTTCGTCATTAATTTTTGTTAACTCAAATCCTTCCAAGATCGCAGCGATTGTCTGGGCATATCCCTGAATGCTTTGCATCTCTTCGATGAGCATCTTTGTATTTTTCTTACTAATTTTATCAATGAAAGGAACAGAAAATTTCATTTCCGACCCATTGATGATGATTTGTTCATTGATAAACGAGCGAATCTTCTCGATTTCATCTTTATATAAGATTGGACTAACTAAGATATAATCCAAGTGATAATCAGGAATCGGGATCGTAGAAATAATTAATTGATAGTTATCCGCTTTCATTTTTTTAAATTCCATGACTGATACATTTTGAATTTCCTTTAGCTCCGGGAACTCTTGTTGTAATCTCGTTGCCAGCATCTTTGATGTACCAATTCCACTAGAACAAATAACCAATGTTTTTAACTGAACGATATCCTTGTTCGCTAAGATGGCCGCACCAAAGTGCATGACGAGATAACCAATCTCCTCATCAGGAACATAAAACTCATGAAACACCTGTTCAACTGCTTGTTTGACAGTAGAAAATAACTCACCATAATCCCGCCTGATTTTTTCCAACAGTGGATTACTTATCCCCATCTTTTGTTTAATTCGATAGATGGCAGGCTTTAGATGCACAACCAGTCCTTCAAATAGGGAACGATTAGTTGTTAAGTCTAATCCCACTCGTTTTCCAACCATGTCGATTAAATTCCTCGATTTAATAGCTATTTGTAAACTGGAATCCTCGATTAAATATTCATTATCATGTCTGAGCTTTGCACCCTTTAAGTGCATGGTAATGTAAGCAATCTCTGCCTCTGGAATTTCAATTTGAAAAACTTGCTCCAATTGAGAAACAATTTTTCCAGCAAATTTATATTCCTTGGATGATTGTTGATTCTCCAGGTAAGACTGGTTGATCTTGATCCCTTCCCCTTTTTGGATCCGTTCCACCGCCAAGGCCAAATGAACAACCAAACCAATATAGGCACTATCAGCCATATTAAAAGGTAAATCCTGAATAGTTGATTCAACAATTTTTTCAACGGTGAGCAGTTTTTTCTTTTCTACTAGACCTAGAAGCCTTTCAGAAATCGTATTGATTTGCTGTGTTGACCGCTTTTGAATATTTTCTCTTGCAAGGGAAAGAATTTCTGATTCATCGAGGTACTCAGAAATTAGATTACTCATCGCTCTTCTTTTTGCACCTTCATCGCCTTCAATTTCAACCCCATAGCCTCTTCTTCTAATCAGAGCTAATCCAAACGTTTGTAATCTCTCTTCTAATTTCGTTAAATCAGCACTTACCGTTGCAATGGTGACATTTAAATCATTAGCAAGACCTAAAAGCTTTACCGGTCCATTCGATTCCAATAATGCACACAAAATGATCGTTTGTCTTTCATCAGGTGTATATTCGGTATGAAAAAGGTTAAACAAAAATAGTTCAAGTTCGCCTATTTTGTCCTTGCTTCCTGTAATTTGAACACCCACACCTGACTTTTTTTGTAAGGAAAGTTCATATTCTGTTAATATATCTTCAATATTCTTTAAATCTCGATGAACGGTCCTACCGCTCACCCCAATTTGATCTGCGAGGTCTTTAACGGTCATCTCGTCTGTTTCAGTTAACAAGATTTCAAGAATTTGTCTTTCTCTTGCGGAAATATACATGATCTCACTCCGTGTAAAGTATTTAAATCCTCGTCCCCCCATCATAGGATGTTGCCAATATTATAATGAATACTCACAATTCAATTTTAATCCTGCAATATCCTTTATACAACAAGAGGATAATCCGACTTAGTCATATGAATTGTTGACATGATTATAAAAGCGCAAGCACACGACAGGACTGGAGCACTTTGACACAATAAACAAAAACCTAGCACATTGGCTAGGCATTTGTTCTTTTATTTCTTTAGAGCTTCAACTAATTCATCATAGCGAGGACTATTTAAGAAATTTTCAACTGAAATATGGTTTGCATTTGGAAGCTTTGCTTTTGCACGATCGGTTAAATCCTTATGGGTTACGACTACATCTGCATCACTTGGTAAATTATTTATCGCTGTATTGATTACAGTGACATCGACACCAGCTTTTTTCATTTTATTTCTTAAAATGGATGCACCCATTGCACTAGACCCCATACCAGCATCACAAGCAAAGACAACTTTATTAACAGATTCTGAATTAATAGGTTTTTGACTAGCTAGAACTGAAGAAACAGAGCTTTTCTTGCCTTTCATTTCTTCCATCTTTACTGTTGCAGAAGTTAAATCCTCATCTGTTGCCTTACTAGTTTTCAAGATTAAGGCTGCAACCGCGAAGGAAACGGCTGTTGCTACTAACACCCCTGCCAATACTCCAAGGTAGTTTCCTTTCGGCGTCATCGCCATAAGAGCGAAGATACTACCTGGTGATGGAGCTGCGACTAGACCTGCATTGAAAAGATTAAATGTAAATACTCCACTCACACCACCAGCCATAGCAGCTAGAAGAAGCATAGGCTTCATTAAAATATATGGGAAGTAAATTTCATGAATACCACCTAAGAAGTGGATAATAACCGCACCTGGAGCCGTTTGTTTCGCTGCACCTTTGCCAAATAGCATAAAAGCTAGTAAGATCCCTAAACCAGGACCAGGGTTAGGTTCAAGTAAGAAAAGAATGGATTTTCCTGCTTTTGCTGCTTGTTCAATCCCTAATGGGCTTAAAATACCATGGTTGATCGCATTATTTAAAAATAGGACTTTTGCTGGTTCAATAAAGATGCTTGCTAATGGCAACATATTATGGTTGATAATAAATTGAACACCTGAAGCTAAAACCTTACTCAATGCTTCAACAACTGGTCCAACACCTTTATAGGCGATTAGCGTTAACACACCGCCAAGGATTCCGGCAGAAAAGTTATTCACAAGCATTTCAAATCCAGATTTGATTTTTCCATGAAGCATTTCATCAAATTTCTTAATGAGATATCCCCCGATAGGACCCATAATCATAGCTCCTAAAAACATCGGGATATCTGTTCCGACGATGACACCCATTGTTGCAGTCGCACCAACGACTCCACCACGGATGTCATAAATCATTTTACCACCGGTAAAACCAATTAATAGTGGCAGTAAGAACGTGATCATTGGCCCAACTAATTTAGCCAAATCTTCATTTGGTAACCAGCCAGTTGGAATAAATAACGCGGTTATTAGCCCCCATGCAATAAAGGCCCCGATATTTGGCATGACCATACCACTTAAATAACTACCGAATTTTTGTATTTTTACTTTTACATCTGATTTATCATTAACTTTTTCATTCATTATCTTTTTGTCCCCCTCTTTATCTAATATTGTTGAACTTTCTATCTTAAGAATAAAGCGTTTACAGAAACATTTCTATTTTTACAAAAATACAATTTGTCATTGTGATTGTTGACAACATTGATAATCCTTTAAAAGACAAAAAAAATCGAAGAAGAACCAGGGCCAGTTGCCTGATCTCTCTTCGATTTTGAAATCCTTATTTACGATTACTCAACCGTTACTGATTTAGCTAGATTACGCGGTTTATCAACGTCGCAATCACGGTGCAGAGCTGCGTAATAAGCAATTAATTGCATAGGTATGACAGAGATAAGTGGTGTTAATAATTCATGTACTTCCGGGATGACGAAGCTATCGTCGTCCATTTCTAATCCCTTCATTGAAATGATGCAAGTGTTTGCTCCACGAGCAGCAACCTCTTTCACATTTCCACGGATACTTAAGTTTACACTTTCTTGGGTGGCAAGTGCGAATACTGGTGTTCCTTCTTCAATTAATGCAATTGTGCCGTGCTTTAATTCCCCACCAGCAAAACCTTCTGCTTGAATATAAGAAATTTCCTTCAGCTTCAAGGCACCTTCTAAGACAACATAATAGTCAACACCACGGCCAATAAAGAAAGCATTACGTGTAACTGCTAAAAATTCTCTTGAAATGTGCTCAATTAATTCTTTTGAGTCACAAAGAACTTCCATCGCGTTTGCAATAATTCCAAGTTCATGGATTAGATCAAAATCTACACTGATATTTTGGCTCTTTGCTGTAACTTCAGCTAAAATGGCTAACACAGCAAGTTGTGCTGTATATGCTTTGGATGAAGCAACAGCAATTTCAGGACCCGCATGCAGCAAGAGTGTATAATCCGCTTCACGAGAAAGTGTTGAACCGGGAACATTGGTGATCGTTAACGTTGGATATCCCATTTCTTTTACTTTTACGAGAACTGCACGACTGTCAGCCGTTTCCCCACTTTGAGAAATGAAGATGAACAATGGATTCTTTGTTAGAAGCGGCATATTGTAGACAAATTCACTAGCAATATGGACTTCCACAGGAACTTTTGCAATCGTTTCAATGAACTGCTTTCCAACTAGACCGGCATGATAAGAAGTTCCAGCTGCAATAATATAGACACGATCAGAAGCATTCATCGCAGAAATGATTTCAGGGTCAATTGTTAATTCCCCTTGCTCATTTTGATAGGTTTGAATAATCTTCCGTAATACAAGCGGCTGTTCATCGATTTCTTTTAACATATAGTAAGGGTATGTGCCCTTTTCAATGTCACTTGCATCAAGTTCCGCTGTATATGGCTTACGGCTGATGATTTCCCCGTTAAGATTTTGTATAATGACTTCATCCTTTGAAACAAGAACGATTTCTTTGTCCACTAATTCTAGGTACTGATTCGTTACTTGAAGCATGGCCATCGCATCACTGGCAACTACATTAAAGTCGTCACCCAATCCAACTAAAAGAGGGCTTTTGTTTTTCGCAACATAAATGGTTTCATTGTCTTGTGCATCTAATAATGCAAGAGCATATGACCCATGTAATAACGTTAGTGTTTTACGGAATGCCTCTAAAACCACTAATCCTTCATTGACAAACAACTCAATCATCTGAACAATGACTTCCGTGTCAGTTTCACTTGTGAATTTGACATCTGCTAAATATTCACGCTTTAAAAGGTCATAGTTCTCGATTACCCCATTATGAACAAGTGTGAAACGTCCTGATGTACTTTGATGAGGATGGGAATTTATCTTGCTTGGTACCCCGTGTGTCGCCCAACGAGTATGGCCAATTCCGATATTTGCAGCAACATTTTCATCCACGATCTTACGTAAATCAGCAATCCGGCCTTTTTCTTTAAAAACATGAACTCCGTTCTCATTCTTTACAGCAATTCCGGCTGAATCATAGCCTCTATATTCGAGCTTTTCTAAGCCTTTTAATAAAATTTCTTTTGTATCATTATTTCCAATATATCCAACAATTCCACACATTTTCTTTTCCTCCCTGATATAGGGGGCAAGAATGCTTTGGAGGCTTATGCTTGCCCCCTTATCTCTGTTTTTTTAGGTATCTGTCTATACCTTTTGAACATTACTGTTAGTATGTGCATTTTCTTCTCTTTGTGCACAGAGTTGCCTCTGTGTTTTAAAGAAGAAATTTTCGGTTGTACACGTTCAACCGGGAGGTATCCGCCGAACATTCGATAAACCTCCTCCTCGTCAACTAACCCAACCACTTTGGGCAGTTCAGGCGCTTTTTAAAAAAAGTAACTCTCTCTTCAGCCCACCTTTCTAGATAAAATTGGTAAAAAAGTGCTTTATGAAGCAAAGCAACTTTATACTACACGATAAGGTTTGTTACGTCAACTGATACCTGAAATATATACATAACTAAACAATACATAATAAAATATGCATAAAGGAAGCAGTTCGTTCCTTTATGCATATATATGGGTTTTATTCTTCCTTTAATTCCATTTCTTCTTTTACTACTGCGACAATCCTGTTCACATAAGATTCACAAAGTTCTTCTGTCGGTGCCTCTGCCATGACGCGAACAAGCGGTTCCGTTCCTGATGGTCGGACAAGAATTCTTCCGTTTCCTGCCATTTCAGCTTCAACTTGCTCAATAACCTCTTTTACCTTTGCATTATCGGTTACATGATGTTTATCGGTTACTCTCACATTGACAAGCTTTTGTGGGAATTTTTTCATTTCACCAGCCAACTCAGAAAGAGGCTTCCCAGTTGCCTTCATAATATTGACTAATTGCAGGCCTGATAATAAACCGTCACCTGTGGTGTTATAGTCTAAGAAAATAATATGGCCTGATTGTTCGCCGCCCAGATTAAACCCATTTTTCTTCATTTCTTCGACAACATAACGGTCACCTACCGCTGTCGGTACACTATGGATCCCATGTGCCTCAAGTGCTTTATAGAAGCCTAAATTACTCATAACGGTTGATACAATCGTCCCATGCTTTAAGCGGCCTTGTTCTTTCAAATATTTGCCGCAAATGTACATGATTTGGTCCCCATCAACAATTGCTCCATTTTCATCAATCGCAATCAAACGGTCGCCATCACCGTCAAAGGAAAGACCTACATCAGCACCCTTTTCTTTGACTAAGGCTGCTAGTGCTTCAGGATGTGTTGAGCCCACTCCTGCATTGATATTTAAGCCATTGGGAGAGGCGCCCATTGTTGATAGGTCCGCATCTAAATCGGCAAATAAATGTGCCGCTAGAGACGACGTTGCCCCGTGTGCACAATCTAAGGCAATATGGATTCCTGTAAAATCTTCATCCACACTATTTTTCAAATATTGGAGATACTTTTGACCGCCCTCGAAATAATCCATGACTTGACCAAGTTCCGAACCCACTGGTCGAGGCAGTTGATCTTCTGGTAAATCGATGAGCGTCTCAATTTCTAATTCCTGCTCATCGGAGAGCTTAAAGCCGTCGGGACCAAAAAATTTAATGCCGTTATCAGCCACTGGATTATGAGAAGCAGAAATCATGACTCCTGCTTGGGCACCTAAAGCTTTGGTTAAATATGAAACACCTGGAGTAGATATAACTCCTAAACGCATAACTTCGGCTCCAATGGATAATAACCCCGCCACAAGGGCTCCTTCTAACATATGGCCAGATATACGCGTATCCCGTCCGATGAGTACTTTGGGACGGTCTTTATCCTTTGTTAAAACATATCCGCCATAGCGACCTAATTTAAAGGCCAACTCAGGTGTTAATTCGCTATTTGCTACTCCACGTACCCCGTCGGTCCCGAAATATTTTCCCATTTTAAAAATCTCTCCTTCAACATGTGTATTGCTAGATATTAGGCATTATTTTTTTCGATCGTAATTTTCGCTGATGATTTAGTAGGTTTCCACTTTACAGCCGAAGGTCCTTCCACGTGAATGTCGACTATATGATCTCCTTCTACAAGGCCAGACAAATCAATAAAGACTTTGAAATCCTCAGGCCTAACGCTGCTAACTGCCGAAGAGGGACCATTAATAAGTATATTAATCATTTGATTTCCTGGATCGTTAATCGTGGCCTTATATTCTTCGGATAATCCTTGAATGTTTAACGGTACATCCGGAACTGTTTTTTCTTCTTGTTTTTTGACCACAACGGTTGCTTTTACGATTTGCGGGGTAACCTTTGTAATTCCATTAGAGATGATAACAGGCAATGTAAGGGTGGTGTTATCGGTAATTTTACTGAGATCGACCTCAACACGGACACTATCCGTATTTTTAAGAACATCTTCATCCCCTGTGATTGTTGCCTCTTTTTCATCGATATCAATCGATTCAATCGTCACACCTTCTGGGGCAGTACCATTTCTAACAATTTTTATCGGTACAGTCTTACTGTTGCTTTTTATTGGTATCGTGATTTCTACCGTTTCCGGATCCACCACTACATTTAACTTATTTAGATCTTTGTCAAGAACCTGGACATGAGCCTCGTCTGAAATGGTTTCTTTCAGTTGATCTTTTTCCGCAAGGGCAGCCTTTACATAAGTAATCCGGTCGATGATACTTTTGGCACCGGTAATCTTCACTTTATTTGGCTCGACAACGGGTTGTCCTGCAGAATAACCCGCTTCTATTTGGCTCGCATTAAATTCTGCCTCAACTTTAAATTCCTTTGTGATTTTTTCCTGAACATATACATTTACACTCGCTGGTTTCACAGTCGCACTCAACTTATCCGACAGGTCTCTTACTTTTAATTTTACTTTCTGTTTCCCAATTTTAGCTTTTGATAAATCTACGTAAACCTCAAAGTTCTTCAACGCTTTGGCAGACTGAATGTGGGTTATTGGTCCTTTTAAAGTGATATCAACCGTGGCTGGAATTCCTGACACCACTAGATTTTCCGTATCATAATAAACCTTTACAGGAATATTGGTAATGGTTTCTGTTGATTGCTCTCCTGGCACATTCACATCCGTTATTTTTTTACCTGTATGTGGTACAGAAGAATATAAAAGTACCGCTAACAACAAGGCAAGAATTTTAATAAACCAAGGATTATCCATCAATTTATCCATTATTTTTCCCCCTCCAGTTCCAACGAGCTGAAGAAGCTTGTTTTGTTTTCAAATGAATTAACAATTCACTCGTAAGTAATTCTTTTAGTTGCTCTGTATTAATCGCTCGGTGAAGCTCCCCGTTCTTTGTAAGGGAAATATGACCTGTCTCTTCAGAAACAATGACAGTGACACTATCAGTCACTTCACTTATTCCTAATGCAGCCCGATGTCTGGTTCCCAGCTCCTTAGAAATAAACGGGCTTTCGGATAACGGCAGATAGCATGCGGCTGCTGCGACATTATTTTTTTGGATGATTACCGCACCATCATGGAGCGGTGTATTTGGGATAAAAATATTAATCAGCAATTCAGAAGAAATATTGGAATTCAACTGGATCCCCGTTTCTATGTAATCGCCCATTCCCGTTTCTCTTTCGATCGAGATTAACGCCCCAATACGGCGCTTTGCCATATAATCAGTTGCCTTAACAATCGCCTCAACCGTTTTTTCCGGATCTTCATCATCCAGATTACTGCTTCTTGAAAAGAACTTCCCCCTGCCTAATTGCTCAAGGGCCCTTCTAAGTTCTGGCTGAAATATAATAATAATCGCAAGAAACCCGTATGTTATCACCTGTTCCATCATCCAGCTTAATGTTTGGAAGCCTAGAAACTCACTGACAACTCTGACTAGAAGAATAACGATAATGCCTTTTAGCAATTGAACGGCCTTCGTTCCTCTAATCACATTGATCAGCTTGTAAATGACATACCATACGAGGACAATATCAACAATACTAGCTAAATACTTCCATAGTTCGAAATCAGCAAACGGCATTGTTCTTCCTCCGTAATTTTCTTTAACACAAATAAATTACAACCTATTTATTATACCATAAATACCTCTTGTACCTATTATATGTATCTAGGTAAAAAAACAAATCACCCGGTCAGAGTGATTTGTTTTTTTATTTGGTTTCCGGTTGGTCTTCAAATATTTGAACCACATCTTGTGCGGTTCTTTTAATATGATACCAAATCCAATCGAACACTTCATTTACCTCTTCAATCTGCCCTGTTACATGTCCTGCAGAGGCCAAATATTTTTCACCATTGATAACTGTCACATCACCTTGGACTTCACCTTCAATTTCTAATGTCCCATTTCGAACAATGACATCGCCCTTGACCGTCTCACCTTTAGGTACAATAACCGTATTATTTTTAACTACTAAGTTTTTTTGCTTCGAGACAGAAAACTCTCGTTCTTGATTCCAAGTAGAAAATACACTTCCCATCATTAATATGAGAAATAAAGAGGCAGCTGCCAGCATAGGATGGTTTTTCAACCAACGCTGCATCCAAATCTTTCGTTTCTCTTTTGGTAAACGAGACAACACATTCGCTGTAAAGTCATCAGGTACCTGCATATGTGACACACTCTTTACAAAAGCGATCGTCTTATTTAGCTCATTAAATATAGCTTCGCATTCTTTACAGTTTTGGAGGTGTTCTCTTAATATTCGTTCTTGATCAGGTGTAATTTCTTCATCTAAGTATTCATGCATTAGTTCGATGATTTGTTCTGGACACATTATCAGTTTCACCTCTTATCACACATATCGTAATTGTTGTCTTAACGCTTCCCGGCCACGGTGAATCCTTGTTTTAACCGTTCCAAGTGGTAAATCAAGAATTTCGCTAATTTCATTTAAGGACAACTCTTCAATATATTTTAATACGATGGCTGTCCGATATTTATCGGGCAGTTTTAATATCTCTTTCTGGACCGTATCCTGCAGCTCTAAGCTTTCTACTTCTGACTCTGGCAGCGGTGTGTTCGAAGGGATCTGCGAATACATTGTTAATCCTTCTGTCCCTGCAACCTCTGCATCTAAATAATGATCCGGTTTCTTTTTTCGCATTCGGTCAATACACAGATTGGTTGCAATCCGAAAAAGCCAGGTTGAAAATTTCAAGTCTTGATTAAAGGTTTTGATATTCACATAAGCACGGATAAAAGCTTCCTGTGCCATATCCTCAGCTTCATGACGATTTCCAAGCATCCGGAAACATAGTTGATAAATACTGTTTTTATATATTTCAACGATTTCACCAAAGGCATCTTGATCCCCTTTGATTACTTGTTTTATTCTCTTTTTTACAATTGCGTCCATTACGTTACCTCAGCTCCATTGCTGCTATCCGATAATACGAATCGTTAGCAAAAAAGTTTCGTTTTACACGAAAAAACTTCTCAATACCTTTAATATTAACAAAAATTTACTAAAAGGGCTTACTAATTAGTTTAAAGATTTTATGAAGGGAGGTAAATTGACACGGTTTTTAATTTTTTGACAAGAAGAAAATAGAAAAAAGCTGCATCACGCTAGAAGAACAGGTTGGCCCGTTTTCTTACGAAATGCAGCTTTACTTATTTATTATAATAATTTTTCTCCGAATAATGAGCCCATCAATTCAACTGCCACTTTAGCAGTTTTATTTTTTTCATCTAAAATGGGATTTACTTCTACAAATTCTGCTGAGGTAATGATTTTTGCTTCTTCTAACATCTCCATAGCAAGATGACTTTCTCGGTAGCTGATTCCACCCATAACTGGTGTTCCAACGCCTGGAGCATCATTTGGGTCTAGGCCATCTAAATCAAGTGAAAGGTGGACACCATCCGTCTTCTCTTTCAGGTAAGCGATGGCTTCTTCCATTACTTTGGCCATCCCCATCCGGTCAATTTCATGCATTGTATAAACTCTGATTCCTATTTCCTTTATTAAATCTTTTTCACCATCATCCAGCGCTCTTGCACCAATAATGACTACATTTTCAGGTTTTACTTTAGGACCATATCCTCCAATCTCGGTTAACAGGCTGTGCCCTAACCCGATACTTACGGCTAGTGGCATTCCATGGATATTACCAGATGGGCTTGTCTCAGCCGTATTTAGATCCCCATGTGCGTCATACCAAATGACACCAAGATTTTTATAATGTTTAGAGACACCTGCTAAAGTACCAATAGCAATACTATGATCCCCGCCAAGCACAAGCGGAAACGCACCTGACTCGACAGCAGCATCTACTTTTTCTGCCAACAAAGCACTTTTCTCAGCAACTAAATCAAGATTCCGCAAATTGGATTCTTTATCCACTACAACTTCAGGTCTGCCAATTGGAATATCACCTAGATCATGTATTTCATCAAATAGCGGCTTAAGTCGTTCAACCATCCCGGCATAACGGATGGCACTTGGCCCCATATCTACCCCTCGTCGCATTTGACCTAAATCCATCGGCATTCCAATAATTGAAAGCTTACTCATATTAATTCCTCCTACCCCTTTATGTATCTATTTTAACCGCTTTCATACCGATGACTCAACTCGACAAAATTATGTATATATATACGAAAAAACCTTAAACCAATAATTGATTTAAGGCAGGGATGTAAATTTAAGAAAAAACTAACGCTGATCCCTTTTGGACTAATGAATTTCAATATTCTCTGATTTGATTAGCGACACTTTGATGCTTGTCCCATGAATTTTTATCGCCAAAAGCCCTTATTGACGACACTTTGATCCTTTTTTTATAAACTTTTGTTGTCAATAGCCCCTATTGACGATACTTTGTTTCTTTTTCATAGGCTGTGTTAAAGGTAAATGTTGATAATTGAAACCTCCCTGATTCCCTTATATAATTAATATAGGAACAAGTATTCGGGGAGGTTATAAGGATGGACAAAGCGTTTAGCAATTATTAAATCACATTGATAAATTAACCCTTACAAAAAAAGAACAAGTCTATCAATGGGTAAAACGTTATGTTGATCCTTCTTCCTCTGTCGGTAGACGTTTAATCAATGAAATGAGGGAGACTCGCTTTAAAGATGGGTTTGAGTGCCTTCACTGTAATTCTGTGCACGTTGTTCGATTCGGGAAATACAATGGTCGTCAACGTTATCGTTGTAAATCTTGCAGGAAGACTTTTACAGACACAACAAATACCTTGGAGACACAAGCTCTTGAACGCTCTTAAACAAATCGATTTTGAACAATTTGAGGGTATTGTCGAGGTCGATGAGACCTATTTCTTATACTCTCAAAAAGGTCAACGTGACATTACTGGTAGAAAACCCCGTAAACGTGGCAGCAGCTCCAAACACAGAGGAATCAGCCACGAGCAGGTTTGTGTTCTTGTTGCTAGAGATCGTACAAAAGCGACTGTTTCAAAAGTAGCTTGTATGGGGCGTATTGTTAAGACTAAAGTTGAAAAAATGATTGGTTCAAAGTTGACACCCGAAAATGTACTTGTAACAGATGCTTGGAGAGCCTATAAAACGTATGCAAAAGAAAAAGGCATTGAGCATTACAGAATTAAATCAAACGATGGTAAACACGTTATTAAGGGCTTATATCATATTCAAAACGTTAATGGTCTCCATTCCCGATTGAAACAATTCATAAACCGATTTAAAGGTGTCGCAACGAAGTACCTTGATAACTACCTAGCCTGGTTTTTGTTTGTCGATAGCCGCAGTAACGAAAACACAAAGCACAATATTAAAGATTTTCTATTATCATCATTTGTCTTTGAAATGACAGATACTTACGATAGTTTACGCTTATCAAAATTCGCTGTATAGTGCTTATTTAACAATCGTGACAGGAATTTGCAATAAGTTGTTGAATAATTCTGCGATGAGCAATTAATCTCAAGGAGGTATGAGATATGAAGATCAATAGAATAGATCATGTGAGTATAAACGTAAATGATCTTTCAGAGGCTAAAGCGTTTTTTCTTGATTTAGGACTTGAAGTGCAAGCGGAATGGGAATTGGATGGAGAACAGTTGGACCGAATAGTTGGGCTTAATGATGTTAAAACGGCATGTGTAGGATTGGGGATGCCAGATGGTCAGGCATGGATAGAGCTAGTCAAATTTTATACGCCGTCAGATGAAAAAGATATTCAGCAACCTTTTGCAAATACGCTGGGTATCCGACATATTTGCTTTGCTGTTGAAGATATTGAAGCTATTGTTGCAAAATTGAAAAAGAAGGGCACGGAAATCTTTAGTGAAATACAGCAATATGAAGAAAGTTATAAGTTATGCTACGTTCGTGGTCCAGAGGGAATTATTTTAGAGTTGGCGGAGAAAATCAAATAAACAGACGATATGCTGACATATATATAGAAACACTTTCGCTTAACTAAACACACTGATATTTCAGACTGGACGGCTGTCTTTTTTATGGGCAGTCGTTCTTTCCCCTTGTTGGACAAACGGGGGCATTAGCTAAAAAAAAAATGGGGAACCTTGACAAATGAAGGTTCCCCTAATTTATTATATAAAAAATCAACATTTAAATTTAACAGAGCCTTTTCATAAAAAAAGAACCTTGGAAATTTCTCCAAAGTTCCTGACTGTTACTATATGAGCCATGAAGGACTCGAACCTTCGACCCTCTGATTAAAAGTCAGATGCTCTACCAACTGAGCTAATGGCTCTCTGGCTGGGCTAGCTGGATTTGAACCAACGCATGTCGCAGTCAAAGTGCGATGCCTTACCGCTTGGCTATAGCCCAATAGAGATGTAATATTATTTAGTATGTCCAACTTTTTTAAAAATATAAATGGTGGAGGGGGACGGATTCGAACCGCCGAACCCGGAGGGAGCGGATTTACAGTCCGCCGCGTTTAGCCACTTCGCTACCCCTCCATATTTAACTTTAAAAAAGCAGTGCCGGCGAGAGGACTTGAACCCCCAACCTACTGATTACAAGTCAGTTGCTCTACCAATTGAGCTACCCCGGCATGTAGTTTGGAAAAATATTAAGTTTGAACACGCTGACTTCGTTGCCGTCATCCTGACCTCAGAAAGCTTATGCAAGCAGCAGCTCGGTCAGTATGCTGAAGTTTATTCAAGGAGCTTATTCGTTCGTGCTCTACCAATTGAGCTACCCCGGCATGTAGTTAACATAATTATATTATGGTGGAGGATGACGGGCTCGAACCGCCGACCCTCTGCTTGTAAGGCAGATGCTCTCCCAGCTGAGCTAATCCTCCACAGCAATGAAAGTTTTTTTACGTTATTGAGTAAAAAACTTTGGTGACCCCTACGGGACTCGAACCCGTGTTACCTCCGTGAAAGGGAGGTGTCTTAACCGCTTGACCAAGGGGCCATACTATTATAAAAATAGGAAAGCTTCCAAGCGGGCTCGAACCGCTGACCTCTTCCTTACCATGGAAGTGCTCTACCTACTGAGCTATGGAAGCATAGCTAAATATAAGTTTACATAAAAATGGCTCCGCAGGTAGGACTCGAACCTACGACCGATCGGTTAACAGCCGATAGCTCTACCACTGAGCTACTGCGGAACAATAATATTTCAGCCTGGCAGCGTCCTACTCTCACAGGGACGCGTGTCCCAACTACCATCGGCGCTGAGAAGCTTAACTTCCGTGTTCGGTATGGGAACGGGTGTGACCTTCTCGCCATTGCTGCCAGACTATTTTCAAGACATTATTTATTATAATATCTTTTTGAAATTTTTCAAGAGGAAAATTTTTTTTTTTCATTCCCTCAAAACTAGATAATACAGAAGAAGTTTGTAAAAACGAGTATGCCTTAAAAATTGGTTAAGTCCTCGAACGATTAGTATCAGTCAGCTCCACATGTTACCACGCTTCCACCTCTGACCTATCAACCTGATCATCTTTCAGGGTTCTTACTAGCTTGCGCTATGGGAAATCTCATCTTGAGGGGGGCTTCATGCTTAGATGCTTTCAGCACTTATCCCGTCCGCACATAGCTACCCAGCGATGCCCTTGGCAGAACAACTGGTACACCAGCGGTGCGTCCATCCCGGTCCTCTCGTACTAAGGACAGCTCCTCTCAAATTTCCTGCGCCCACGACGGATAGGGACCGAACTGTCTCACGACGTTCTGAACCCAGCTCGCGTACCGCTTTAATGGGCGAACAGCCCAACCCTTGGGACCGACTACAGCCCCAGGATGCGATGAGCCGACATCGAGGTGCCAAACCTCCCCGTCGATGTGGACTCTTGGGGGAGATAAGCCTGTTATCCCCGGGGTAGCTTTTATCCGTTGAGCGATGGCCCTTCCATGCGGAACCACCGGATCACTAAGCCCGACTTTCGTCCCTGCTCGACTTGTAGGTCTTGCAGTCAAGCTCCCTTGTGCCTTTACACTCTGCGAATGATTTCCAACCATTCTGAGGGAACCTTTGGGCGCCTCCGTTACTCTTTAGGAGGCGACCGCCCCAGTCAAACTGCCCACCTGACACTGTCTCCCACCCCGATCAGGGGTGCGGGTTAGAATTTCAATACAGCCAGGGTAGTATCCCACCGACGCCTCCACCGAAGCTAGCGCTCCGGCTTCTCAGGCTCCTACCTATCCTGTACAAGCTGTACCAAAATTCAATATCAGGCTACAGTAAAGCTCCACGGGGTCTTTCCGTCCTGTCGCGGGTAACCTGCATCTTCACAGGTACTATAATTTCACCGAGTCTCTCGTTGAGACAGTGCCCAGATCGTTACGCCTTTCGTGCGGGTCGGAACTTACCCGACAAGGAATTTCGCTACCTTAGGACCGTTATAGTTACGGCCGCCGTTTACTGGGGCTTCGATTCAGAGCTTCGCGTGAGCTAACCCCTCCTCTTAACCTTCCAGCACCGGGCAGGCGTCAGCCCCTATACTTCGCCTTGCGGCTTCGCAGAGACCTGTGTTTTTGCTAAACAGTCGCCTGGGCCTATTCACTGCGGCTCTTCGAGGCTATTCACCTCAAAAAGCACCCCTTCTCCCGAAGTTACGGGGTCATTTTGCCGAGTTCCTTAACGAGAGTTCTCTCGCTCACCTTAGGATTCTCTCCTCGCCTACCTGTGTCGGTTTGCGGTACGGGCACCTTTTATCTCGCTAGAGGCTTTTCTTGGCAGTGTGGAATCAGGAACTTCGGTACTAAATTTCCCTCGCTATCACAGCTCAGCCTTCGCGAGAAGCGGATTTGCCTACTTCTCAGCCTAACTGCTTAGACGCGCATATCCAACAGCGCGCTTACCCTATCCTCCTGCGTCCCCCCATTGCTCAAACGATAAAGAGGTGGTACAGGAATATCAACCTGTTGTCCATCGCCTACGCCTTTCGGCCTCGGCTTAGGTCCCGACTAACCCTGAGCGGACGAGCCTTCCTCAGGAAACCTTAGGCATTCGGTGGATGAGATTCTCACTCATCTTTCGCTACTCATACCGGCATTCTCACTTCTAAGCGCTCCACCAGTCCTTACGGTCTAGCTTCAACGCCCTTAGAACGCTCTCCTACCACTGACATCTACGATGTCAATCCACAGCTTCGGTGATACGTTTAGCCCCGGTACATTTTCGGCGCAGAGTCATTCGACCAGTGAGCTATTACGCACTCTTTAAATGGTGGCTGCTTCTAAGCCAACATCCTGGTTGTCTAAACAACTCCACATCCTTTTCCACTTAACGTATACTTTGGGACCTTAGCTGGTGGTCTGGGCTGTTTCCCTTTTGACTACGGATCTTATCACTCGCAGTCTGACTCCCACGGATAAGTCTTTGGCATTCGGAGTTTGTCTGAATTCGGTAACCCGATGAGGGCCCCTAGTCCAAACAGTGCTCTACCTCCAAGACTCTTACTACGTGAGGCTAGCCCTAAAGCTATTTCGGAGAGAACCAGCTATCTCCAAGTTCGATTGGAATTTCTCCGCTACCCACACCTCATCCCCGCACTTTTCAACGTGCGTGGGTTCGGGCCTCCATCCAGTGTTACCTGGACTTCACCCTGGACATGGGTAGATCACCTGGTTTCGGGTCTACGACCACATACTCATACGCCCTATTCAGACTCGCTTTCGCTGCGGCTCCGTCTCTTCAACTTAACCTTGCATGGGATCGTAACTCGCCGGTTCATTCTACAAAAGGCACGCTATCACCCATTAACGGGCTCTAACTACTTGTAGGCACACGGTTTCAGGAACTATTTCACTCCCCTTCCGGGGTGCTTTTCACCTTTCCCTCACGGTACTGGTTCACTATCGGTCACTAGGGAGTATTTAGCCTTGGGAGATGGTCCTCCCTGCTTCCGACCGGATTTCTCGTGTCCGGCCGTACTCAGGATCCACTCAGGAGGGAACGAAGTTTCGACTACAGGGTTTTTACCTTCTATGACGGACCTTTCCAGGTCGCTTCATCTACCCCGTTCCTTTGTAACTCCATGTTGAGTGTCCTACAACCCCAAGAGGCAAGCCTCTTGGTTTGGGCTATGTCCCGTTTCGCTCGCCGCTACTCAGGGAATCGCGTTTGCTTTCTCTTCCTCCGGGTACTTAGATGTTTCAGTTCCCCGGGTATGCCTTCCATACCCTATGTATTCAGGTAAAGATACTGTTCCATTACGAACAGTGGGTTCCCCCATTCGGAAATCTCCGGATCACAGCTTACTTACAGCTCCCCGAAGCATATCGGTGTTAGTCCCGTCCTTCATCGGCTCCTAGTGCCAAGGCATTCACCGTGCGCCCTTTCTAACTTAACCTAAAAGGTTATTCTCTTACTTACATAAGAGAGAAAACTAAAATGGCAGGGAAAAATTGAACTTCATTTTTCCTATTGACTCGGTTCTTACATTGACTTCTTCATTACGATTATCTAGTTTTCAAAGAACGATTAAAAAAAGCTTTGAGAGAATTGTACTCTCAAAACTAAACAAACAAAGGTCGTGTCACAAACTGTTTTGTCTGGCTCACAGGTCCAGCTTTATCCTTAGAAAGGAGGTGATCCAGCCGCACCTTCCGATACGGCTACCTTGTTACGACTTCACCCCAATCATCTGTCCCACCTTAGGCGGCTGGCTCCTTGCGGTTACCCCACCGACTTCGGGTGTTACAAACTCTCGTGGTGTGACGGGCGGTGTGTACAAGGCCCGGGAACGTATTCACCGCGGCATGCTGATCCGCGATTACTAGCGATTCCGGCTTCATGCAGGCGAGTTGCAGCCTGCAATCCGAACTGAGAATGGTTTTATGGGATTGGCTAAACCTCGCGGTCTTGCAGCCCTTTGTACCATCCATTGTAGCACGTGTGTAGCCCAGGTCATAAGGGGCATGATGATTTGACGTCATCCCCACCTTCCTCCGGTTTGTCACCGGCAGTCACCTTAGAGTGCCCAACTGAATGCTGGCAACTAAGATCAAGGGTTGCGCTCGTTGCGGGACTTAACCCAACATCTCACGACACGAGCTGACGACAACCATGCACCACCTGTCACTCTGTCCCCCGAAGGGGAACGTCCTATCTCTAGGAGTGTCAGAGGATGTCAAGACCTGGTAAGGTTCTTCGCGTTGCTTCGAATTAAACCACATGCTCCACCGCTTGTGCGGGCCCCCGTCAATTCCTTTGAGTTTCAGCCTTGCGGCCGTACTCCCCAGGCGGAGTGCTTAATGCGTTAGCTGCAGCACTAAGGGGCGGAAACCCCCTAACACTTAGCACTCATCGTTTACGGCGTGGACTACCAGGGTATCTAATCCTGTTTGCTCCCCACGCTTTCGCGCCTCAGCGTCAGTTACAGACCAGAAAGCCGCCTTCGCCACTGGTGTTCCTCCACATCTCTACGCATTTCACCGCTACACGTGGAATTCCGCTTTCCTCTTCTGCACTCAAGTCCCCCAGTTTCCAATGACCCTCCACGGTTGAGCCGTGGGCTTTCACATCAGACTTAAAGGACCGCCTGCGCGCGCTTTACGCCCAATAATTCCGGACAACGCTTGCCACCTACGTATTACCGCGGCTGCTGGCACGTAGTTAGCCGTGGCTTTCTGGTTAGGTACCGTCAAGGTACCGGCAGTTACTCCGGTACTTGTTCTTCCCTAACAACAGAGCTTTACGACCCGAAGGCCTTCATCGCTCACGCGGCGTTGCTCCATCAGACTTTCGTCCATTGTGGAAGATTCCCTACTGCTGCCTCCCGTAGGAGTCTGGGCCGTGTCTCAGTCCCAGTGTGGCCGATCACCCTCTCAGGTCGGCTACGCATCGTCGCCTTGGTGAGCCGTTACCTCACCAACTAGCTAATGCGCCGCGGGCCCATCTGTAAGTGTCAGCCGAAACCGACTTTCAGCTTTTCCTCATGAGAGGAAAAGGATTATCCGGTATTAGCACCGGTTTCCCGGTGTTATCCCAGTCTTACAGGCAGGTTGCCCACGTGTTACTCACCCGTCCGCCGCTAACCAACAGGAGCAAGCTCCTATTGATTCGCTCGACTTGCATGTATTAGGCACGCCGCCAGCGTTCGTCCTGAGCCAGGATCAAACTCTCCAAGAAAGTTGATTAGCTCATTTTGTTACGTTGGCTTAGTTTCTTAGTTGAAACTAAAAATTTTTGTTTGTTTGCACGATTTTGTTTGTTTAGTTTTCAAAGAACAATTTATTCATTCGCTCAAAAGCGACTTTATTAATATATCACCCACAAAACGTAATGTCAACAACTTTTTTTAAGTGTTTTTTACGTCAGCAGCGACGTTTATTAATATACCAAGATACTATATAATTGTCAACGAACTTTGCACAAAAAATATGAAGTTTTTTCTTACCCCTTTTTCCTATCCTTCTTTCCCCTCCTCATATACTTTAAACAATCATGGGGAGAAGCAACCCGTCTAAATAATGTAAATAAAACTTTATATCGTTCTTCCATTGCACGTTTAACAATATGATCAATTCGATCATCTCTTAAATCAAATAATATTTCATCCATTTCTCTTTTAATAAGGTATTCCATTTCTTTTACTTCTTTATCGTTTATTAGAAGTCCAAACATTGAATAACCTCCAGCGAAATATCTAGTTATAGTAGTCTTTTCCAATTATTGAAATTTTATGATTAAATTTTTCTAATCATATTTTTAAAATTACGGTCATAGGTTGAGACAAGGACAGTATTGGACGAGGTGGGGACGATGAAATTCTTTTTTGTATTTAACGGGAAGACTTTGAAGAATATTTCACTCATATTAATTGCTGCATTTTTTACTGCTTGGTTTCTCTACATAGAGAATCTTGCACAAATTCCTGTCTTTTCAACAAAAGATGGACCGAAAGCCGTTTATAGAGGGGAAAAGGATCTTGCTCTTACTTTCAATATCGGCTGGGGTGACGAAAAGGCAGAGCCGATTTTAGATACGCTAAATAAGGAGGGCGTGAAGGCAGCCACTTTTTTCTTAGCAGGTTCATGGGCTGAAAGACATCCAGATCTTGTCAGTCGGATTGTAAAGGATGGTTATGAAATCGGCATTCTTGGTTACGAATACAAAGACTATCGGGATTTGGAAGATGTAAAAATCGGCCAAGATATCTCAAAAGCACAAGTGGCCTTCAGGAAGTTAAATGTAAAGAATATTAAATTACTCCGTGCTCCAACTGGCCATTTTGATGAGAGAACCTTGAAAATAGCCAACAGATATGGATATACGGTTGTCCATTGGAGTGTGGATTCAAAGGATTGGAATAATCCTGGCGTACCAACCATTGTTAAAAATGTTAATAAGGCTGAAAAAGGTGATATTATTCTGCTCCATGCTTCGGACTCGGCAAAGCAAACAGCAAAAGCACTGCCGCTGATTTTGAAGAATATTCAGCAAAAAGGGTTAAAACTTATTTCAGTATCAGAATTAATCGCAAATGGAGAGGCAAGTTCCAGAGAAATCAAATAGTTATACGCTAAAAAACCGTCCAATATATTAAATGGACGGTTTTTTTGTCTTTTTCATATTTGCTTGGTTATTATTTTTTGATTTACCAGGCGATTGACTCGCTCTTTTTTGTCTTTCCTGCTCAGATTGTAGGTTTAATTTATGAAGAATTAATAATTGATAGGCATTACACGCAAGCAACGCCAACATCATCAGGTAAAGCCAGCTCTTTTCATTGACACGCAGAACTGGAACCCACTCAACTAATGTAACCACGATCATAAAGAACATGGCAGGTATAAACGCCTCTTGATTTGTCTGTTTCGTTTTGTACCACGCAACGATTAGACCAACGACTAAAAGAATGATAGCTGGAACAAAATAAGGCAGGAGCACATCCTTTGATCCAGCAAAATTTTCGTATCGTAAATAAACTAAATCAAATAAACCAAATAGAATCAGGACAATTTGAACAGCATTCCAAAGTGAGACAGATTTAAAGATTCCTAAACCAAAACGGTGAACCGTTAAATATGCAAAAAAGCCCATTTGGCTGATGACACTAAACAGAAAGCCCATGACAATTAACCAAATTAATGTTGATAAAATATCAAAGAGTTTAAATTCAGTAAAATAGGGCTGAAACTCATTCCAGCGAACAATAAAGCCCACAATAGCCGTTGTGAGTCCGCCAACTAATAATGTGTTTAAAAATAGTTTTACCCAATTACGGCTCGTCACACTACAAACCTCCATACTAAGAAAAATAAATAACATTATGATTGTACCAAGCCGAATTTGAAAAATCCATATTTTATGATTCCTTACGAATAATCTTTCAGCAGTTACTACATGCTAAACTTAAGGATTTTTATGTGAAAGGGGCTAAATAATGAAAGCAAAAAGCATGTTGCTCCTCCTGCCCATCATGGTGTTCCTGACAAGTTGTTCTTCCAATGACGCCAGCAGCGGAGGACAAATTGATTACGAAGAAACGAAGAAAATGGTCGTTGATATTCTCAAAACCGATGATGGTAAGAAAGCAATCCAAGATGTGATGTCAAGTGATAGTATGAAGGAAAAGCTTGTGATGGATCAAAAAGTTGTCTCTGACACCATCCAGCAAACACTAACCTCAGATAAAGCCAAACAATACTGGAAAGAAACATTTAGTGATCCTAAATTTGCACAAAGCATTTCTAAAAATTTGAAATCTGAAAATAAAACGTTACTAAAGGAATTAATGAATGACCCTGAATATAGAGGAATGATGATTGAAGTTTTTAAAGAGCCTGAAATACAAAAGGAATTGGCAGATGCTCTAAAAAGCAAAGAATACCGCGAGCATCTCCAGAAAGTAATTACGGAAACGGTCGATAGTCCTTTATTTAAGGCAAAAATACAAGAATTACTCTTAAAGGCAGCTGAAGAAGCAAATAGCAAATCATCCGGAGGAAAGAGCAGCAGCGATCAATCGGGCGGCAGCAAAAGCGACCAAGGTAGCTGAAGCTAGACCTTGATACATTCCTATCAAAAAATAGAAGCCTCTCCACATCGGAAGAGGCTTCTATTTTCATTAATTTACTTTTTTAACAAGCCAGTTACTTTTTCAGCTATTTCTAGATAAACTTTTCCAATCTGATGGTCTACTTGATAGACCGATGGGGCAAAGTCTTCCTCGTTCCAATCAGGCTGATTTAGCGGCAGACGGCCAAGAACTTCTGTATTTAATTCTTCCGCTAATTTATCGCCGCCGCCTTGGCCGAATACATATTCTTTTTCCCCGGTCAGCTTGCTTTCAAAATAAGCCATGTTTTCAATGACACCAAGAACTTCATGGTCAGTTTTCAGAGCCATTGCCCCAGCACGCGCTGCGACAAAAGCGGCCGTTGGATGCGGTGTTGTTACAATAACTTCTTTACATGCCGGAAGCATCGTATGAACGTCTAATGCGACATCCCCAGTTCCAGGTGGTAAATCTAAAAGTAAATACTCAATGTCGCCCCATTCTACTTCATTAAAGAAGCTGTTTAACATTTTCCCTAACATCGGCCCGCGCCAGATAATAGGTGAATTATCCTCAACAAAGAAGCCCATTGAAATGACTTGTACTCCAAACCGTTCAACAGGAATTATTTTTTCTCCTCTAACAACCGGTCTTTCTGTTATTCCCATCATATCTGGAACACTAAATCCATAGATATCCGCGTCAATTAGTCCAACCTTTTTGCCTAGACGTGCTAGTGCAACGGCGAGGTTAACCGAAACCGTTGATTTACCAACTCCGCCTTTTCCACTTGCGATCGCAATGAAGGTGGTATTATTTGAATGAAGCAGGTTGGTATCATTACTTTCTGGTTGTGCATGACGGTTTGCTGCTAACACTTCTTCAGGAAGTTCACTAAAACGGATTCCAACCGATGCCGCTCCTGCTTCTTTTAACAAATTGACAATTTGTGTTTGCAGTTGGAGCTGTTCAGCTGTACCTGTCTTTGCGATGGCTACCTTTACACTGACATGATTTTTTTCTTCTTTTACTTTTATTTCAACAATAGCATTTAATTCAGCTAATGTTTTATGTAAAAATGGTTCTTTGAGGCTGCCTAGAACCTCATGGACTCTTTCTTCTGTTAACATAAAAAAGCACCTCACATTTTGAATTCGTTTCCATCTCTTAGTATATCATAACCACACCCGGAAACAGTTAATTGAATCACACGTACTTTATAGGTTGAATCCAACTTTTCGCAAAAAAATAGAAGGGGTTTTCCCGCCTTCAATAATCTGGTTCAACTAATTCTTTTTCATTCGTGTAATAACGAGTAATTCCTTGATAGATGGATATCGCAATTTTTTCCTGGTAAGAATCCTTCTTTAAATTTTCCTTTTCTGCTGGATTGGACAAAAAGCCCACCTCAACTAAAATACCCGGCTTCTTTGCATTCTTTAATATATACACATTATTGATTGGTTTGGCTCTACGAGTGGTGTTCTCTAAGTTTTTCCGAAGTTCTTCCTGAACAAATTTTGCTGCCTTAGCATTTTCCTTAAAATGTGGAGCATAAAAGGTCTGTGCTCCGCTCCACCTGGCAGAAGGAATCGCATTTAAATGAATGCTGACAAAAAAATCGTTATCACCGTTATTGATCATTTTTAGTCTATTTTTTAAATCTTCAACTTTTCTCCTACTATAACCCCTTGTATCCGAAGCGGCTAAGTCTGTATCTGTTTCTCTCGTCATAATCACAAGGGCACCTTGCATTTGCAGGTAATCCTTGACCTTCTTTGTAATCTTTAAGGCAATGTCTTTTTCCAATGTTTGACCCGTTCCAGCACCGCCATCTGGACCGCCATGGCCCGGGTCAAGTAAGATGATTTTTCCCGACAATGGAAGATTCCACGCATTTAACGAGTCATCTTCAGCAAAATCGTATTGTAAAACGAAAAATAAGACAAATAGCCCCACAATAAAACTTATGATTTTTAATCTTCGTTTTGACACCCAGATCATTCCTTCCCGCTCGTCCCGATTCACTAAACTATATGGGACAAAGGGGGGATTTAGAACAGGAAGAAATGATGGACATTAGTGGAGACGGAGCTTGTGGCGCCTTTGCCCCTTTTCATAGCCTTCTCTCCACCAGATACGGATATATTGCTCACACAGGTAATAAAGTGATTCACTCATGGTGCCCTCTTCACCGCTTCCCCAATAAAGGAAAAAATTATATAGGGTATCAATTAAATGTTTTTCTTCTCGATAGCAGCGTTTGCGAACCTCATCTAAGTCTTCTCCATAATAACCAAACTTGCTGAATTTTGCCCCCAATAAAAAGGCTTCAAGGGCAATGTCATAGCATGCTTCTTCTATGCCTGTATTCATTATTAGGCTGGAGGCAATTTTTGTAGAGCCAAAGTATTGTTGGACTCGTTCTTTTAATGTATTGATCGATAACTCCCGAAGGACGGAACGCTCATATTTTATTTGTTTTTCCCGTTTTTTTTCTTTAAAGGTCGTAATTACTGTCACTACTTTTCACCTCTTAGAACTATTCTTTATCTGGGGTTCAGAAGAAATGCAAAGTTCTGACCGTTATAAGTTGCCAATTTTTATCCGATGGATTTTGCTGATAAAAACATAATTGTTAACAAAGTATTCAAACAATATTTATGTTACTTTTTGTAAAATTAAGGTGAGTTTCTTTAAAAGTTGGGAGAGGAAGAGAATATGATCGTAAAGCCCCGTACGATGTCAAAAGAGTATAGAACACTGTTATCTTTAAACGCACGTATGGATTTATCGCCAAAAGATAAGAAACATTTAGTGTACCTAGAAAAGGGCTACCAGGGAGAGTTGAAATTTGACCGGTTAACAATGAAATTGGAAAATGAACTTTATATAATAAATGATTTGTGCCTCGAGCAGAATAAATCATTTATTCAAATTGATACATTAATCATTTCTCAGCATACCGTCTACCCGTACGAAGTAAAAAACTATGAGGGAGATTATAGGTATGAATTAGGAAATTTCTATCCTAAATTATCTAAGGATGAAATAAGAAATCCATTACACCAATTAAATCGCAGTAAATCACTCCTCCGCCCTTTACTTAAAAATCTCGGCTTTTATTTACCTATTGAAGGTGACGTGGCCTTTGTCAACAAAAATTTCACCTTATATCAAGCCCCATTAAACGAACCCATTATACATCCCACTCAGCTTAATAGCCTGATGAAAAAATTAAACGGAATCCCATCAAAACTAACGAACCGCCACAAAATGCTTACTGACCAATTAATCTCACTGTATCAAACCGACTCTCCGTATACTCGTTTTCCGCCTTATAGCTATGGTCAATTGCAAAAGGGGCCTCTTTGCGCAGATTGTCACTCGTTAATATTTTCAGTTGAGGATAAAAGATCATTTTGGTGTGTGATAAATGCGGGCACGAGGAGTTGGTCGATTCAGTTGTCTTACGGTGCGCGGAAGAGTTAGTGCTGCTTTTCCCTGATTTAAAAATTACAACGAATCTGGTTCATGACTGGTGTAGGGTGGTTGGGTCTAGAAAAACGATACGAAGAATTCTAATGCAAAACTATAAGTCAGTTGGAGAAAGGCAGCATAGATATTTTGAATAATAATTGATTAAAGCCATCTCCTACTTCATTTTTGTCCAACTATACGCCCTTCCATTTGTCGTGGAGTGGCCTTGTTTTTTATTAAGGATGGAACCCTCTTTCATTTACCGGCGAGGCGCTTTTCCCCTTTCCTCGGTAAATGGAGACCTTTTTCATTTACCGATGGAACCCCTTTTTTCCCTTTCTCCGGTAAATGGAACCTCCCCCTCTTTAAAAGAGGTTAATACCACTTTTCCTGGTTGTTTCGATAACTCCTCGAACAAGTAAATTCGTCTTTTCTCATCCTAAAGTTGTAGATAAACTTCAAGCTTTTTTCCGAAGGATGATTTTCCAGAACCCTGTATGATTAAAACATCAAGGAACAAAGGGGAGAGACAAATATGAAAAATAAAGTAGTAATGATCACTGGAGCCTCAAAAGGATTGGGTAGAGCGTTAACACTATCTTTTGCTAAGGAAGGAGCTAAACTTGCGATTTGCTCCAGGTCAGCAAAAGTCCTGCTAACAGTGAAAGAGGAAGCTGAAAATTTAGGTGCTGAGGTACTGGCGGTTACCGCTGATATTTCCAAATCACGGGATGTGGAAAGGCTCGTTGCGATGACAGAGGAAGCCTATGGCCATATTGATGTCCTGATTAATAATGCATCTATCCTAGGGCCTAGTCCAATGCCCATGCTGCTCGATTATCCGGAAGAAGATTTTGCTGAGGTGCTAAGGGTGAATGCAGTTTCGCCATTTCTGGTTACCAGAAGAGTGATTCCAGGGATGCTTGAGCGGAATGTAGGATCGATTATTAATGTTACATCTGAAGCTGGCCATACCGGTTATGCGGGCTGGGGTGCATACGGGATTTCAAAATTTGCAGTTGAGGGTCTTACCCAAACCTGGGCTGATGAATTAAGTGAAACAAATGTACGGGTAAACATGGTTGATCCCGGCGAAATGGACACAGAAATGCACCAGTTAGCTGTTCCCAATTGCGATTACCCATTGGCTAAACCGGAGGATGTGGTCGACATCTTTTTATATCTAGCATCCGATAAGTCTGCAGGAATTAATGGCCAGCGGTTTGAGGCCCAATCAGAGGAGGAATTGTGATGGCGACGAAAGCGTTGGATTTTTATCTGCCAGATGAATTAAATGCTTCCCATCCTCCTGAAAAACGCGGCTTAAGGCGGGATCATGTCCGGATGATGGTACTGGACCGGTCAACGGGAGAAGTCCGGCATGACCAGTTCTTCCACTTGGCAGATTACCTTCAGCCTGGGGATCTGGTCATAGCCAATAATAGCCGAACCATACCCGCGGTATTACATGGTAAATGGTCAAGAAACAACGTAACAATCGCACCCAAAGTGGAAGTCAGGTTGGCAAGGCGCCGTTGCGAAGAATTGTGGGATGCGCTAATTGTAGCTAACCCTGTTAAAACAGGTGATCGACTAGACTTTTCCCTGGAATTGTCAGCAATCGTAATCGGCGAGAAAGAGAATTCGCCACTTAAGACCATAAAATTTACGAAAAAAGGCACAGAGTTATTTAATAGCATCTATGACCTGGGTGAACCGATCCGATATGAATATATTGAACAGCCATGGGACTTGGATTACTATCAAACCGTTTTTGCCTCCCATCCCGGTTCCGTCGAGATGCCCTCGGCAGGCAGAGCCTTTAGCTGGGAGCTCATCTTTAAAATGAAGCACAAAGGCATCCATGTTGATTTTATCCAATTGCATACCGGGTTAAGCTATTTACTTGATGATAGGTGGCATCAGTCACCCGAAGAGAATGAAGAGGAGTATCAAATCTCTAAACGAATTATGGAACGGATCCTCCAAACGAAAGCATCTGGCAAAAGAGTCATTGCCGTTGGTACAACAGTAGTTCGGGCGCTCGAGACGGCCGCTAAAAACGGGGTCCTTTCAGGAGTGACAAATCTCTATATCGATCCACACTATCCTTTACAAATAACCGACGGAATCATTACGGGGCTTCATGAGCCACAAGCAAGTCACCTCGATATGTTGTCCGCCTTTGTATCAGAGCACCATTTACTACAGGCATATGATTATGCAATTAAAGCCGGCTATTTATGGCATGAGTTTGGGGATATGAATCTTATTTTATAAGCGGGGAGGTACTTATATGCGGTTCCACCATTATGGCCTAGTAGTAGATCGTCTCGAGGAGTCCGTAGCTTTTTACAAAAAGCACTTTCGACTTCAGGAAGAAAGCCACTTCTCTTTCATGGAGGAAGATATTGTGTTCCTGGCTGCCAAGGAGTTCAGGCTTGAGCTAATTTCTAGTCAATCCGCGGAAAATAATACACATTTATGCTTTGAGGTAGATGACCACTATGAATTGATGAAACGGTTTGATTCCAACCGAAGAATAGAAGGGCCATACAAGCTTGAAAACGGCTGGGAAACAATTTTTTATGAAGGACCCAATAAAGAGGTCATTGAGTTTTTGCAGATTAAACCTATGTTATGATACTCAAAAATAAGCCGTCAGAAGTGCAGCTTTTTGACATCAAATGAAGAGAAACCATCCACCAATAAGCTATAATAACAGTAAATGCAGGACGCTGGAGGAGAATGTATGTCGGAAGAGAATAAAGATATCGGCATTTTAAAGGAAATCGCTGAACTATTAAATGAAGGAACAGATACAAATGACGTATTGTCCGGAGTGTTGAAAAGGCTTCTTCAAGTGACGGGACTTCAAACAGGATGGATATTTTTAATGGATGAACATGGAACGCATCATCTTGCAGCCGACGAAGCCCTGCCGCCTGCTTTGGCGAATAACGATAAGCAGAGGATGTGTCAGGGTGGATGCTGGTGCGTCAATAAATATAACAATAAAAAATTAACGAAAGCAACCAATATTATGGAATGTAAACGGATTGAAGATGCGATCGACGAAAATGCAGGGGAAACATGCGGTCTCACCCATCACGCTACCGTCCCGCTCGGAGCTGGAAATGAACGATTCGGGATCTTAAATGTAGGTTCCCCCTACAAAACACATTTTCAAAAAAATGAGCTCGCCTTACTCGAAGCCGTTGCCTATCAAATCGGCACAGCGCTGAAACGGATCAAACTTACCCAGAGGGAACAGGAGACTGCGCTGGTCGCTGAGCGGAATCGGCTTGCAAGAGATCTTCATGATTCTGTTAATCAGCTGTTATTTTCCTTAAGCCTTACAGCGAGGGCCGGAGTGGAAATGACAGAGCAAGATGAAGTGAAACAAACGTTTGGCTATATACAGGATTTAGCGCAGGAAGCACTTGGCGAAATGAGAGCATTAATCTGGCAGCTCCGACCGCTAGGATTGGAGAATGGAGTAGTAAGTGCCCTTAAAAGTTATGCGGAAATGCTTGGACTGTCCATTGAAGCAAACATCACAGGAGCTGCTAGCATTCCAGTAACGGTCGAGGAAGCATTGTGGCGCATCGGCCAAGAGGCTCTGGCCAATTGTAAAAAGCACTCCCAGACCACAGAAACCAGCCTCACCTTTCATACTGCCAAAGATGAGGTTGTCATGTCCATCAAGGATCGTGGCTGCGGCTTCCACTCCGGAGAAAATCTAGAAATCCCCTCATTGGGATTAAAAAGTATGAAAACACGGACAGAAGCATTAAATGGCCAATTTCATTTAAAAAGTAAACCAGGAAGCGGGACAGAAATAGAAATTCATATTCCGTATTAAGGAGGAGAACTCAGTGAGTATCCGCGTACTAATCGCCGATGACCATCACGTCGTCAGAAGAGGTCTAGTCTTTTTTCTTCGGACCCAAAAAGACCTTGAAATTATCGGGGAAGCCGCCAACGGCAAGGAAGCGGTTGAACAGGCAAAATTACTGAAACCAGATATTATTTTAATGGATCTGGTGATGCCGGAAATGGACGGAATCCAAGCCACAAAGATTATTAAACAAGAACAGCCAGACATTAAAATCATGATGTTAACGAGCTTTTCCGACCAGGATCATGTCATTCCAGCGCTCAAAGCCGGTGCTTCAGGGTTCCAGTTAAAAGATATCCAGCCCGATGAACTAGTCACATCCATTAAAAAAATAATTGGCGGGGAAAACCAGCTCCACCCAAAGGCTACCTCTCATTTACTAGCCAATTTGTCCAATAAAAACAAGCAAGAAAAGAATTTACTAGCGGAATTAACGAAAAGAGAGTTGGATGTTTTAAAAGAAATAGCCAACGGAAAAAGCAATAAAGAAATTGCCGCCTCGTTATTCATCACCGAAAAAACAGTAAAAACCCATGTATCAAACCTTTTGTCGAAACTCGAATTGGCTGACCGGACACAAGCCGCCTTGTATGCAGTAAGAAATCAATTAGTAGACTAAAACGGATTTGAGCTGAGCTTACATCCGTTTCATTTTTAAACAAATAAAAAACACAACCAATTGGTTGTGAGCTTAATTTTGTCGAAATCTATTCAGAATATGTAGATATTTCCCGGGAATTTGTTGAAGTTTGAAAAATATTGAATTCGAATAGTCGAAACAAAGGAATTTCTACTTTTGATTCGGTGCCTGGGTTTAAATGGTGATTTATGCAAATTTGATCCTTCCTTGGAGGAGAGGATGCTCTTCTATTCTCCTGTATATCATGTAGCATAACGACCTCTTTTCCCTTTCTATGGTTCTGGGTATATATATTTGCGTTATATCGCCCAGCGATACGAAACAAAAAAAGAGCAAAAAAAAGCCTTAAAAAGGCACCTTATTTTCGGAATAAGGAGAGGAGTCCTCCCCATTTTTCTTTAGGGTTTTGTATCGCTTCTTCTAACCGTTTATTAAAATCATTTTGTGAAAGCCATTCATTTTTCTGTTCTTCCCACATATTTTGTATTTCTTTTTGTAAGAATTGGCTTTTTTGTTTTTCTAGTTGCAGCAATGTTTCGTAATTGATATTTTGTTGTTCAGTTAATTTATCAATTTTAGCATTAGTTTTTTGCGCCGAATTTCCAATACTAGAACTTATTACATGATGAACTTGCTGGAGTCTTTAAACAGCTGTTTTAAGTTGTGTCATATCGTTTGTAAGTTGGACATTCATTTCACGTGTGGCCGCGAGTTCATTGACGAGAAACTTTAAGACCTCTTTTAATTGATTGGGGTCATGGGGTAAATTTTCATATGTATCGGATATCGTAATCTCAGTTTCATTGGATCCTTCTATTCTTTCCTTTTGTTGATACACAAGGTCTTTAGCCGTATCATCTAAGGGCTTGTCCGTATCGCGTAACGCTATAAGCGTTTCGATGTCCGATTGAACAAAGATACGCCGATCGCCATCTTTGAAAAACTCATATCCATTCCGCTCTAAGATTTGGCCATGCTATCGAACAGTGGGTGTTGCAATCCCCACTTCTTCTGCCGCTTCCTTGGAAGAGAATGCCCTTTCATTCGGTTGTATATCACGACACATATCGGACCTCCTTTTCTATTAAATAATAGGTTTTTAGATGAATTCCCAAGTTATATCGCCAAGCGATACATACTTTCACACGTGTGGGAGAGCTATTAGCTCTTCATGAGATATATTTATTTTGATACTTATCGATACACCTAGAGAAAATACTTGGAATCACTCTTTCTATCCCAGGCTCCTATTCACATTCTAATATTCCTCATCTACCAGCTGTTTTGCTTCAAAATACAAAACCTGAATAAACTTCTTGGCATTAATCCGCGTATGCGTTGATGAAGTTAAAGATGCTTGTTTCAATTCCGTCATTCGTTGACGCACTGTTGTAAAATCAAAAAACATCGACGCGTAATTCTCAAATTTCTGATTCGCAAAATCAGCGAGGCCAAGAGATGCCAAATGGTTCAATGATTGGTAAATTGCTCGGCGAACACGCTGTTCTGACGCTTTTCTCTCCCTGTCAACCTCATCTTGCGAAGCAACCGTTCCTAATTTTTTCAAGCTGATATGGGTGAAGATATCCTTTAAAATAGGAAATCCCGTCTCAGATGCTAGTCTTGTCTCATAATGGTATAAATAATCGATGATTTCTAGCAAGTCCTTGCTTCCATTTTCACCGGCTATGCCGAGTTCGGATAAAAGAACTTGCCCCCAGTCTGTAATTTTCTTTTCCCCGGAGGAAGACTTTTGTTCCTTGGCGGAATTCCAATCAAATACATTGCTGAGTGATTTTTGAATGTCTTGTATAGATCGCTCCAAACGAATGCGTTCCATGACCTTCTGTATAACCGATAATACTTCATTTCTGTTCAGCGGCTTTGTGATGTAATATTCGATTCCAAGTGAATAAGCTTCTCCGATCAGTTCTTTTGATTCCACTTGGGAAATCATAATGATTTTCCCTTTAAATGACGGCGCAATGTGACGAATGGTTTCAATTCCGTCCCGGATCGGCATCAGTAAATCAATGAATAAAATATCGACATGCTTCTTTGCCAGCGTATGTGCATCTAGGAAAGAACCATCTTCCACTTCCCCTACAACGTCACCCAATTCTTCATCCTCTATAATTTGTGACAGCATAGATCGAAAGACTTCATCATCATCCGTAATATAAAAAAACATAAACTCACCCTTTCTCGGCAAGACAGAGGATCGGCAGCCGGATAATGAAAATGCATCCTTTCCCACTCGTTTGGAGTGTTACCTCGCCTCCCAATTCCTCTGACATTTCTTTTATATAAGATAGCCCGATTCCCGTGGACGGTGTTCCATCTTCTCCATATTTAGAGGTAAACCCCGGTTTAAAAATGAGATGATTATATTTTGAAGCAACGCCTGGACCGTCGTCAATCACTTTACACTCGATCCAATTATCCTCTTTATCTATTGAAACGGTGATTGTGCCTGTATTTTCAATCGCTTCTACTGCGTTCGCGACTAAATTGTTGATAAAAGACAGCATAAGGTAAATGTGATATTTCGGATGCTCTCCCCTAATCTGCGAAACAAATTCAATTTTCTTCCCTAACAGCGCTGCATATTTCTGATTGATTCGAACTATTATGTACGCTAATTCATGTACATTCATATATTCCGGCAGACTTTCGCTTGAAATGAGCTTTGAAAGGCCCGCAAAGATTCTTTGGTTATCCTTTTTTATTTCATGCACCTCTCCGGCTATCCGTAAAGCTTTTTTTCCCCAATTTTCAATTGGAAGTCCTTGGTCTTTTTTAAAATCAATCATGTTTCGATATAAATTGTAGGATTCTTTTGTGATGGTTTCTGCATTTTGCAGCGTCTTTTTCAAATAAACAGACTCTACATACAAATTGGAAAGGTGCATGAGCATATTCTCATTCTCCCTCCGGGTTTGCGATTCTTTCAGTCGTAGTTCGTACAGCTTCATCATATTGATGAAGGCCAAAACAAAAAAGCTTCGAAACACCGCGATAATAATGATTTTATTCAATGCCCCTATCGTCACAGCCGTTCCCAATACAAAAAGATGAAAAAGCATTAACTCAATAAGACTGGATGTGATTTCAATTGTAATACCGAAACATCCAATCAGCAAAGGATGTTGAAAACGATTCACCCTCATCAAATAAAACAGGAAGGCATATGTAAAATAGTAGAAGAACGTCGGATACCGTTCGGTAAGAGATACTGCCAGGCTAAAGTCTGCCGACACCATCCAATCCAATAAAACACGGAACCCCGAAACTGACGTTCCTACTAACAGCCCCATGACAACAGGTGAAATTTTACGAAAGAACAATAAAGAAAAGAAGAAAATAGGAGTTCCGAAACTTACACGAAATACATTATCGAATGGATGAAAGTTCAATTCACCCGCGATTGGTACTATAACCATAAGAGCAATAACGATCCAGAAATCTTTGCTTTGCAGTTGATCCGCTCTCAAATCCGCCACTTCCTGATTTTTGCTACTAACAAACCGCCGCCTTGTAGTTATAAACACAATTGCCCCCCATACACTACTAGTTATATATATATATGAAGATACAGCTTGTTTATCAAAACAAGCTGGATTTTCGCCCATTATACCAGAACAGTTTCCTTTGCCGCTTTTATAGGCCGATACACCGGTTCCCACATTGCGTTTCGAACTGCTTGCTTAATATCGTCATGTTTTATTCGTGCCACACCATCGGCAACAGCCGCCTTTGCCACTTCTATCGCGACAATTTCTGAAATGGCACGTAGATTCTCAATCTGCGGAAGTAAAGGCGCACCTGGATTGCTTACATCAATCATTCCCGCCACAGCTTCTGCTGCCGCAGCAAACATGCCGTCAGTGATGATACTTGCACGGGACACGTTCGTTCCAAGTCCAAGCCCCGGAAAAATAAGAGCGTTATTGGATTGTCCGATTACATATACTGTTTTGTTATATGTTACAGGAGAAAACGGACTTCCTGTTGCTACTAGGGCTCTTCCCTCTGTCCAATGGATTAGATCAGCAGGCTTTGCTTCCGCAAGGGGAGTGGGATTGGACATAGGCAAAATTACCGGTCTTTCAACGTGAGCTGCCATGTCTTTCACAATATCCTCGGTGAATGCCCCCGCCACAGTTGAAGTTCCGATCAAAATAGTTGGATGTACTTGACGAACGACTTCAGCTAATCCCAATCCTGCATTGTTTTCTTCAGCAGGACGCGCATATGGGCGCTGGAAGTCGTACAATTCGTCCATATCATCTTCCAGTAAACCATTCCGGTCAATGCACCAAAATCTGCGGTTCGCCGATTCCCATGAAAGCCCCTCGCGTACCATGGCATCACGCACCTGATCAGCAATTCCAATACCCGCTGTACCCGCCCCGAATATGACAACACGATGCTCACTGAGCGGAATATCGGAAGCGCGCACTGCCGCCAGCACAGCAGCAAGCGATACAGCTCCTGTACCTTGTATATCGTCATTAAATGTACACACTTTATCTCGATACTTGTCTAAAATGCTCCGCGCATTATGGGAGCTGAAATCCTCCCAATGGAGCAAGGCATTAGGAAACATTCTCGCCGCCGTACTTACAAACTGCTCAATGAATGCATCATACTGTCCATACCGAACACGGGGATGGCAATTTCCGATGTAGAACGGGTTGTTCAGAAGCTCATCACGATCTGTGCCTACATCTAAAATTACAGGCATGACGCGGGCGGGATCGATTCCAGCTGCGGCTGTATAAACGGCTAATTTGCCAATCGCGATATTAATACCGCCAACACCCCAGTCACCGATTCCTAAAATGCCTTCCCCATCGGTAATAACGATTAAATCGATATCTTCCGCACTCGCCCCAAAGTTTTCAAATGCTTGTTCAATGCCGTTTGCATCATTAATAGATAAATACACCCCGCGCGGTCGGCGGTATTCGAGACTGTAACGCTGGATTGCTAACCCGACTGTTGGTGTATATATGATTGGAAGCATTTCTGGTAAATGGTCCGTCAGAACCCGGTAAAACAATACCTCGTTTCGGTCACGCAATGCCGATAACGCTACATTTTTATGCAAATCATTCGGCTGCGAGGAGAATTGTTCATAAGCGCGGCGTGCCTGCTCATCAAGCGTCAGTACTGCCGGCGGCAATAATCCTGTTAAATCCAGCTCCTGTCTCTCCTCCTCCGTGAATGCAACCCCCTTATTCAACAACGGTATAGCCATTAATTCCGAACCTCGTAAGTCAGTTTCCACATCCCCATTCGGACCAACCTTGAATTTATACATATAATCCCTTCCTTTTCCAATCGACTTCTGCTATTGATTCTCAATAGAAATAGTGCACCCGGCTCGTTTAGGCGCAGAACCAGAGGTTCTCCCCCTAAAAAGCGCTTTTGCTTTTTTGTGGTGAAGGCTCTCTGGTAGAGCGCCTTGCCGGCGGAGTTTTACCCCTTATGTCAAGCAAAAAAGGGCCTCTCCGCCCTCCTTTGCTTGACATGTACAAGTTTACTGTCTATCTAAAAGAACTGCACCTGCGATACCTGGGTGAGTCATTTCATAAGGGTCCAAAATTAGATCGAGCTCTTCTTCTGATAATACGTCATATTTCAAGCATAATTCGCGAATCGGCTGACCGGTTAAAATCGCTTCTCTCGCTATACGTGCAGCAACCTCATAGCCGATATGCGGATTTACCGCCGTAATAATGCCGGCACTCTTTTCTACATATTCCTTCATTCTTTCTTCATTTGCTTCAATTCCCTTTAAACAATAGTCTGTAAATGCACGAAATGCATTATTCATAATACTGATGGATTGAAGTAAATTAAATACGAGAACAGGCTCCATAACATTCAGTTCCAGCTGCCCTGCTTCAGAAGCAAGACAAATGGTATGGTCGTTTCCAATAACTTGAAACGCCACCTGATTAATGACCTCAGCCATTACAGGGTTCACTTTCCCCGGCATAATGGAAGAACCAGGCTGACGTGCAGGTAATATTATCTCACCGAGTCCCGTGCGAGGACCGGAAGCCATCAATCTCAAATCATTGGCAATTTTGGACATGTTCATCATGCATACTTTAAGTGCTGCCGATACTTCCGTGTAAACATCTGTGTTTTGGGTTGCATCCACAAGGTGCTCAGCGCCCACAAGCGATAAGCCGCTAATATCGGCAAGATGCTCGACTACACGCTCAATATAGCGAGGGTCTGCGTTCAAGCCAGTTCCCACAGCTGTCGCGCCCATGTTCACCTCATATAAATGCTGCCGTGATTGTTTGATGCGCTTGATATCGCGGGCAATTACGCGGGAGTATGCTTCAAACTCTTGACCTAATCGAATCGGTACAGCATCCTGCAGATGAGTACGGCCCATTTTAATGACCCGGTCAAATTCCTTTGCTTTTTGCTCGAATACGCAATGCATATATTCCATTGTGTCTAATAATTTTTCTAACATATTCAATGTTGCGATGTGAATCGCAGTCGGAAAAGCATCATTTGTAGACTGTGCCATATTCACATGGCTGTTCGGACTAATATGAAAGTAGTCTCCTCTTTCTTTTCCGATTAATTCAAGCGCACGATTGGCAATGACCTCATTCGCATTCATGTTCATTGATGTACCTGCGCCGCCTTGAATCGGGTCGACAATGAAATGATCGTGCCACTTGCCGTCGATGATTTCTTCAGCAGCTTCTATTATGGCTTTGCCTGCCCCTTCATAAAGGCGCTTTGTTTCCATATTGGCAAGAGCAGCCGCTTTCTTGACAATGGCCAAAGCTTTAATTAGTTCTTCATGAATTATATATCCTGTAATAGGAAAGTTCTCGACAGCGCGCAATGTTTGTATGCCGTAATAGGCATTTACAGGCACCTCTTTTTCCCCTAAAAAATCCTTTTCAATCCGAACATTTGCTTTTATTTTAGTTACTGTCATTACATTCTCCTCCTATCCCTTTATGCAGCCTTTGTTTCTTTAACAGAATCCAAATAGTCCTGCGCTTTTTCTTTATCAAATTCGCCCTCCCATTTCGCCATTGAGATGGCAGCCAATGAGTTTCCTAAAACGTTTACAGCCGAGCGAATCATATCTAAAATACGATCGATGCCAGCAATCAAAGCAATTCCCTCTAACGGTAATCCCATAGAGCCAAGTGTCGCCAGCACAACGACAAACGATGCACCTGGGACGCCTGCCATACCTTTTGAAGTCATCATAAGTACAAATAACAATGTAATTTGCTGCATCAACGACATGTGTACATTATACATTTGCGCAACAAACAGCGAAGCAAGCGCCTGATAAATTGCTGATCCTGTCAGATTGAATGTGTATCCTGTCGGAATGACGAAAGAAACAATCGCCTTCGGACAACCGAATTGCTCCATCTTTTTCATGATGTTCGGGAGCACTGCCTCAGAACTCGCTGTTGTAAAAGAAATGATAAGTTCTTCCTTTAAAATCTTAATAAGTGTAAAAATATTTGTTCCTGTCATTTTCGCGTTTATACCTAAAATCACAATAGCGAAAAACAATACAGTTACATACACAGCCAATACAAGCTTTCCAAGCGGAAGCAATGTGCTCACTCCGAAATGGGCCACCGTCACCGCAATAAGAGCGAATACTCCAAACGGAGCAGCCTTCATTACTTGATTTGTTACCCAAAACATTGCTTCTAAAACACCTTCAAAGAAATGAAGCACCGGCTTTCCTTTGTCCCCGATTGCTGCGACCCCTAGGCCGAATAGAACACTGAAGAAAATAATCGGCAATAGATCCCCTTGCGCCATTGATTCAAACACATTTTTTGGAACGATGTGAACGATTGTTTCCGCAAAGCCTTTGTTTTGTGTAGCGCTTGCAGTTTGTTCGTATGCTGAGATATCTCCTTTTGCCAGATGGCTCATATCTACACCAGAACCTGGATGGATTACGTTTGCAGCCAGCAAGCCAATCCCCAGCGCAATCGTTGTAATGATTTCAAAATAAAGAATCGTCTTGCCGCCAAGCTTACCTAATTTTTTTATATCACCTACACCCGCCACAGCAACAACAAGTGCGGCTATTACAATCGGCATAACGATCATTTTAATTAAATGAATGAAAATATCACCGATTGGCGCAATGTAGGAAATTGCTGTATTGTTCCCATAAGTAGCAGCCCCAACCACTATACCTAAAATAAGTGCAATAAAAATTTGCGTAGCTAATCCAAATTTTTTCATGTCCATCCTCCTTGTTAACGCTTTCAATTTATTTGAATACTTAAGTAATTTTAAAAGCAAAACAACAAAACCCTACAAAAACCTACAAAACGAATAAAAAAATTTTTAAATGAACAAACCGCTACGAGGATCCAGGTACCATGAACTATGATTTGTGGAAGGAAAATATTTTCGTGGTCAAAAGCTTTTTGTGGACAGAAAAAAGACCCTCAACCAAAATGGTTGAGAGCCTTGGAAATGTTGATAATTAACGTTTTGAAAACTGAGGTTTGATTTGGTAAAAACCAGATTTAAATGTCCTCTTCTAATGAGTTAATTACACCACGTTCATGTGAAGCTGATATATAGAAAAAAGTTACCATTAATAATACCGCCAATGTTACCCATCCTATAAAGGAATAACATATTTGGAGGTAATTTCATGGCACAATTAAGAGATATCATGACATCAAATGTTCTTACAGTTAACGAAACACAGACCGTACAGGAAGCTGCAGCGTTAATGAGCGAATATAATATTGGAGCTATCCCAGTAATAAATAACAACAGACAAATGGTTGGAATTGTAACGGATCGTGATATTACCCTTCGTACGACAGCACAAGGAGAAGATCCACAAACACCAGTATCTCAAGTAATGACTGCACAGCAGATCGTACAAGGTACACCTGATATGGATGTCCATCAAGCAGCAAATTTGATGGCACAGCAGCAAATTCGCCGATTGCCGGTAATCGAAAATGGACAAATAGTAGGAATGGTTGCTTTAGGTGATCTAGCAGTAGAAAATCAATATGCAAACGAGGCAGAACAGGCATTACAAAGTATCTCAACTCCTTCCGCACCTCAACAATAGTAAGGGGTTACCTTTATTGTCATAAGATAATTATTAGCACAGATCAGCCCTTGGTCTGTGCTAGCATTTTTTATAATAGAAGTGAATAAATAAGTGGAAAAAAACGAAGATTTACCTCTTCGTTTTTTTATTTGTTATTCACCGCTCAAAAGTTTCAAAATGAGCTATGATATGTGGTCAAAAAAACTTTTCGTGATCAAAAGCCTTTTTTCTATATAAAAAAGACCCCCAACCAAATTGGTTGAGAGCCTTTGAAACGCCATAAAATTAACGTTTTGAGAACTGAGGCGCACGACGAGCACCTTTAAGACCGTATTTTTTACGTTCTTTCATACGTGCATCACGAGTTAATAATCCAGCGCGCTTTAATGTTGGACGGAATTCAGGGTCAGCTTGAAGTAATGCGCGAGCAATACCGTGGCGGATTGCGCCAGCTTGACCAGTGTATCCACCGCCGCTTACGTTTACAAGAACATCATAGCTTCCAACTGTTTCAGTAGCTACTAATGGTTGTCTTACAACAACACGTAATGCTTCAAATGGGATATAATCTTCAATTTCACGACTATTTACAATAATTTTACCTGTGCCTGGTACTAAACGTACACGTGCAACAGAACTTTTACGGCGACCTGTACCGATATATTGAACTTGTGCCAAGTTAATTCCCTCCCTCTTTATTAACCGCGAAGTTCGTAAACTTCAGGTTGTTGTGCTTGGTGCGGATGTTCGCTGCCAGCATATACATGTAATTTTTTAAACATTTGACGGCCAAGAGAATTCTTTGGAAGCATACCTTTAACAGCAAGCTCGATCATTTTCTCAGCATAGTTAGTACGCATTTCTAAAGCAGTTCTTGTTTTTAAACCACCTGGATGCATTGTGTGACGGTAGTAAATCTTGTCAGTTAATTTCTTTCCAGTAAGTTCTACCTTTGAAGCATTAAGAATAATTACATTATCACCAGTGTCAACATGTGGTGTAAAAGTTGGTTTGTTTTTACCACGTAAAATTGATGCTACTTCAGAAGCAAGACGTCCAAGAGTTTTGCCCTCTGCATCAATTACGTACCATTTACGCTCGATAGTGTTGGCATTTGCCATAAACGTTGTACGCATGAGTTTCCCTCCTAAATTAAATCCATAAAAGATTATTGTTTTCGCACTTTTAAAGTAATTAGAGTCCGATTCTGTTCCGGGAATCAACATCTAATACCCTTGTGCGGTTAAGTTTGTATTCATATATTTTCAATCACGATGAAGACTTTCCGGGGCTTTATCGTGGGATTAAAAACACGCACATCTAATATAATAAAACCTACAGGTCAATATGTCAAGAAAATGTTACACCAGGTTAGGTTGTTTTCAGAAAAGCGGAAGCGACTTGCACAGGGGCGACAGGCATAAGACGAACCGGCGAGAAGGTTGCTCTTTAACCTTTTTGACGGATTGGCTTATGACCCGAGCCCCTAGGCGCTGCAGCTAGACATTATCACATTTTAATCATAAAAGACTTCCCAAAGATACAATCCATGACCTGGAGCTGTCTTTCCTGATAGCCTCCGGTCTTTATGGGCTAATATTATCGGAATATCCTCAGGGCTGCGTTCACCCGATCCGACCTCTAATAAAGTTCCAACTAAAATACGAACCATATTATACAAAAAGCCATTTCCAACAAAACGGATCGTCAGTAACTCATCCATACGTGTAAAGTCAATCGATTCAATCGTTCGAACTTTATCAACTACTTCCGTCTTTGCCGCACAAAAACTAGTAAAGTCATGTGTACCAAGGACAAGTTTACTTGCCTGCTCCATCGCCTGTAAATTTAAACGGTATGGATATTGATAAGCAAATTTCCGCTGAAAGGGATCTCTTTTTTGAGATAAATGAAGAACATAGCGATATTCCTTCCCTTTCGCGTCGAAGCGGGCATGAAAGGACTCGGTGACAGGAACAACCTTTAGAACGGAAATATCTTCAGGCAGCATGGAATTCAATGCTTTCTCCCACTTGTCAGCTGGAATCAGTAGTGGTGAATCAAAATGAATGACTTGTCCTTTTGCGTGGACACCGGCATCCGTTCGTCCTGAGCCGACGACTTTGACCGTATCACCCTTATGCATTTTTGATAAAACAGCTTCTAATACAGACTGTACGGTTCGCTTATTTGGTTGGACTTGATAGCCGGAAAAGCCCGACCCGTCATAGGAAATAATACATTTATACCTTGCCATGGTTTCGCTCCATTATGATCGTAATAAAAGTAGTAGGATCGATAGAAGGACTAATACCCCCATCTGTAAGGAATCAGCTATTTTCCAGGATAATTCCCGGTATTTTGTTCTTCCTTCCCCACCTTGATACCCTCTAGCCTCCATCGCGATCGCCAATTCCTCCGCTCGTTTAAAGGAACTGACAAACAATGGGATAAGCAGTGGAATGACGGCTTTGATGCGTTCCTTAAAAGGACCGCTTGCAAACTCAACGCCACGGGCTATTTGCGCCTTCATTATTTTATCCGTTTCCTGCATAAGTGTTGGAATGAACCTTAAGGAAATAGACATCATTAATGCCATTTCGTGGACAGGGAAACGGACCTTATTTAAAGGATGTAACAACGTTTCAAGGCCATCGGTAATCTCAATTGGGGTGGTGGTTAACGTCAACAGTGACGTCATTAAAATTAAGAAAAAGAATCGTAAGGAAATAAAAATCCCCTGCCTGACTCCTTCCTCATAAATTTTTACAGGACCTAGTTCAAATAAAAGGGTACCCTCTTTTGTGAAAAACAGTTGCAGCACTAGGGTAAAAAGAACGAGCCAGATGACTGGTTTAAGACCCCCATATAAAAAGCGCACCGGGACCCGCGACAATCCAAGCATTAAAAAAGTATAAATTCCAATAAGTGCATAGGTTACGACATTGTTTGCTAAAAAAATAACACAAACAAAAAGAAAGATAATCATTAATTTTGAACGAGGGTCCATTTTATGAATAATAGAATCTGACGGGACATAGCGCCCAAAAATCATTTTTTCCATCATGAGTGAACACCTCTACTTAATACCTTAGTAACAGCAGTAGACAACTCATCAATGGTTAGAAAAATTTTCTCAAATTTCATGCCAAGTTTCTCCTCAAGCTTCAGTTGAAACCGAACGACTTCAGGAACATCAAGTCCCATTTCAACCAGCTCAGTCGGTGCGGAGAAAATCTCTTCTGCTGTCCCTTTTTTGGCAACTTTCCCTTGCTGCATAATCACAATTTGGTCTGCGTATCTAGCAGCATCCTCCATACTATGTGTAACAAGAATGGTAGAGAGCTTTCTTTCCTTATGGAGAGAAAAGAACATGTCCATAACTTCTTTTCGGCCTCTTGGGTCTAAACCCGCAGTAGGCTCGTCCAGGACAATAACATCGGGCTCCATTGCAAGTACTCCTGCAATTGCGACGCGGCGCATTTGTCCACCAGAGAGCTCAAACGGTGATTTATTTAGAATATCTTCCTCTAGACCCACTTGTTTTAAAGCAATCCGTGCCCTTTCCTTTGCTTCTGTTTCAGAAACCCCAAAATTCATAGGCCCAAAAATAATATCTTTTTCGACCGTCTCTTCAAATAATTGGTGTTCAGGAAATTGAAAGACGATGCCAACTTTTTGCCGGACTTTTTTTAAGTTCTTATTTTTTTGCAAAGCTTTAATTTCATGTTCACCAATTGCTACTGTTCCTTTTGTTGGTTGAAGGAGAGCGTTTAAATGCTGCAGGACTGTTGATTTCCCTGAACCGGTATGACCAATAATCGCCATATACACACCTGAAGGAATATCAATAGACACATCCTCAATGGCCAGTCGTTCAAAAGGAGTATTGACTTGATAACGATAATCTACATGTTTGAGCGAGATGTCCATAACTCTTTCACCAACTCTTCTTCCGATAAATAGTGCCTAGATAGATCGATTCCATGATTCCTTAAAGCTTTCGTCATTTTCACTGAAAAAGGAATATCTAACCCTAACTGAACCAATTGTTCATCCATAGAGAAAATCTCTTCAGGTGTACCCTCCCGGAAGACCTCCCCTTTGTTCATGACGATGATTCGATCCGCCTTAGCCGCCTCTTCTAAATCATGTGTAATCGAGATAACGGTCAATGATTTCTCTTCTTTTAATAATCGGACGGTCTCTAATACCTCTTCGCGTCCTCTTGGATCAAGCATGGAAGTTGCCTCATCAAGTATGATGATCGATGGCCGTAATGCTAGCACACCGGCTATTGCCACACGTTGCTTTTGTCCGCCTGATAGATGGTGGGGCTCTTGATATAGAAACTTATCCATCTTAACTCTCTTTAACGAATCCTCGACCCTTGTGACCATTTCGTCTCTAGGTATGCCGTTATTTTCTAGACCAAAAGCCACATCATCCTGTACTGTCGTTCCAACAAATTGATTGTCAGGGTTTTGAAAGACCATCCCTAATTTTTTACGGATATCCCAAATTGACTCTTCATCCAACTTTATTCCGCAAACTGTAATCTCACCTGTTTGTGGAAATTGCAGCCCATTTAAGAGTTTTGCCATCGTGGATTTACCTGACCCATTATGACCGACAATAGCAAGCCATTCTCCCTCATTTATATCAAATGAGACATTGTTCAAAGCATAACGTTCTTGTGCGTCATATTGAAAAGATACTCCATTAAGAGATACAATCGAGTTTTTCACAGATAATTCCTCCTCTCAGCTATACTATTCTCCGCTCATTATTTCTTTTACATATAAAAAAAAGCCTGCACCTCGTCCCTATGCAGTTTCGCTGTAAACTGCAGTTTAAGGAATTTCTATAAAAGAAATGAGAGGAGGTGCATGAGCTAGACGAGACGTATTTAATTCAATCTGCACAACAATAGCGCGAGATGATAAAAGATACAAGAAATCAAGTCACATAAAAAGTTACAAGAAATCAAGTAGGACTTTTAGATTGTCTCCAATGAATTGGAGTTACGCTCATCGTAACACTCTTTTTGGCTTGGGTCATCTTGATATAAGATTCACTTACAGAAAAAGGGCAAAGAACAAGTTTGTTTGTAAACTGTCCAGCGCCCTTGTTGTCTGTTAAAGCTATATTAAACTAACTCGATAATAACCATTGGTGCACCGTCACCGCGGCGTGGTCCAAGTTTCATAATACGAGTGTATCCACCTTGACGCTCTTGATAACGCGGAGCGATATCAGCGAAAAGTTTTTGTACTGCACTTGTATTATTTTCAGCATCAGCAACTTCGTTACGAACATATGAAGCAGCTTGACGACGAGCGTGTAAATCACCACGTTTACCTAAAGTGATCATTTTTTCAACAGTCACACGAATTTCCTTCGCACGAGTTTCTGTTGTTTCAATGCGCTCATTGATAATTAAATCTGTAGTTAAATCACGTAGCATAGCTTTACGCTGTGCACTTGTGCGTCCTAACTTTCTGTATGCCATGAAGGGTTCCCTCCTTTGTTGAAGTCATTAAACGGATTAACGCATGTGTATTACGATTAACAAATCAGTCGTCTTTACGCAAGCCTAATCCAAGCTCTTCTAGTTTTGCCTTCACTTCTTCAAGTGATTTACGGCCTAAGTTACGAACTTTCATCATATCTTCTTCAGTCTTATTAGCTAATTCCTGAACAGTGTTGATTCCAGCACGTTTTAAGCAATTGTAAGAACGAACAGAAAGATCTAGTTCTTCAATAGTCATTTCAAGAACTTTTTCTTTTTGGTCTTCTTCTTTTTCAATCATGATTTCAGCATTTTGAGCTTCATCAGTTAAACCAACGAAAATATTCAAATGCTCGGTCAAAATTTTGGATCCAAGAGCGATCGCTTCTTTTGGCCCAGTGCTTCCATCTGTCCAAACATCAAGTGTGAGCTTGTCGAAATTAGACATTTGACCAACACGTGTGTTTTCTACTTGAAATTGTACACGAGAAACTGGTGTGAAAATGGAATCAATGGGAATAACACCTATTGGTTGATCTTCTCTTTTGTTTTGAACAGCCGGTGTATATCCACGTCCACGTCTAGCAGTCAAACGCATGCGAAGATGACCATTTGCAGCTAATGTTGCAATATGAAGCTCAGGATTTAAAACCTCAACATCACTATCATGAGTAATATTGCCAGCTAAAACTGGACCCTCACCTTGTACATCAAACTCAAGCGTCTTCTCTTCATCAGAGTAGATTTTTAAAGCTAATTTTTTAATGTTTAAAATGATGGATGTTACATCCTCTACGACGCCTTCAATTGTTGAGAACTCATGAAGTACCCCATCGATTTGAATCGATGTAACCGCGGCACCTGGGAGTGAAGATAATAGGATACGACGTAAGGAGTTACCCAAAGTGGTACCATATCCACGCTCAAGTGGCTCTACGATGAATTTGCCATACTTAGCATCATCGTTGATCTCAATCGTTTCGATTTTTGGTTTTTCTATTTCGATCATCAAATAACCCTCCTTCAAAACGTCGAAACTCTAAATCAGCATATTTGCTAATTAAAAGTCCCCATGTATACGTTCCCGTTTTGTGCACAACAACTGGAATAAATCTTCTGTAAGAGTGCAAAAAATTAGTATCATATCCCATTATAGACGCATGATACAAAATCTATACAGAAAAATTAAACACGACGACGTTTTGGTGGACGGCATCCATTATGAGGAACAGGTGTAACGTCTTTAATTGCAGTTACTTCTAGACCAGCAGCTTGAAGAGCACGGATTGCAGCTTCACGTCCTGCACCAGGTCCTTTAACAGTAACTTCTAAAGTTTTCATACCATGTTCAATGGAAGTCTTAGCTGCTGTTTCAGCCGCCATTTGTGCAGCAAATGGTGTAGATTTACGAGAACCTCTAAATCCAAGCGCACCTGCACTTGACCATGAAATTGCATTACCATGTACATCAGTAATTGTTACAATCGTATTGTTAAATGTTGAACGGATATGAGCGATACCAGCTTCAATATTCTTTTTAACACGACGTTTACGTGTATTCGTTTTACGTGCCATTTAAATTAACCTCCTTTACCGATTACTTCTTCTTGTTCGCTACAGTCTTACGAGGACCTTTGCGTGTACGAGCGTTGTTTTTCGTATTTTGTCCACGAACTGGTAAACCACGACGATGACGTAATCCGCGGTAGCAGCCGATTTCCATTAAACGCTTAATGTTAAGAGAAATTTCACGGCGAAGGTCACCTTCAACTTTTAATTTGTCGATGATGTCACGGATTTTGTTTAATTCGTCTTCTGTTAAATCACGTACACGTGTATCTTCAGAAACACCAGCTTCTGCTAGTACTTTTTGTGCAGTATTTTTACCAATTCCATAAATGTAAGTTAAAGAGATAACTACACGTTTTTCACGTGGAATATCTACACCAGCAATACGTGCCATAGAAAATGCGCACCTCCTTCAAAATTAACCTTGTTTTTGTTTATGTTTAGGGTTTTCACAGATAACCATAACTTTTCCGCGTCTACGGATAACTTTACATTTTTCGCAGATGGGTTTAACAGATGGTCTTACTTTCATTATTATCCTAACCTCCTTAGTAGTACGGAGTGCAAGCATTATTTAAAGCGGTAAGTAATTCTTCCGCGTGTTAAGTCATATGGAGAAAGCTCAACAGTCACTTTGTCACCCGGAAGGATCCGAATGAAATGCATTCGTATTTTACCAGAAACATGCGCTAGCACGGTATGACCGTTTTCTAATTCTACCTTAAACATTGCATTTGGCAATGTTTCAATGACTTTACCTTCAATTTCAATTACATCATCTTTGGCCATCGATCTCGTCTCCCTTCTCTTTTCAGGATTGCGTTTATTCAAACTAGGTAGAGCAAGCAAAGCTATTCGCTCGTATGTCGTCCTGCAACCTTTCAATTCTAACATATTGAGCAGCATTCTGTCCTCAGTAAATATTACAAATTACCTAAAAACGGACCAGAATTGATAACAACTATTGAAATCCATACAAAATTTATAATTTGGTTAGGATTTCAAATCCTGCATCAGTGATCGCAACCGTATGCTCGAAATGCGCACAACGCCTGCCGTCAACAGTTACAACTGTCCAATTGTCAGTCAATGTTCTCACATATCGGCTTCCGGCATTTACCATCGGTTCAATAGCAAGTACCATTCCAGGCATAAGACGTGGACCATTGTTTGGTGGACCAAAATGTGGAATTTGAGGTTCCTCATGTAAGTCTTGCCCTACTCCGTGTCCTACATACTCGCGTACAATAGAAAAGCCATTTGCTTCCACATACGTTTGAATCGCATGGGAGATGTTCGAGAGTCGCTCGCCCGGTTTTGCTTCGTTTATGCCTAGATAAAGAGATTCCTCTGTTACCTTCAGCAAATGCTGGGAATTATCATCAATCTTTCCTACAGCATAGGTCCAAGCTGAATCACCGTGATAACCATCATACTTAGCACCGATATCGATGCTAATAATGTCTCCTTCATTGAGAACATGATTACCAGGAATTCCATGAACAAGTTCTTCGTTCACACTTGTACAAATGCTGCCGCGAAAACCATTATACCCTTTAAACGAAGGAAATGCATCTTGTGAGAGAATAAATTCTTCAGCAATCATGTCTAATTCCTTTGTGGTAATCCCAGGAGCTACGTGTTTTTGTAACTCTTGGTGGGTAAGGGCCACAATCCGCCCGGCCGCGCGCATGATTTCAATTTCCCTAGGGGTTTTGCAAATGATCATTATAAGCCCCCAAGTAATTGCTCGATATCAGCGAATACCTTGTGAATATCCTGCTGACCATCAATCGTGCGAAGATAACCTTTTGTTTCATAAAAAGTTAATAATGGTTCTTGTTGTTTGATATTTACGTCTAATCGATTTTGAACAGTTTCTTCATTATCATCCGCTCTTTGGTATAACTCACCGCCGCAACGATCGCATACGCCATCTTGTTTTGGAGGATTAAAAACTAAATGATACGTAGAACCACATTCTTTACAAATACGACGCCCTGTCAAACGTTCCATTAATAAATCCTTAACCACGTTAATATTAATTACATAGTCAATTTTTTTATTTAAATCAACTAAAAGATTTTCCAACGCTTCTGCTTGAGGTACAGTTCTAGGAAAGCCATCTAAAAGGAATCCCTTTTGACAATCTTCCTTGCTTAATCGTTCACGAACAATTCCGATTGTTACTTCATCAGGAACAAGTTCGCCCTTATCCATGAATGATTTCGCTTGTAAACCTAGTTCTGTTCCTTCTTTCATCGCTGCACGGAACATATCTCCAGTAGAGATATGAGGGATGCCGTAATTTTCGACGATTCTTTCAGCTTGAGTACCTTTTCCGGCACCCGGAAGCCCCATTAATACTAAATTCACACGTGTTCCCCCCTCGTGCTATAAATTGGTTTTAGGGAGCAGTGGCCCCCAAAACCTTTAATTTATAAAGCCTTTATAGTGACGTTTAACTAATTGTGCTTCAAGTTGTTTCATCGTATCTAATGCTACACCGACAACGATTAGCAAACTTGTTCCACCGATTTGAGCCGATTGCGGCAGATTGGCTAAATTAATAAATAACATAGGCAATACAGCAATCACTGCTAGGAAGAGCGCACCAACAAAAGTTAAACGATATAAGACGCGTGTTAAGTATTCTTGCGTGCTCTTTCCTGGGCGGATCCCTGGAATATAGCCGCTTTGCTTTTGCAAGTTTTCCGCTGCTTGTTCAGGGTTAACTTGGATAAATGCATAGAAATAAGTAAACGCGATAATTAACGCAGCATATAACGTCATCCCAATTGGATGAGAATAATCAAATACTTTTGTAATCCAAAGTGTTACATCATTAGTTGGAAAAAATGATGCGACCGTTCTTGGTGTTACAATGAATGAAACCGCAAAGATTACAGGAATTACACCCGCAGCATTAACTTTTAATGGCATGTGAGTGGATTGTCCTCCGACAGGATTACGTCCAGCAACCACACGTTTAGCATATTGAATAGGTATCTTACGATTTGCTTGTTGGATAAAAATAACTCCAACTACGATAGCCACAACAGCAAGTGCTATTAACACTACAGTAACAATACGTAAGAATAATGCCTCTCCTGCATTCTCAAATTGCTGTACATAAATTTGATTAATAGTTGATGGCATTCCAGCAACGATACCGGCAAAGATGATAATGGAAATTCCATTACCAACACCTTTTTCAGTAATCTGCTCCCCTAACCACATTAAAAATGCTGTACCTGCAGTTAAGACAACTGCAATAAGCAGATACGTAGCTATTCCAGGATTTTCAATCAGTTGACCGCTGGCTAAATTATTAAAGCCATAGGACATACCTAATGCTTGGATAAAACCAAGCACAATTGTGAAATATCGAGTGATTTGAGCAATCTTACGACGACCTGATTCACCCTGCTTAGACCATTCCGTAAATTTCGGCACAACGTCCATTTGCAGGAGTTGTATAATGATCGAAGCAGTGATATATGGCATGATACCCATTGCAAAGATGGAGAATTGTTTTAATGCTCCACCGCCAAAAGTATTTAAAATTCCGAAAACACTAAGCTTATCTTGATTAGCAAGTACATCTGCATTTACATTGGGTACTGGGATAAATGTACCTAATCGAAATACGACTAACATTAAAAGGGTGAATATGATCTTCCGTCGTATCTCACCCACGCGCATAAAATTGGAGATTGTCTGGAACATTAGATCACCTCAGTGTTTCCACCAGCAGCTTCGATCGCTTCCTTAGCAGCAGAGGAGAATTTGTGAGCTTTGACAGTCAACTTTTTCTCTACGTTCCCTTTTGCAAGAATTTTGATTCCTGCTTTTTCGTTGCTTACTACACCTGATTCGATAAGAAGTTCTGGAGTAACTTCTGTACCTTCAGCAAAGCGGTTTAAAGCATCAAGATTTACAACTGCATATTCCTTACGGCTGAAGTTTGTAAATCCGCGTTTTGGTAAACGACGATATAAAGGTGTTTGACCACCTTCAAAACCTAGACGCACACCGCCACCCGAACGAGCGTTTTGACCTTTATGACCTTTACCGGCAGTTTTTCCTTGACCAGAACCGATACCGCGTCCTAGACGCTTACGTTCTTTACGAGAACCCTCAGCAGGTTTTAGTTCATGAAGTTTCATATTGGCACCTCCTTATGAAAGAAAACAATCAATTATTGTTCTTTAACTGTTACAAGGTGAGCAACTTTGGTAATCATACCGCGAATAGCAGCGTTATCTTGATGCTCAACTGTTTGATTCAATTTACGTAATCCTAAAGCTTTAACTGTTTCACGTTGGTCGCCAGGACGGCCAATTACGCTGCGAGTGAGGGTAACTAATAGTTTATTCGCCATTTTATTTCCCCCCGTATCCTAACAGTTCTTCTACTGATTTTCCACGTAGTTTAGCTACGTCTTCAGCACGTTTTAATTGTTTTAAACCATCAATTGTTGCACGAACCATGTTAATAGGAGTATTTGTTCCTAATGACTTAGAAAGGATGTCAGCTACTCCGCCTAACTCAAGAACAGCACGAACTGGACCGCCAGCGATAACTCCTGTACCTTCTGAAGCAGGTTTTAGAAGAATTTCACCAGCACCAAAACGTCCGATTACTTGGTGAGGAATGGTAGTTCCAACCATAGCAACTTCTATTAAGTTTTTCTTTGCATCTTCGATGGCTTTACGAATAGCATCAGGTACTTCTTGAGCTTTACCAGTACCGAAACCAACGTGACCGTTTTTATCGCCTACAACAACAAGGGCTGTGAAGCGGAAACGACGTCCACCTTTAACAACTTTCGCAACACGGTTAACCGTGACTACGCGTTCTTCTAGTTCAAGTTTGTTTGGATCAATACGACGCATCTTTTTGTGTCCCTCCTTTGTCTTTTAGAATTGTAAACCGTTTTCACGGGCAGCATCAGCTAATACTTGAATACGTCCATGGTATAGGTATCCGCCACGATCAAAGACAATAGAAGTGATACCTTTTTCTACCGCACGTTTAGCAACTAACTCACCGATCATCTTAGCAGCTTCAACATTATTAGTTGATTCTAAAGTAAAGTCTTTATCTAAAGTAGAAGCACTCGCTAAAGTTACTCCATTAATGTCATCAATTATTTGAGCATAAATATGTTTGTTAGAACGAAACACATTTAGACGTGGACGAGCTGAAGTACCGCTAAGTTTCGCACGAACACGAGCATGTCTTTTCTTGCGAGTAGCGTTTTTATCAAGCTTCGTAATCATTTACGTCACTCCTTTCGTTTACCTATGAGGCATTACTTACCAGTTTTACCTTCTTTACGACGAACAAATTCACCTTCGTAACGAATTCCTTTACCTTTATAAGGCTCAGGAGGACGAACTCCGCGAATATTCGCTGCTAATGCACCAACACGTTCTTTGTCAGTACCTTTGATAACGATTTTTGTATTAGCAGGCACCTCGATTTCAAGGCCCTCTTCAGGTTCGATCTCAACTGGATGAGAGTATCCAACGTTTAATACAAGCTTGGTACCTTGCTTTTGAGCACGATAACCAACCCCGATTAACTCTAAGCCTCTAGTGAAGCCAGTGGATACACCTTCAATCATGTTCGCAAGCACGGCACGAGTAGTTCCGTGTAATGCGCGGTGTTCTTTTACATCAGAAGGACGAGTGATTGTTACAAGATTTTCTTCCACGTTGATAGTAATATCAGGATGGAAAGTACGAGTAAGTTCACCTTTAGGTCCTTTAACTGTAGCAGTACTATTATTTAATGTAACTGTAACTCCTGCTGGAATAACAATTGGTTTTTTTCCTACGCGAGACATTTAGTGCACCTCCATTCATTCAAAAGCTCAATTACCAAACGTAAGCTAATACTTCTCCGCCGACTTGTTTTGCACGAGCTTCTTTATCTGTAATAACACCATTTGATGTTGATACTAATGCGATACCAAGACCGTTAAGAACGCGTGGTACCTCAGTTGATTTTGCGTAAACTCTAAGTCCAGGCTTGCTTATGCGCTTAAGACCAGTAATAACACGTTCATTACTAGCACCGTATTTTAAGAAGATACGGATGATACCTTGTTTGTTGTCTTCGATGAATTCGACGTCACGTACGAAACCTTCGCGCTTTAAAATTTCAGCAATTTCTTTTTTCATATTAGAAGCAGGCACTTCTAACTTTTCGTGACGCACCATATTCGCATTACGAATGCGAGTAAGCATATCAGCAATTGGATCTGTCATGACCATTATTTTTACCTCCTTCCCAGACTTGGGTTTTACCAGCTAGCTTTTTTAACACCAGGAATTTGTCCTTTGTACGCTAATTCGCGGAAACAAATACGACAAAGCTTAAATTTACGATATACAGAGTGTGGACGGCCACAACGTTCGCAGCGTGTATACTCTTGTACTGCATATTTAGGCGTGCGCTTTTGTTTCGCAATCATTGACTTTTTAGCCACGTTTTCGCCTCCATTATTTAACGATTACTTTTGGAATGGCATTCCAAATTGAGTTAAAAGTTCACGAGATTCTTCATCAGTTTTAGCAGTCGTTACGATAACGATATCCATACCACGAACCTTGCTTACTTTATCGTAATCAATTTCAGGGAAGATTAATTGTTCTTTAATCCCTAATGTATAGTTACCGCGACCGTCGAATGCTTTTTTAGAAATACCACGGAAGTCACGTACACGAGGTAAAGAAACAGAAACTAATTTATCCAAGAATTCGTACATGCGCTCACCGCGAAGTGTAACTTTTGCACCGATTGGCATACCTTCACGAAGGCGGAAGCCAGCGATAGATTTTTTTGCACGTGTCACGACTGGTTTTTGACCTGTGATCGTTGAAAGTTCTTCAACTGCATTATCAAGCGCCTTTGCATTTGCAACTGCGTCACCAACGCCCATATTCACGACGATTTTATCAAGTTTAGGAACTTCCATAACTGATTTATAGTTGAACTTGCTCATAAGAGCAGGAGTAACTTCTTTAACAAATTTTTCTTTTAGGCGGTTCACTTATTGTACCTCCCTTCTTAATTTTAAACTATTTATCTAAAATTTCACCGGATTTTGCTACGCGTACTTTTTTGCCATCTACCGTAGTGGAACCTACACGAGTCGGAATATCTGTTTTAGGATCGATAGGCATTACGTTCGATACATGAATTGGAGCCTCAAAGCTGATGATACCGCCTTGTGGATTCACTTGAGAAGGTTTAGAGTGTTTTTTTGCAATGTTCACTCCTTCTACTAGTACACGGCTTTCTTTAGGATAAGCAGCAAGGATTACTCCTGTTTTGCCTTTATCCTTTCCAGAGATGACTCTTACTTTGTCACCTTTTTTCACATGCATCATTAAGCACCTCCTTAAAGGCATTTGAATTTAAATTATAGTACTTCTGGAGCTAGAGAAACGATCTTCATAAAGTTGTTTTCGCGAAGTTCACGGGCAACTGGTCCGAAGATACGAGTTCCACGTGGGCTCTTATCATCTTTGATAATTACACATGCGTTTTCATCAAAACGAATGTATGAACCGTCAGGTCGACGAGCACCGCTCTTTGTACGAACAATAACTGCTTTAACAACGTCACCTTTTTTAACAACGCCACCTGGTGTTGCTTGTTTTACTGTACAGACGATAACATCACCAATACCAGCAAACTTGCGACCTGAACCACCAAGAACTTTAATCGTAAGTACCTCACGAGCACCAGAGTTGTCAGCAACTTTTAAACGTGATTCTTGTTGAATCATGTGTGTAACCTCCCTTCGGAATGAAGCTTAATCCGAACAATTAAATAATAACTGCTTTTTCTACAACTTCAACTAAACGGAAACGCTTAGTAGCTGAAAGCGGACGAGTTTCCATGATACGTACTACATCGCCGATTTTTGCTTCATTTTGCTCATCATGAGCTTTATACTTTTTAGAGTACTTAACGCGTTTACCATATAAAGGATGCTTTTTTTGTGTTTCAACAAGAACCGTTACAGTTTTATCCATCTTGTCAGAAACAACGCGTCCTGTGTAAACTTTACGTTGGTTACGTTCACTCATTGTGTGAACCTCCCTTCAATAATCACTTGTTAACGCTGATTTCTCTTTCACGAACAACTGTTTTCATACGAGCGATCGCTTTGCGTACTTCACGAATGCGAGCTGTGTTTTCAAGTTGTCCTGTCGCCAATTGAAAGCGAAGGTTGAAAAGTTCTTCTTTTAAAGATTTTACTTTTTGTTCAATTTCAGCAGTGGTTAGGTCACGAAGTTCATTAGCTTTCATTTGATTCACCACCAATTTCTTCTCGTTTTACAAACTTACATTTAATAGGAAGTTTGTGCATTGCAAGTCGAAGTGCTTCACGAGCGATTTCTTCAGAAACGCCAGCAATCTCGAACATGATTTTTCCAGGCTTAACAACAGCTACCCAGCCTTCAGGTGCTCCTTTACCGGAACCCATCCGTACTTCAAGCGGTTTAGCAGTGTAAGGCTTGTGAGGAAAGATTTTAATCCAAACTTTACCGCCACGTTTCATGTAACGTGTCATCGCAATACGTGCTGCTTCAATTTGGCGATTCGTAATCCAAGAAGCTTCTAGAGCTTGTAGGCCGAATTCACCGAATGTCACTTCTGTACCACCTTTTGCGTTACCACGCATGTTACCACGGTGTTGACGGCGATATTTTACGCGTTTTGGCAATAACATATTATTTGCCTCCTTCCGCAGGTTTCTTCTTAGTAGGAAGGACTTCTCCCTTATAGATCCATACTTTTACGCCTAGCTTACCATAAGTAGTATCGGCTTCAGCAGTAGCATAGTCGATATCAGCGCGAAGTGTATGAAGTGGAACAGTTCCTTCGCTGTAATGTTCAGCGCGAGCGATATCTGCACCGCCAAGACGACCAGACACTTGTGTTTTGATACCTTTTGAACCAGCGCGCATAGCACGTTGAATTGCTTGCTTTTGAGCACGACGGAAAGATACACGATTTTCTAATTGACGAGCAATATTTTCAGCAACAAGTTTCGCATCAAGATCAGCTCTCTTAATTTCAAGAATATTGATGTGAACGCGTTTGCCAGTTAATTGATTTAATGCTTTACGAAGTGCTTCAACTTCCGTACCGCCTTTACCAATAACCATACCAGGCTTAGCTGTATGCACTGTTACGTTTACACGGTTTGCAGCACGTTCGATTTCTACTTTCGAAACAGAAGCATCTTTTAAACGCTTCGTGATGTATTCACGAATTTTAAGGTCTTCGTGTAAAAGAGTAGCGAAGTCTTTGCCTGCGTACCATTTAGATTCCCAATCACGTATGATTCCAATACGCAAACCGACAGGATTTACTTTTTGACCCACAGCTTATCCCTCCTTCTTTTCTGATAATACGATTGTGATGTGGCTTGTGCGCTTTAAGATCTGGCTTGCACGGCCCATTGCGCGAGGACGGAAACGTTTCAACGTTGGTCCTTCGTCAACAAATGCTTGAGCAACAACTAGGTTGTTAACGTCCATTTCATAGTTATGTTCAGCATTTGCCATAGCGGATTTTAATACTTTTTCCACGATTGGAGAAGCAGCCTTAGGAGTGAGATTTAAAATCGCCACAGCTTCACCAATTTGCTTACCTCGAATTAAATCTACGACTAAACGTGCTTTACGAGGAGCAATACGAACTGTTCTTGCAACAGCTTTAGCTTGCATTTGGATGCCCTCCTCTCTTAACGTCTTGTTTTCTTGTCATCATTACCATGGCCCTTGTAAGCACGAGTTGGAGCGAACTCTCCAAGCTTGTGTCCTACCATGTCTTCAGTAACATATACAGGCACGTGTTTGCGACCATCATATACAGCGATAGTGTGGCCAATAAATTGTGGGAAGATTGTAGAACGGCGTGACCAAGTTTTAATAACTTGTTTGCTTTCAGTCTCGTTCAACTTTTCAACCTTAACCATTAAATGATCATCAACAAATGGTCCTTTTTTTAAGCTGCGACCCATGAAGGAACCTCCCTTCGTGACTGTTCTACGGTTCTTTCTTTGAACCGTAGGAGAATCACGTTATTTTTTACGACGACGTACGATAAACTTATCTGATTTGTTTTTCTTTTTACGAGTTTTGTATCCAAGAGTTGGTTTACCCCATGGAGACATTGGTGATTTACGTCCGATTGGTGAACGTCCTTCACCACCACCGTGTGGGTGATCGTTAGGGTTCATAACAGATCCACGTACAGTTGGGCGCTTGCCTAACCAACGATTACGTCCTGCTTTACCAATGTTAATAAGTTCATGTTGTTCGTTACCTACTTGACCGATTGTTGCACGGCATTCAGCAAGAATCATACGAACTTCACCAGAATTCAAACGTACTAATACGTATTTTCCTTCTTTACCAAGTACTTGAGCGCTTGTTCCAGCAGAACGAACTAACTGGCCGCCTTTACCTGGTTTTAACTCGATGTTGTGTACTACTGTACCAACAGGAATGTTTGTTAGTGGAAGTGCGTTACCCACTTTAATATCAGCCTCAGGGCCAGACATTACTTCCAATCCAACTACTAGGTTTTTAGGAGCTAAGATATAACGCTTTTCTCCATCCACGTAGTTGATTAACGCGATATTTGCAGAACGGTTTGGATCGTATTCGATCGTAGCAACGCGTCCAGGAATGCCATCTTTGTTACGTTTAAAGTCAATTAAACGATATTGACGTTTGTGACCGCCACCTTGATGACGAACAGTTAACTTACCTTGGTTATTACGGCCGCCTTTTCTCTTTACTGGTGCTAAAAGAGATTTTTCTGGAGTGCTAGTTGTGATTTCTGCGAAATCAGAAGTAGTCATTCCGCGACGACCATTGGAGGTAGGTTTGTACTTTTTAATCGCCATTTTATTTCCCTCCTCTTCTTGATAGGTTCTTATGCTTCAAAGAATTCGATTTCTTTGCTATCAGTAGTTAATTTTACAATTGCTTTACGACGTTTATTTGTGTAACCACCGAATTTTCCCATACGCTTAAATTTACCTTTGTAGTTCATGATGTTTACTTTCTCAACATCAACGCTAAAGATTTCTTCAATCGCATCTTTAACTTGAGTTTTGTTAGCTCTAACATCAACTTCAAAAGTATATTTTTTCTCAGCCATTAGGTCAGTAGTACGTTCAGTGATAACGGGGCGCTTAATGATATCGCGTGCATCCATTATGCAAGCACCTCCTCTACTTTTTCAACCGCTGCTTTAGTCATGATCAATTTCTCATGATTAACAACATCTAATACGTTAATTCCATCTGCTGTTACTACTGTGATACCAGGAATGTTACGAGCAGAAAGTGCTACATTTTCATCAAGGTCAGCTGTAACGATTAATGCTTTTTTCTCAACAGAAAGACCGCTTAATACTGTTTTGAAATCTTTCGTTTTCGGAGTATCGATAGCTAGGATATCTAACACTAAAATGTTTTCTTCTAATACTTTAGAGGAAAGCGCAGATTTGATTGCTAAACGACGCACTTTTTTCGGTAATTTATAGCTGTAGCTGCGTGGTGTTGGACCGAATACAGTACCACCTCCGCGCCATTGTGGAGAACGGATTGACCCTTGACGAGCGCGTCCAGTTCCTTTTTGACGCCATGGCTTACGACCACCGCCGCGTACTTCAGAACGAATTTTAGTTTTATGAGTTCCTTGACGTAATGAAGCTCTTTGCATAACAATCGCTTCGAATAATACGTGCTGGTTAGGCTCAATACCAAATACAGAATCATTAAGTTCGATATCACCAACTTGTGATCCAGTTTGGTTTAATAATGCTACTTTAGGCATTCCTTTGTTCCTCCTTTCTTAAAAAGTGACTATGCTTTAATCGCACCTTTAATTTTTAATAAAGCTTTTTTAGCGCCAGGTACATTACCTTTGATTAAAAGTAGGTTACGCTCTGTATCAACCTTAACGATTTCAAGGTTTTGTACAGTGATTTGTTCTCCACCCATACGACCTGGTAATAATTTACCTTTGAATACGCGGTTTGGAGCAACTGGTCCCATTGAACCTGGACGACGATGGTAACGTGAACCGTGGGCCATTGGGCCGCGTGATTGTCCGTGGCGTTTAATTACACCTTGGAAACCTTTACCCTTTGAGATTCCTGTTACATCTACGATATCGCCAGCAGCGAAAATATCAACCTTGACTTCTTGACCAACTTCATAGCTTGCTAAGTCATCTCCGCGGAATTCGCGAACGAAGCGCTTAGGAGCAGTGTTTGCTTTAGCAACATGGCCTTTTTCTGGTTTGTTAGCTAACTTTTCACGTTTGTCTTCAAAACCAACTTGAACTGAAACATATCCGTCGCTGTCAACTGATTTCTTTTGAAGAACTACGTTTGGAGCTACCTCAACTACAGTTACAGGAATTAAGTTACCGTTACTAGCAAATACTTGAGTCATACCAATCTTTCTTCCTAAGATTCCTTTGGTCATTTAAGTCACACCTCCTAGATTATTTATCATTTATTTTGATTAAAGTTTAATTTCGATATCAACACCAGATGGTAAATCTAAACGCATTAACGCATCAACTGTTTGTGGAGTTGGGTTAACTATGTCGATTAGACGCTTATGTGTCCGTTGTTCGAATTGCTCACGTGAATCTTTGTACTTATGAACCGCACGCAGAATCGTGTAAATAGTTTTTTCAGTCGGTAGCGGAATTGGACCAGACACAGCCGCACCAGAACGTTTTGCTGTTTCAACGATTTTTTCTGCAGATTGATCAAGGATTCTGTGATCATACGCTTTTAAACGGATACGAATTTTTTGTTTTGCCATTATTTTCCCTCCTTTATTCGCCTATTTTCTAAATAGACATTCTCAGTGAAAATTTCCCTCACACACTCGCCATGGCAAAGCGGCCGGGTGTGTCAGCAACCTTCCACATCATCGCAGTCAAAGACCAACATTGTCTATTATACATAAAACATAAAACAAACGCAACACTTATTACGATTTTTTTTTATGCTTCTGTTTCGAACACTTTTCCTATTATAGCGGCTGAAATACACTTTATCAACTATTATTATCAATCTCCAGAAATATCCTAATACAAAAGTTGCGGTGCGAATATTATGAATATATTTCTATAGAAGAAACTCGGAATAGTAGTGGTTTTTAATATAGTAAGTTCTGATGTTGACTTCAATTTGCATACTGACTCGAAATAGGTTTTTATCGACCGTTTCACTGGTTTATTGTCTCAGATGCGCTTATAAACCGTTCATATACACCATTCAGAGTGAATAATAGGCAAAATAGGCTTTATAAACCCTTCTTATCGACCGTTTCACTGGATTATTGGCCAGACAGGATTTATAAAACGTTCATATCGACCACATCAGTGGTTTTTAGCTAGAATAGGCTTTATAAACTCTTTTTATTGACCACATCGGTAGTTTTTTTCCAAGAAAGGCTTTATATATACTTATTATCAATACCACACTTTTTTTAATCGAAAAAGTAATTTTCTCAAGAATAGCCCACAATAATCTCTTACATATACAAACACAAAAAAAGCAGATGGATCGTCATCCATCTGCTTTTTTTATGTTTGTATATTGTCCAGCTCAGCAATCAAGTTGCTGCACTTTTCAATTACTCAGTGATTGTAGTGATTGAACCTGAACCTACTGTACGTCCACCTTCACGAATAGAGAACTTAGTTCCTTCTTCGATAGCGATTGGAGCGATAAGTTCAACAGTCATTTCGATGTGGTCGCCAGGCATAACCATTTCAGTACCTTCTGGAAGCATACAAATACCAGTGATATCAGAAGTACGGAAATAGAATTGTGGACGGTAGTTTGAGAAGAATGGAGTGTGACGTCCACCTTCTTCTTTTGATAATACATAAACTTGTGCTTTGAACTTTGTGTGTGGAGTGATTGACTTTGGTTTAGCCAATACTTGACCACGTTCGATATCTTCACGTGCTACACCACGAAGAAGTGCACCGATGTTGTCACCAGCTTCAGCGAAATCAAGAAGCTTACGGAACATTTCTACACCTGTTACAGTAGTAGATTTTGGCTCTTCAGTGAAACCTACGATTTCAACTACGTCCCCAACTTTAACTACTCCACGCTCAACACGTCCAGTAGCAACAGTTCCACGACCAGTGATTGAGAATACATCCTCAACAGGCATCATGAATGGCTTGTCAGTGTCACGAGTTGGTGTTGGAATCCACTCATCAACAGCAGTCATAAGTTCATTGATTTTTTCTTCCCACGCAGCTTCGCCTTCTAATGCTTTAAGAGCAGAACCTTTGATAACTGGAGTGTCATCACCAGGGAAGTCGTATTCTGATAATAGATCACGAATTTCCATTTCTACTAATTCAAGAAGCTCTTCATCGTCAACCATGTCACACTTGTTCATGAATACAACAAGGTATGGTACACCTACTTGACGTGAAAGAAGGATGTGTTCACGAGTTTGTGGCATTGGGCCGTCAGTTGCAGATACAACTAGGATACCGCCGTCCATTTGCGCAGCACCAGTGATCATGTTTTTAACATAGTCAGCGTGTCCTGGGCAGTCTACGTGTGCATAGTGACGAGCATCTGTTTCATATTCTACGTGTGCAGTAGAGATTGTGATACCACGTTCTTTTTCTTCTGGTGCACCATCGATTTGATCGTATGCACGTGCTTCTGCTTTACCTGATTTTGCAAGTACAGAAGTGATTGCAGCTGTTAAAGTTGTTTTACCATGGTCAACGTGTCCGATTGTACCAATGTTAACGTGTGGCTTTGAACGGTCGAATTTAGCTTTACCCATTAGGAAATCCTCCTCTAAATTATAAATATTTTAGTTTAGTTTTTTTTATGTAAGCCGTGAATATGGTTGTCCCTAACTCACGGCTTCCACTGCTTACAATTGTAGTTATACTTTATCAAAAGATGAAAATCAATTAATCACCTTTATTTTTTTTGATGATTTCTTCCGAAATTGACTTTGGTACTTCTTCATAGTGATCAAAGTGCATAGAGAATACTCCACGACCTTGTGTGCTTGAACGAAGTGCTGTTGCATAACCAAACATTTCTGAAAGTGGAACCATTGAACGAACTACTTGTGCGTTACCGCGAGCATCCATACCTTCAACGCGACCGCGACGGGCAGTAAGTTGTCCCATGATATCGCCTAAATATTCTTCCGGAATAATAACTTCAACCCTCATAACAGGCTCTAGAATTACCGGATTACATTTAGAAGCTGCGTTTTTAAGAGCCATGGAAGCAGCAATCTTAAATGCCATTTCTGATGAGTCAACATCATGGTAAGATCCATCAAAAAGTCTTGCTTTAATATCAACTAATGGATACCCAGCAAGTACACCTCGATCAAGTGAATCTTCAAGACCAGCTTGAACTGCAGGGATGTATTCACGAGGAACAACACCACCAACAATACCGTTTACAAATTCGAAACCTTTACCCTCATCATTTGGTGAGAATTCGATCCAAACGTGACCGTATTGTCCGCGACCACCAGATTGACGTGCGAACTTACCTTCAACTGATGCAGATGAACGGAAAGTTTCACGGTATGCAACCTGTGGAGCACCTACGTTAGCTTCAACCTTAAATTCACGACGCATACGATCAACGATGATATCTAGGTGTAACTCACCCATACCAGCGATGATAGTTTGACCAGTTTCCTGATCTGTATGAGCACGGAATGATGGGTCTTCTTCTTGAAGTTTTTGCAGAGCATTGGACATTTTATCCTGGTCTGCTTTTGATTTTGGTTCAACTGAAAGTTGAATTACTGGCTCAGGGAATACCATCGACTCAAGGATAACAAGGTTTTTATCATCACATAGAGTATCACCAGTAGTTGTATCTTTCAAGCCGACAGCTGCAGCAATATCGCCCGCATAAACCTTTGAGATTTCTTTACGGCTGTTTGCGTGCATTTGCAGGATACGTGCAACACGCTCGCGTTTACCTTTTGTAGAGTTTTGGACATACGAACCTGCATCTAAAGTTCCGGAGTAAACGCGGAAGAACGTAAGTTTTCCAACATAAGGATCCGTCATTACTTTAAATGCAAGCGCTGAGAATGGCTCTTCGTCACTTGAATGACGCTCGATTTCTTCATCCGAATCAGGAAGAGTACCTTTAATAGCTGCTACATCCAATGGAGATGGAAGATAATCGATAACTGCATCTAACATAAGCTGAACGCCTTTGTTTTTGAATGCTGAACCACAGATTACAGGATAGAATTCAACATTAACGGTACCTTTACGAATACCAGCTTTAAGCTCTTCCTTAGTGATTTCCTCACCATTTAGATACTTATCCATTAAGTTTTCATCAAGTTCTGCAACTGCTTCTACTAACTTTTCGCGATGTTCTTCAGCTAATGCACGAAATTCTTCAGGAATTTCACGTACCTCAATGTTTTCACCTAAGTCGTCTGCGTAGAATACTGCATTCATTTCCACAAGGTCAATGATTGCTTTAAACTCTTCTTCAGCTCCGATAGGTAATTGTATCGGATGTGCATTTGCACCAAGACGTTCATGTAATGTCTTTACAGAATACAAGAAATCTGCGCCGATTTTGTCCATCTTGTTAACAAAAACTACACGTGGTACACCATAAGTGGTTGCTTGACGCCAAACTGTTTCAGTTTGCGGTTCAACACCTGACTGTGCATCTAGTACAGCTACCGCACCATCGAGTACCCGAAGTGAACGTTCAACTTCGATTGTGAAGTCTACGTGTCCTGGTGTGTCGATAATGTTAACGCGGTGACCATGCCATTGTGCAGTTGTAGCCGCGGAAGTAATTGTAATTCCGCGCTCTTGTTCTTGTTCCATCCAGTCCATCTGAGATGCACCTTCATGAGTTTCACCAATCTTATGAATACGACCAGTGTAATAAAGGACACGCTCAGTGGTAGTCGTCTTACCAGCATCGATGTGAGCCATGATACCGATATTACGAGTGTTCGCTAAGGAGAACTCTCTTGCCATTGGGTCTTTCTCCTTCCTAATTTGAAAGTTTTTATATTGAAGGTTAGATTACCAACGATAGTGAGCAAACGCTTTGTTTGCTTCTGCCATTTTGTGTGTATCTTCACGCTTTTTAACAGCTGCACCAGTGTTATTGGCTGCATCCATGATTTCATTAGCTAAACGCTCTTCCATCGTTTTTTCTCCACGGTTACGTGAATAGTTCACCAACCAACGAAGACCTAAAGTTGCACGGCGGTCAGGACGCACCTCAATTGGAACTTGGTAGTTAGCACCACCAACACGGCGAGCTTTAACTTCAAGTACAGGCATGATGTTTTTAAGTGCTGCTTCAAAAACTTCCATCGGCTCTTTACCAGAGCGTTCACGAATCGTATCGAATGCAGAGTAAAGAATTTCTTGCGACTTACCTCTTTTACCGTCAACCATCATTTTGTTGATTAAACGAGTAACTAATTTAGAGTTATAAAGTGGATCTGGTAACACGTCTCTTTTTGCTACAGGACCTTTACGTGGCATTATATTTCCTCCTTTCAAAGAAGCTTCTATTTATGTTGTTTTATTTCTTAGGTGCTTTTGGTCTCTTAGTACCGTATTTAGAACGTCCTTGCATACGGTTGTTAACACCAGCTGTATCAAGTGCTCCACGTACGATGTGATAACGTACTCCCGGTAAGTCTTTTACACGTCCTCCACGAATAAGAACAACGCTGTGCTCTTGAAGATTGTGTCCAATACCAGGAATGTATGCAGTCACCTCAATACCGTTCGTCAAACGTACACGAGCATATTTACGTAACGCTGAGTTTGGTTTCTTTGGTGTCATTGTACCAACACGAGTACATACACCGCGTTTTTGTGGTGAAGATACATTCGTTTGTGATTTCTTGAAGCTGTTATAACCTTTGTTTAGCGCAGGTGATTTTGACTTTTCCTCTTTAGATTGGCGAGGTTTGCGCACTAATTGGTTAATAGTTGGCATTTGTGTTTCCTCCCTTCATTATTTGTAAGCCCACATGTCCAGGTGGTTCATTTTTTTGCAAAAACAAAGTTTTTGCAGACTCTCTATCTACAAAAACAGCTTTTAGCGGATAATTGCAACAGTTGAAGCACCAACTTCAATCCCGCATGCTTTCCCGAGTTTTAACATCGAGTCAACATATAGGATAGGAACATTTATATCAAGAGCTTCATTAACAACTTTCACTGTCACTTTCGGGTCAGCGTCATTTGCTACGATCAACTCTCGCACATTACCTTCTTTAAGTGCCTTTACTGTTTGTTTTGTTCCTATAACGAACTTTTGTGCCTGTAATACTTTTTCATAAGACATAGTTCATATCCTCCAAAGTATCAGGTGAATAGGAGCACCTTTGATATAGTACCATCTTTACAAATAGATGTCAACACGACTTTAAATAATTTCTTAAAATAAGGAATCTGCTAGTTAGCAGATCCCTTATTATTATTAATCAATAGTAACTGTTTCTTCAGAAGTGGTATCACGGAGTACAGGCTCAGCTTTGCGATAACGCGGCATCCCTGTTCCAGCCGGAATCAGCTTTCCGATAATAACATTTTCTTTTAGACCTAGTAATTCATCACGTTTCCCTTTGATGGCTGCATCGGTAAGAACTCTTGTTGTTTCTTGGAACGATGCTGCAGATAGGAATGAATCAGTTTCAAGCGACGCTTTGGTAATACCAAGTAACACTGGACGACCTGTAGCCGGTAATTTGCCAGCTAACAATGCCTTTTCATTCGCATCAGTAAACTGATGGATATCAAGAAGCGTTCCTGGAAGAACATCTGTTTCACCAGCATCCCCCACACGAACCTTGCGCAGCATTTGACGGACCATTACTTCAACGTGCTTATCACCAATTTCTACCCCTTGCATACGGTAAACCTTTTGTACTTCTTTTAATAGGTACTCTTGAACAGATGTAACATCTTTTACTCGGATTAACTCTTTCGGATCAATCGAACCTTCAGTTAGTTCTTCACCACGAGCGACATGATCATTTACTGCCACTTTTAAGCGTGCTGTATATGGAGCATTGTAGGTGCGTGATTCAACTTCACCTTGAACAACAATTTCATGTTGGCGATCACGGCCTTCATTAATTCCAACAACAACACCTTCAATTTCAGTGATAACTGCTTGACCTTTAGGGTTACGAGCTTCAAAAATCTCTTGGATACGCGGTAAACCTTGAGTAATATCGTCTCCCGCAACACCACCTGTATGGAAAGTACGCATTGTTAACTGTGTACCCGGCTCACCGATGGATTGCGCTGCAATAATACCTACAGATTCACCAACCTCAACCTCTTGACCAGTTGCCAAGTTGCGGCCATAACACTTCTTACATACACCATGACGGGTATTACATGTAAACGCAGACCGGATTTTTACTTGTTCAATACCTGCTTCGACAATAATTTCTGCTAAATCCTCAGTAATCAAGCCATTTTCAGGAACAAGTACTTTCTTGGTTTCTGGATGTCTAATCGCAGTTCGTGCATGACGGCCAATTAGACGTTCATCCAATCCTTCGATAATTTCAGTTCCGTCTTTTAATGCACTGATTATAAAGCCACGGTCTGTTCCACAATCATCTTCACGGACTATAACATCCTGTGCAACGTCAACAAGACGACGTGTTAAGTAACCAGAGTCAGCCGTTTTAAGGGCAGTATCAGCAAGACCTTTACGCGCACCATGAGTAGAGATAAAGTACTCTAATACCGTTAATCCTTCACGGAAACTTGATTTAATCGGTAATTCAATAATTCGTCCAGCCGGGTTGGCCATTAGACCTCGCATACCAGCTAACTGGGTAAAGTTAGATGCGTTACCACGGGCACCGGAATCACTCATCATAAAGATTGGATTCGATTTATTCAGGGATTTCATTAGTTTACCTTGAATGGTGTCTTTTGCGGCACTCCAGATCGCAATAACACGATCGTAACGCTCATCTTCAGTAATTAGACCACGTCTGAACTGCTTCAAAACGTTATCTACTTTACCTTGTGCTTCTTTAAGAATTTCCTGCTTTTCAGGAAGTACGACAATGTCAGCTACACCAACCGTAAGTCCTGCTTTCGTTGAATGCTTAAAGCCCAAGTCCTTCATGCGGTCAAGCATTTTTGACGTTTCGGTAATTTTGAAACGCTTGAATACTTCAGCAATGATATTTCCAAGGATTTTCTTTTTGAACGGATCAATTAATGGCATTTCTTGAATTTTCGCCCTAATGTCTTCGCCTTTTTCAACAAAATATTTTACAGGTGTTTCTACTTCCAAATTCTGTCTAGTTGGTTCATTAATATACGGGAATGATTTTGGCAGAATTTCATTGAAAATAAGTTTACCAACCGTTGTGATTAATAACTTATTATTTTGTTCTTCTGTGAATGTTTCATTTCCTAATGAGCCCGCATGGACAGCTACACGTGTATGCATGTGAACATAGCCGTTTTGATAAGCAATGACTGCTTCGTTCGTGTCTTTAAAAATCATTCCCTCACCGACAGCGTCATCTCTTTCCAAGGTCAAGTAATAGTTACCTAAAACCATGTCCTGAGAAGGTGTAACAACTGGCTTACCATCTTTAGGGTTTAAGATATTTTGTGCTGCAAGCATTAATAAACGTGCTTCTGCTTGTGCCTCTGATGAAAGCGGCACGTGAACAGCCATTTGGTCACCATCAAAATCCGCATTGTATGCTGTACATACAAGTGGATGAAGACGAATCGCACGGCCTTCAACAAGTGTCGGTTCAAATGCTTGAATCCCCAATCTATGCAATGTAGGGGCACGGTTTAATAACACTGGATGCTCTCTAATCACATCTTCAAGAACATCCCACACATCTGGAGATACTCTTTCTATTTTACGTTTGGCTGATTTAATGTTATGTGCTAACCCTTTTTCAACGAGTTCCTTCATAACAAATGGCTTAAATAGTTCTAACGCCATTTCTTTAGGAAGTCCGCACTGATACATTTTTAAGTTCGGTCCTACAACGATAACGGAACGTCCAGAATAATCCACACGTTTTCCAAGTAAGTTTTGACGGAAACGGCCTTGCTTTCCTTTTAACATATGGGAAAGTGACTTCAATGGACGGTTACCTGGTCCTGTAACTGGACGCCCGCGGCGACCGTTATCAATCAAGGCATCAACAGCTTCTTGAAGCATCCGTTTTTCGTTCTGAACAATAATGCTTGGAGCACCTAAATCTAACAAACGTTTTAAGCGGTTATTACGGTTTATTACACGACGATAAAGATCGTTTAAGTCAGATGTCGCAAATCTCCCCCCATCCAATTGAACCATTGGACGAAGTTCAGGAGGTATAACTGGAAGAACGTCAAGAATCATCCATGAAGGCTCATTTCCAGAACCACGGAATGCTTCCAGCACTTCAAGGCGTTTAATCGCACGCGTACGACGCTGACCTTGTGCACTTTTTAATTCCTCTTTTAAGGCGTCTACTTCCTTGTTTAAATCGATATCAAAAAGAAGTTTTTTAATTGCTTCTGCACCCATGGCAGCTTGGAATTTGTTTCCGTACTTTTCACGGTATGCCCGATATTCTTTTTCAGATAATAGCTGCTTTTTATCAAGAGCTGTATCACCGGATTCCGTCACTACATAAGAAGCAAAGTAGATGATTTCCTCCAAAGCCCTTGGTGACATGTCTAAAACAAGTCCCATTCGGCTTGGAATTCCTTTAAAGTACCATATATGTGAAACTGGTGCAGCAAGCTCGATGTGCCCCATTCGTTCACGACGAACTTTAGCACGAGTTACTTCCACACCACAGCGGTCACATACAACGCCTTTATAACGGACACGTTTGTACTTCCCGCAATGACATTCCCAGTCCTTCGTTGGACCGAAAATTCGTTCACAGAATAAACCATCCTTTTCAGGCTTTAATGTACGATAGTTAATCGTTTCTGGTTTTTTGACTTCTCCGAAAGACCATGAACGGATTTTGTCCGGTGAAGCAAGACCAATCTTCATATACTCAAAATTATTAACATCCAGCAAGGGGCCTACCTCCCTTTTGATATCTCCAGGTTTTACCCTTATTGCGTTATAAAGCGGAAGCGCGCGTCTTAGCCCCGACAAGCATAAGACGAAATCCGCAAGAAGGCGTCTTTTGCCTTCTGGAGGATTTTGGCTTATGACCTCGAGGGGTTGCGCGCTGCAGCTAGGAATCAATTTAAGTTGGAGTGCAGATTGCACTCCAACTAGCATATATTATTACTCTTTTGAACCGACTTTTTCAGATTCAAATGCTTGCTCAGGAACGATGTTTAACGTATCGACTTGTTGTAAGTCATCGTCATCTTCCGTATCGCGCATTTCGATTTCTTCTTCATCACCAGAAAGAATTTTTACATCCATTCCAAGACTCTGAAGTTCTTTAATTAATACTTTGAATGATTCAGGAACACCAGGTTCTGGAACATTTTCGCCTTTAACAATCGCTTCATATGTTTTCACACGACCAACAACGTCATCTGATTTAACAGTAAGAATTTCTTGAAGTGTGTATGCTGCTCCGTATGCTTCAAGTGCCCAAACTTCCATCTCACCAAAGCGCTGTCCGCCAAATTGAGCTTTACCGCCCAATGGCTGCTGCGTAACAAGTGAGTAAGGACCAGTTGAACGGGCATGGAGTTTATCATCGACCATGTGTGCGAGCTTAATCATATACATGACACCCACAGAGACACGGTTATCAAATGGTTCCCCAGAACGGCCATCATAAAGGACCGTTTTCGCATCACGAGCCATTCCTGCTTCTTCAATCGTTCCCCAAACATCTTCTTCACGCGCTCCATCAAATACAGGAGAAGCGACATGAATACCTAAGTAGCGAGCTGCCATCCCAAGGTGAAGTTCAAGCACCTGTCCAATGTTCATCCGTGAAGGTACGCCCAGTGGATTTAACATGATATCAACAGGTGTACCATCTGGTAAAAATGGCATATCTTCTTCCGGTAAAATACGAGAGATTACCCCTTTGTTACCATGACGTCCCGCCATTTTATCTCCCTCAGAAATCTTACGCTTCTGAACGATATAAACACGGACCAGTTGATTTACACCTGGTGGCAGTTCATCGCCATCTTCACGATTAAAGACTTTTACATCAAGAACAATTCCGCCGCCGCCATGTGGAACTCGTAGTGACGTATCACGAACTTCACGTGCCTTTTCACCAAAAATTGCGTGTAAAAGACGTTCTTCTGCCGTTAATTCTGTAACTCCTTTTGGCGTAACTTTACCAACTAGGAGATCTCCGTCTTTAACTTCAGCACCGGTACGGATAATCCCACGCTCATCCAAGTTGCGAAGGGCATCTTCACCCACGTTTGGAATATCACGTGTAATTTCTTCAGGTCCAAGCTTTGTATCACGAGATTCTGACTCGTATTCTTCGATATGGATAGATGTGTATACATCATCTTTAACAAGACGTTGACTCATAATAATCGCATCTTCATAGTTATAGCCATCCCATGTCATAAAGGCAACAAGGACGTTGCGTCCAAGGGCTAATTCGCCAAGTTCCATTGATGGACCATCAGCAAGAATTTCGCCTTTTGTTACGCGGTTGCCCACAGCAACAATTGGACGTTGGTTATAACATGTTCCTTGATTGGAACGGATGAATTTTAACATACGGTACTTATCAAGATTACCTTTAACCTCTTGACCATCAACAACATTAATGCGACGTACCCATACTTCACGGGCCTCTACATGCTCAACAATACCTTCGTGCTTACAGATAACCGCAGCACCTGAGTCTTTACCGGATACGTATTCCATACCCGTTCCAACTCTTGGAGCTTCTGGCTGCATAAGCGGTACTGCTTGACGCTGCATGTTCGCACCCATAAGGGCACGGTTGGAGTCATCGTTTTCAAGGAACGGGATACACGCTGTTGCCGCAGACACAACCTGCTTTGGCGATACATCCATATAATCAATTCGTTCACGTTTAACTACCGTGTTTTCACCACGGAAACGAGCAACAACATCTTCATCGACGAATGAACCATCATCACTTAGACGAGAATTCGCTTGGGCTGTAACATAGTTATCTTCTTCATCAGCAGTTAAGTAATCAATCCGGCTTGTAACTTTCCCTGTATCAGGGTCGACACGACGGTAAGGTGTTTCAATAAACCCAAAACGGTTTACTTTTGCATAAGATGATAACGAGTTAATTAGACCAATGTTCGGACCCTCTGGTGTCTCGATCGGACACATACGGCCATAGTGAGAGTAGTGAACGTCACGAACTTCGAATCCGGCACGCTCACGCGTTAAACCACCAGGTCCTAAGGCAGATAGACGACGCTTGTGTGTTAATTCAGCAAGCGGGTTGGTTTGATCCATGAACTGCGATAATTGCGAGCTTCCGAAGAACTCTTTTATCGAAGCAATAACCGGACGAATATTAATTAATTGCTGTGGTGTGATTGTTGCTGTATCTTGGATTGACATTCTTTCGCGTACAACACGTTCCATACGGGATAATCCGATTCGGAACTGATTTTGTAGGAGTTCTCCTACAGAGCGAAGACGTCTGTTTCCTAGATGGTCAATATCATCTGTATCGCCTACTCCATGCAATAAATTGAAGAAGTAGCTAATCGATGCAATGATATCTGCAGGTGTAATATTTTTAATTGGTTCGGCCACATAGGCGTTACCTAAGACATTAATTACTTTTTCATTTTCATCGCCAGGAGCATAAATCTTAATGTCCTGAAGAGTAATTTCCTCAGCGACTACGCCGCCATAAGGATTGAAGCCTTTGAAATTAATATTCTTTTCTAAGGCCGGCAACACTCTATCCAGATTTCTCCTGTCTAGAACTGTTCCCTTTTCAGCGATAATTTCGCCCGTTTCAGGATCCGCAAGGGATTCTGCTAAGCGCTGGTTGAATAAGCGGTTTTTAATATGAAGCTTTTTATTAATTTTATAACGACCTACATTCGCAAGATCATATCGCTTTGGATCGAAGAAACGCGAAATTAATAGACTCTTTGCGTTTTCAACAGTAGGGGGTTCACCCGGACGAAGTCGCTCATAAATTTCTAGAAGCGCTTTGTCAACACCTTCTGTATTGTCCTTCTCTAATGTGTTACGGATGTACTCGTTATCACCGATCAATTCGATGATTTCTTGATCGGAACCGAAGCCAAGTGCACGCAAAAGAACCGTAACGGGCAGTTTCCGAGTACGATCTATTCTCACATATACGACATCTTTGGCGTCTGTTTCATATTCCAGCCAAGCGCCGCGGTTCGGAATGACAGTAGCCGAGTAGCCACGTTTTCCATTTTTATCGAGTTTCCCACTAAAGTAAACGCTCGGAGAACGCACTAATTGTGAAACGATAACACGTTCTGCCCCGTTAATGACAAACGTACCCGTTTCAGTCATAAGTGGAAAATCACCCATAAAAACATCTTGATCTTTTACTTCGCCTGTTTCTTTGTTTACAAGACGTACTTTTACACGTAATGGAGCAGAATATGTAACGTCCCGTTCTTTTGATTCTTCAACAGAATACTTTGGATCGCCAAGGCTGTAATCAATAAATTCTAGTGATAGGTTACCAGTAAAGTCTTCTATTGGTGAAATATCCTGGAACATTTCACGCAAACCCTCATCAAGAAACCATTGATAGGAAGAGGTTTGGATTTCAATAAGATTTGGTAATTCTAAAACTTCACTGATTCGTGCGTAACTTCTTCGTTGGCGGTGTCGTCCATACTGAACTAGTTGACCTGTCAACTGATTCACCCCTCAAATCAAGCGTTATTATTAAATCTATAAGCGTTTATGGATCAGAATTTTACTTCCTTTCCAATAAACAAAAAGAAAAAGGGTTTTTTACTAAAAACCACATTTTCACATTTTAACTATTATTTTGTCATCATTTCCTTAATATCCCTTTTTTATACACAGAAATTAAGTATTTAAAGGAATAATTCGGAAATTATTATGATGGCATTTTATAATGCTATCATAGTGACATTTTCAAGTCAACTTTTTTGTGCCTTTATGACAAAATAACCTTTGGATTTGTCAATAGTTTCGACGTGATTAAATAAATTATTTAATTTTTCAATTGCAGATGGTGCTCCTTGTTTCTTTTGAATGACAACCCAGAGCTCACCCTGTGATGTAAGATGCTCGAAGCTTTGTTCAAAAATATCGTGAACCGTTTTTTTCCCCGCTCTAATCGGAGGATTTGTTAAAATAGCAGCAAACGTCTTTTCTTTTACATTCAACAAACGATCACTTTCATATATCTTAACGTTCTGGATCCGATTAAGTTCTGCATTTTCCTTCGCCAATGCAATTGCCCGTTCATTAACATCAACCATATGTATCATACGATCATGGTAAGTTTTTGCAATCGAAAGACCAATGGGCCCATAGCCACAGCCTACATCCAGGAGTAATCCATCTGCATTCGGCATTTCAAAAGACTCAATTAATAAACGTGAGCCGAAATCTACTTCTCTTTTTGAAAAAACACCGTTATCCGTTTTAAAACGGAATTGGTTATTTTTTAAAGTGTAGTCCCAAAATTTCGGGTCACTTTCAACCTTCTGCATTCGAGAATAGTAGTGTTCAGACAACTGACTCACCTCCGAGGAATATTAATAATTGAAGATAAACGAGGAAAAATAACTCAAAATCAAAATTTAATTAAGCCAAAAAAAGCCCGCTTATACAGCGAGCTTTTTTATTTGATTATTACTTAACTTCAACGTTTGCTCCAACTTCAGCAAGTTTAGCTTTAACTTCTTCAGCTTCTTCTTTAGAAATGCCTTCTTTAACAGCTTTTGGAGTGTTGTCAACAAGATCTTTTGCTTCTTTAAGTCCAAGACCAGTGATTTCACGAACAGCTTTGATAACCTTGATTTTTTGGTCTCCAGCGCTAGCAAGGATAACATCAAATTCAGTTTGCTCTTCAACAGCCGCTACAGCTGCGCCACCCATTGCAACAGGAGCTGCAGCAGTTACGCCGAATTCTTCTTCGATTGCTTTTACTAGATCGTTAAGTTCTAAAACAGTCATAGTTTTAACTGCTTCAATGATTTGTTCTTTAGTCATGATAAATTTCCTCCTTAGTTTTCGTTCAAATTTATTTGATGTGCGTATTCAGGCTAACTTACGCGCCTTGTTCTTCTTTTTGTTCTGCAACTGCTTTTGTAACAAGAGCAAGGTTGCGGATTGGAGCTTGTAGTACGCTGAGTAACATAGATAGTAAACCTTCGCGTGATGGTAGGTCTGCAAGAGCTTTAATTTCTTCGGCTGTTGCAACGTTTCCTTCAATTACACCCGCTTTAAGTTCAAGTGCTTCATGTTTTTTCGCAAAGTCATTCAAGATCTTAGCTGGTGCTACTACATCTTCAGTACTGAACGCAATTGCGTTAGGGCCTGTTAATGCAGCGTTTAATCCAGCAAGTTCAGCAGCTTCAGCCGCACGGCGAACCATTGAGTTTTTGTAAACTTTAAATTCAACGCCTGCTTCGCGAAGTTGTTTACGAAGTTCAGTAACTTCTGCAACTGAAAGACCACGATAATCAACAACAACTGTTGATACACTGTTCTTTAACTTATCAGTAATTTCGTTAACGATTAGTTGCTTTTGTTCGATTACACTGCTCATCTTTACACCTCCTGTAGATTGTCTACATTCATACTAGGCAAATAAAAACCTCCATATCAATCGGTGACATGGAGGCAGCATACAACAGCTGAATAATTCAGCCAATTCTATCGCATTACCTCGGCAGGAAATTAAGCGCGCCTAGCGCACCTGCTGTCTTCAGTACAAATGTTATTATTTTAAACAACAAAATAGATTATATAAAATCTATTCTAGATTGTCAATTGGTAAAATTTATTTAACTGCTACAGATGAAGGATCAACTTTAACGCCAGGTCCCATTGTTGAAGCAACAGTTACGTTCTTCATGTAAGTACCTTTTGCTGCAGATGGTTTCACTTTTACCATAGTTTCAAAGATAGTGTTGAAGTTTTCAACAAGCTTCTCGTTTTCGAAAGATGCTTTACCGATTGGCACGTGAATGTTACCAGACTTGTCAACACGGTATTCAACTTTACCAGCTTTAATTTCATTAATCGCACGAGTCACATCAAATGTAACTGTACCTGTTTTAGGGTTTGGCATTAAACCTTTAGGTCCTAATACACGACCAAGCTTACCAACTTCACCCATCATGTCAGGAGTTGCTACGATTACATCAAATTCAAACCAACCTTGTTGGATTTTGTTGATGTACTCTGCATCACCTACATAATCAGCACCAGCTGCTTCTGCTTCTTTTACTTTTTCACCCTTAGCGAAAACTAGAACGCGTTGCGTTTTACCAGTCCCGTTTGGAAGTACAACTGCACCACGGATTTGTTGGTCAGCTTTCTTAGGGTCAACACCTAAACGGAATGCTACTTCTAGAGTTGCATCGAATTTAGTGAAGTTTGTTTTTTTAGCAAGATCAATTGCTTCTGCAATCGGATATGCCTTTAGGCGATCTACAAGCTTTGAAGCTTCTAAATACTTCTTACCTTTTTTAGCCATTTTTATTTCCTCCTAGATTGTGGTTTTAGCGAATTATTCTCCCACGAATAAAGGTTGCGCAGAAACGCAACCCCACTCATTCAACACGAACAGTTACATGAATTAGTCTTCGATGACGATACCCATGCTGCGTGCAGTACCTTCGACCATGCGCATTGCTGCTTCAACGCTAGCTGCGTTTAGGTCAGGCATTTTTTGTTCCGCAATCTCGCGTACTGTATCACGCTTTACTGTTGCTACTTTATTACGGTTAGGTTCACCAGAACCTGACTGAATTCCAGCTGCTACTTTCAAAAGAACGGCAGCAGGAGGAGTTTTCGTAATAAATGTAAATGAACGGTCTTCAAATACCGTGATTTCAACAGGAATGATCAAACCAGCTTGATCTGCTGTACGAGCGTTAAATTCTTTACAGAATCCCATGATATTTACACCGGCTTGACCTAGTGCAGGTCCAACTGGCGGCGCTGGATTAGCTTTCCCAGCAGGAATTTGTAATTTAACGACTTTAATTACTTTTTTAGCCACGAGACACACCTCCTTAAAGTCCGTGATGTGGTAATAGGAATCCGTTAGGAATCCTCCCACTCAGGCATCTGTCTTTATCTATTGATCATAAAGAACTTAACATAAGTCTTGTCTCACAGTGGAGACATACTGACCTATGAAATATTACCACTTTTTAATAATGATTTCAAGTTTTTTTACAATATAACATTATTTTCTTTAAATATCGCTGCAAAAAGGACGCTCCGCTTTTCTTAATCGAGCTTCTCGATTTGTGTGAAATCCAGTTCTACCGGGGTGTCACGTCCGAACATATTGACAAGAACCTTCAGTTTCGAGCGATCCTTATCCATTTCTTCCACAGACCCAGTAAAGTTAGCAAATGGACCTTCCTTCACGCGAACCGTTTCACCAATTTCATAATTGGCATCGATGCGATTTTCGGAAACCCCCATGCGTTTTAAAATAACGACAACTTCTTCTGGAAGCAATGGCGTGGGCTTCGATCCACCTCCAGATGAACCGACAAAGCCTGTTACACCTGGGGTATTCCGAACCACATACCAAGAATCATCAGTCATCACAATTTCAACTAATACATAACCAGGGAACACTTTGCGCTTTACTACTTTTGTCTTGCCATTTTTGATCTCAGTCTCTTCTTCTTCAGGGACAACCACTCTGAAAATCTTATCTGTCATACCCATCGATTCGACTCGTTTTTCTAAATTCGCTTTTACCTTATTTTCATAACCTGAGTAAGTATGTAAAACATACCAATTTTTTTCCATTTAAGAGGACTTGAACGTCCGTCCCTCCCTATTTCTTATTCAAAAACAAAAGGCGCAAGCGCCCGTTTAGCTGCGTATGGACTGGAGCACTCCAACTGAGATAAAGGAAACACGGAGAGCGTTAGCGATTCGATGTTGACTTATCGTAGGGCGGAGAGCGAAGTCCACTAGCCGCTGGGCGCTGGAGCTGGATTCAGAGAACTATTCCAAGATATCCATAATAATTATTTCATGATTTCCAAACAAACAAAAAACCCGTGAAACGGGCTTTAGATAAAAATTCCTTTATTAATCACCATTATACCATGAAAGTTGATTTATTATTCAAGAATTAAGCGAATCAATTTTGAAATCCCTAAATCTAGAACCGCAAAGAACGCTGCAAAAAAAACAACGGTCGATAGTACAGTAAGCGTCGAGCGAGTTAGTTCCCCACGTTTTGGCCAGCTAACTTTTCTCATCTCACGGAAAATATCACTGAAGAATTTAGTTATGCGCTGCATTTCTGTAACCCCCAAGATCTAAAAATAACTGCAAAAATCTATGATCATTATTTCGTTTCTCTATGAATGGTATGGGTGGTGCAGGTTTTGCAGAATTTTTTCAATTCTAATCTCTCTGTTTGTGTCTGCTTGCTGATCGTCGAGTAATTTCGCGAGCCGCAATCAGCACAGGAAAGGATTACTTTTTTACTCATAGTCGACACCTTTACCCAATTTTCTATTATATCCTTAAAAATGTAACATGAGTCCTAATTATTGTCAATAACCCTCGGGAATGGTTCAATTATATGACAAATTTAATCATCAAAGTGAAAATTCACGAAGTTCTAAATATCTTTCCAGCTTTCTTTTGACACGCTGCAGGGCATTATCAATTGATTTCACATGGCGGTTTAGCTCTTCAGAAATTTCTTGGTATGATTGACCATCTAAGTAGAGAGCCAATACCTTCCTTTCTAAATCACTTAATAATTCAGTCATTTTCACTTCGATATGGTCAAATTCTTCCTGATTTATAATCAGTTCCTCTGGGTCAAGAACCTTTGTCCCTGACAAAACATCCATTAATGTTCGGTCCGATTCTTCATCGTAGATTGGCTTGTCCAATGAAACGTATGAATTTAACGGGATATGCTTCTGCCTTGTGGCGGTTTTGATTGCTGTAATGATTTGACGAGTTATACAAAGCTCTGCAAATGCCTTGAAGGAGGTAAGCTTGTCCTCCCGAAAGTCACGAATTGCCTTATACAGTCCAATCATACCTTCTTGGACAATATCTTCCTTATCTGCACCGATTAAAAAATAGGACCTTGCTTTTGCACGTACAAAATTACGATACTTATGGATTAAGTAATCCAATGCTTCACTATCACCTTGGTGCACTAAATCAACAATTCCTTCGTCTTCCATTATCAGGAACTGCTGGTTGACCTTTGTTCCGAAGTCCGTACTCAAAGTAGATCCCCTCCACCGAACAAGCATAGATAGTAATAGTATACATGACAATTTTTTATAAGTCCACGTTCACTTTTGTCCTCTGCGCCACTTTTCGAAAATTTCTGCCATTTCCGTACTCATCTTTATTTTAGAAACGGGTCTTTTTTCTCGAATGGTTTTCACTTTCTTTTCGATGCCTCTTTCAATCGAAGACATTTCAATGAGCAATTCACGTGCAGACTTCCTTAATGCCCCTTGTCCAAAAATAGCCCATTGCTCTGTAAAGTCGGAAGTCGCTACATGAATTTGTGTTCTTCGATTGCTTAAACTAATGGCCATTTTTTCAATCCGCTCATCTGCCGTCTCATTTTCTTTCGTAAAGATAACTTCTATTTTATGATTTTTATACTTCTTTTCCGTCCCTTGTACATAATAGGCATCGAATACCACAATCACACGGAAGCCTGAATAGGCTTGGTATTCAGCCATTCTTTCCACTAAGCGGTCCCGTGCAGCAGGTAAATCATGATCCTTTAAAGCTCTTAGTTCAGGCCAGGCTCCGATGATGTTGTAACCGTCCACAAGCAGGATATCCATTACTATCCCTCAAGTGTGTGTCGTTTTCGATATACCTCATACATCAGTAAAGCCGCCGCAACAGAAGCATTTAACGAGGTTACTTTACCAACCATTGGCAAATGAATGAGAAAATCACATTTATCGCGGATGAGTCTTCCCATGCCTTTTCCTTCACTGCCAATCACCAAGCCCAGTGGCAGCGTCCCGTCTAATCTTCGGTAATCATCTTTGCCTTTTGCATCTGTTCCGGCAATCCAAATACCTCGTTCCTTAAGTTCATCGATGGTTCGCGCCATATTAGTGACACGGACCACTGGGATATATTCAATCGCACCTGTCGAAGCTTTGGCAACTGTTGCTGTTAGGCCGACAGCCCGACGCTTTGGAATAATGATGCCATGTGCACCGACTGAATCGGCTGTTCTCATGATCGACCCAAGGTTATGAGGATCCTCAATTTCGTCCAGCAATAAAAAGAATGGCGGTTCATTTTTCTTTTCTGCTGCTGCAAACAAATCATCCATTTCCGCATATTGATAGGCAGCAACATAGGCAAGAACTCCTTGATGATTTTCATCCGCGATTTGGTCAATTTTTTTCTTAGGAACAAATTGAACAATCACATTTGCTTCTTTTGCTAATTGCGTAATTTGCTGCATTTGCCCACGCTGCGATCCTTCGGCAATTAATATTTTATTAATATCCCTTTCTGATTTAAGCGCTTCGATGACTGGATTTTTGCCTACAATATATTCTTGTTGTTCCATCCTAGCGTTCCTCCTTTCTTTGCTCCACATATGAAAATGCCCTGCTAATAAGCTCTTCTAAACGTTCTTTTTTACTCGTTAAATACAGATAACCCATCAATGCTTCAAATGCTGTACTGTAGTGATAAGTTTGGACATCTGTATTTTTAGGAACAGTGCCTGATTTTGCATTTCTACCGCGCATGACCACCGCTAATTCTTCTTCATCCAGCAGTTTATGATCCATCATTTGAAAAAGAATTTGGCTTTGTGCTTTTGCCGACACGTAAGTGGTCCCGGTGCGGTGTAACTGATTCGGTCTTACCTTACCGCTGTAGAGAAGGTGGCGCCTTACATAGGTTTCATAAATCGCGTCACCCATATAGGCAAGAGCGAGACTATTCAATTGTTTAACATCCACTGTATTTTCATATTCAAGCATGAATTAGCCTCTTTTCCACCTTGTACCCTGCGGTGTATCTTCTAAAATAATATTCATTTCCTTTAGCTGATCTCTTATTTGGTCAGACAATTGGAAATTACGGTCTTTTCGAGCTTGGATTCGCTTTTCAATCAGCGCATCGATTTCTTCATCGAGCATTTCTTCTTTTTCAAATGTCAGCCCTAAGACATGGAATAACTTTTCAAATTGTTTTGTAAAGGAATCAATGACTTCTACAGCTGTATTTTTTTCTAAAAGATAATAATTAGCCAGTTTTGAAAGGTCGAATAAAACGGAAATAGCTTTAGCTGTATTGAAATCATCATCCATTGCCTCAATAAATTCCTCTTGCCTTTTTGCAATACCTTCAAGCCATACCTGATTCGAACCTGTTAAGTCAGTACTCGCTTCTTTCCGATGCTTTAAGTTTTGATAAGAGGTGGTTATGCGATCAAATGCTGCTCTCGTACTCTCCAGTAATTCCTCGCTGTAATTAATCGGATTGCGGTAATGAACGGATAACATAAAAAACCGTAACACTTGCGGATTATGTTTTTTAATAATGTCATGAACAAGGACGAAATTTCCTAATGATTTAGACATTTTTTCATTATCAATATTGATATAGCCATTGTGCATCCAGTAACGAGAAAATAATTTTCCTGACAGTGCTTCTGACTGGGCAATTTCATTTTCATGATGCGGGAAGGTCAAATCCTGTCCACCGGCATGAATATCAATGGTTTCGCCAAGATACTTTTTCGCCATTGCCGAGCACTCGATATGCCAGCCCGGCCGGCCAAGTCCCCACGGACTCTCCCAGAAGATTTCGCCTTCCTTGGCCGCTTTCCATAGGGCAAAGTCTAAGTCGTCTTGTTTCCTATCGCCGACTTCAATTCTTGCACCTACCTGCAGGTCATCAATGGATTGATGCGATAGCTTACCATATTCATCGAATTTTCTTGTCCGGAAATAAACATCCCCTGCAGATTCATAAGCGTAGCCTTTTTCGACTAATTGATTAATAAAATCAATGATAATGTCCATGTTTTCCATTACCCGTGGATGAACATCTGCCTTTTGGCAGCCTAATGCCGTCACATCTTCAAAATAAGCATTGATAAATCGGTCCGCAATCGCCGGAACACTTTCTCCTAACTGATTGGCTGCCCGAATCAATTTGTCATCGACATCGGTAAAATTGGAAACATATTGAACATCATAGCCGCGATATTCCAAATAGCGCCGAACGGTATCAAAGACGATTGCCGGACGTGCATTACCGATATGAATATAATTATAGACCGTCGGACCGCAAACATACATTTTCACTTTTCCTTCTTCGAGCGGTACGAATGTTTCCTTTTTGCGCGTTAGTGTATTATAAAGTTGAATGGCCATTGACTTTTATCCTTTCTCCTTTTAATTCTTCGAGTTCGTGCATTAATTTATCCAGATCATTTTGCATTTCCCTTAAGCGGTCTGCTACAGGGTCTGGTAAGTCACAGTGGTTCAAATCTCTTGTAATTCTTCTTCCATCCTGGATCACCACTCTCCCTGGAATCCCAACTACCGTTGAGTTAGGGGGTACCTCTATCAAAACAACCGAGCCGCCGCCAATTTTGGAATTTTCTCCAACGGTTATCGAACCAAGCACCTTTGCACCTGTGGCAATCAGGACATTATCCTTAATTGTCGGATGCCGCTTTCCTTTCTCTTTACCCGTTCCACCAAGTGTTACCCCTTGATATATAGTTACATTATCCCCAATTTCACACGTTTCCCCTATAACAACGCCCATACCATGGTCAATAAAAAATCTTCTGCCTATTTTTGCCCCAGGATGAATTTCAATTCCGGTAAAAAACCGGCTTACTTGCGAAATAACCCTGGCTAGAAAATAGAATTTCCGATTAAAGAGTGCATGCGCGAATCGATGTGACCAAATGGCATGCAAGCCTGAATACGTCAAGATGACTTCTAAATAACTTCTTGCTGCAGGATCTTGTTCAAAAACAACCTCAACGTCCTCCCTCAACTTCTTGAACATTTCCATTCTCCCCCTATTGTTTGGTAAACAAAAAAGCGCCTCTGTCTTAACGACAGAGACGCTTATGCGCGGTTCCACTCTGATTAGACCGAAAAGCTCGTTTTGGTAACGGAAAGCTTAATATGGGTCTCACTCTACCTGTTAACGGATAGGTTCCGCCCATTTCTACTAGAAGTTGACTCTTTTCGAAACAGGGCTCAGAGGTGCATTTCAAAAAACGAGAGGCTTAAACCACTTTCAGCCGGTGATGGTTTTCTCTTTAAAGCATCCTTTTTTTACTTATCCTCTTCTACACTTTAGTAACTATATAATTGTTTACTCTACTATATTACATTTCTTCCCCAATGTTAACTAATAATTTTATTAATTCTCGTTTGAACCTTATCTTTACCTAAAAGTTCAATTGCCATTGGCAGGTCTGGTCCATGTGTTTGACCTGTTACCGCCGCACGAATTGGCATAAATAGATTTTTCCCCTTTTGACCGGTCGACTTTTGAACTGCCTTCATGGCTGTCTTTATACCATCAGCGCGGAAATTTTCCAGTTGGTCAAGTTCATGTGAAAATGCCCTTAACACTTCTGGGACTGTTTCTGCTGCTAAAATTTCCTTCGCATCTTCTTCATAGATGGCATCCTCTTGAAAGAACATATCTGATAATTCCACGATTTCAGCACCAAAGCTCATTTTTTCCTGTAAAAGAGCTACAAGTCCTTGGAGCCATTGATACTGTTCATCTGTCATGCTTTCACTTATTCGGCCTGCCTTAATTAAGTGAGGCATAGCCAGATCAACTACACGGTTCATCTCAATTTTTTTCATATATTGGTTATTCATCCATAACAGCTTTTGCTTATCAAATAATGCTGGGGATTTGGAAAGGCGATTCGCATCAAATATTTCAATAAACTCGTTCTTAGAGTAAATTTCTTCTTCACCTGCCGGCGACCAGCCGAGTAAGGTGATAAAGTTAAATAATGCTTCTGGAATATAACCCAATTCTTCATATTGTTCAATAAACTGAATGATGGACTCATCACGCTTACTTAACTTTTTGCGGCTTTCATTGACAATCAAAGTCATATGTCCAAAAATTGGCGGCTCCCAGCCTAATGCTTCATAGACCATCAATTGCTTTGGCGTGTTAGAAATATGATCATCGCCACGGAGTACATGAGAGATTTTCATTAAATAATCATCAATTGTTACAGCAAAGTTATAGGTCGGAGTGCCATCCTTTTTAATGATGACCCAATCACCCATCCCTTCCGATTCAAACGAAACGCTGCCTTTGACCATATCATCAAACGCATAGGTTTTCCCTTCAGGTACGAGGATGCGGATGCTTGGCTGGCGGCCTTCGCTTTCAAATTGACGGCGTTGTTCATCGGTTAAATGACGGCATTTACCAGAATAATGTGGTGTTTCCCCTCTTTCGCTCTGGGCTTCCCGCTCTTCTTCAATCTCAGCTTCTGTACAATAACATTTATAGGCATGGCCATTTGCTAATAATTGGTTGTAGTAGGTTTCATAAAGATCATTACGCTCAGATTGGCGATAGGGACCATATTCGCCGCCAACGTCGACACTCTCGTCCCAATCCATCCCAAGCCATTTTAAATATTTTAACTGGCTTTCTTCTCCGCCTTCAATATTCCGCTTTTTATCGGTATCTTCAATTCGGATAATAAATTTCCCGCCATGATGGCGTGCAAATAAATAATTAAATAATGCAGTACGGGCGTTTCCAATATGTAAATGTCCCGTTGGACTTGGAGCATATCTTACACGAACTTCGTTTGACATAACTATAATGCCTCCATTCTCGAAAAGCAAAAGCCCCTAGGAGCTGGAGCTAGACAGCTTTACCATATGTTTTTATCTGATTCATTGTATCATTGTGCCCTTCACTGTAAAAGGTTAATTGTTAACCTTTTTTAACAATACAACCACCTGGGAGGCAATGCCTTCCCCTCTGCCAGTGAAGCCTAGCTTTTCTGTTGTTGTCGCCTTTACATTGACTTGTTCAGGTGCTGCCTCTAGTAATTCCGCAATCCTACCGCGCATTTGCTCAATATAGGGTGCCATTTTTGGCTGTTGAGCAATAATTGTACAATCGGCATTCACAAGCTCGTACCCTTTATTTTTCACCAATTGCCATACATGCTCCATCAGCTTCGCGGAGTCAGCATCTTTAAAATTTGGATCGGTATCCGGAAAGTGTTTGCCAATATCGCCTTCCCCAATCGCACCAAGGCAGGCATCGGAAACCGTATGTAATAACACATCAGCATCTGAATGACCTAGCAAACCCCTTTCATAAGGGATTGTAATCCCACCAATGATTAGCGGGCGCCCTTCTGTTAATTGATGGACATCAAAGCCCTGACCAATTCGAAACATCATTAAAAACCCCTTTTTTTCTATTGTCTAGCTACACAAGAATAAGCTTCGGAAGCAAAGCATCGCACGAAGGAAAAGCGATAGCTTTTTCGAGGAGCGCCTAGGAAAAAATGAACTACTTTTTTCCCTGGTCAAGGCGCTTCCGCTTTTCTATTATCGCTTCAGCAAAGAACAAGTCTTCTGGTGTGGTTAGTTTTATATTATCGTAATCGCCTTCTACCACCGCAACAGGATAGTGAAGCCGCTCAACCAAACTAGCGTCATCGGTCCCCAGAAAATGATCCTTTTCGGCCCTTTCATACGCTTCCTTAAGCAGCAAAATGCGAAAAGCTTGTGGGGTTTGAACAGCCCACAAGCTTGAACGTTCGACAGTTTCAACTACCACACCATCATTTATCTTTTTCATGGTGTCTTTTGCCGGCACTCCCAAAATAGCTGCACCTGTTTCTTCAGCCATTTCAATTAAACGGTGGATATGTTCTTTTAAGATAAAAGGACGTGCCGCATCATGCACAAGAATAATCCCGTCGGTTTCGACTGATTTAAGTGCATTATAAATACTATCTTGACGTTCATTTCCACCCGGTACTAAGTTATTTACCTTCGTCACATGATACCGATCGAGTAACACTTGAAATTCTGGTTTATCCTGTGGGTGAATCGCTAAAATAATCCCGCTGCAAGCTTCATCCTGTTCAAACACCCTTAATGTATGGATTAGAACAGGAATACCGTTAAGTTCCAATAAAAGCTTATTTTTCCCTGCTCCCATTCTTTTTCCCTGGCCCGCTGCCGGGAGAATGACTTGGTAGGTCATATCATTACCCCACTCTATCTAATATCTAATCTAGCTCCATAAGATTATGCTTCGGAGCGAAGCCTCGCACGAAAGAAAAGCGTTAGCTTTTCTGAGGAGCGCCTAAAGGCTCTATGGTCTACAGCCAATCCAGCGGGAAGGTCAAAGAACGACCTTCCCGCCGGCTCGTCTTATGCTTGTCGCCCCTGAGCAAGGCGCTTCCGCTTTTTAAGCTAAAGTGCTTTTTCTAATAATTTGGGCTTGGCAAATATCATTCGTCCTGCCGATGTCTGGAGAACACTCGTTACGAGAACCTCGATTCTTTTCCCGATATACTCTCTACCTTCCTCGACCACAATCATCGTTCCGTCATCTAAATAAGCAACGCCCTGATGATATTCTTTTCCATCCTTAATGACTTGAACGGTTAATTCCTCACCAGGAAGGACAACAGGCTTGACGGCATTTGCTAAATCATTGATGTTTAACACAGATACATTTTGCAATTCACAGACTTTATTCAGATTAAAATCATTCGTGACCAAGATGCCATTGGTTATTTTAGCTAATTTAACGAGCTTTGAGTCCACTTCACTAATTTCCTCAAAATCGCCCTCATAAATTTCTACCTTTATGGCGAGTTCCTTTTGAATTCGGTTTAATATATCCAAGCCTCTGCGGCCGCGATTTCGTTTTAACACATCGGAAGAATCGGCAATATGCTGTAATTCCTCAAGGACGAACTGTGGAATAACAATCGTTCCTTCTAAAAATCCAGTCTGACAAATATCAGCAACGCGCCCATCAATGATAACGCTCGTATCTAATATTTTCAAAGGATGATTAACTTCCTTATCATTCTCTTCCTCACTGGATTTTTTCTTGTTACCGCGGTTTCCAAAAAGACCTAATAATTCATCTCTCTTCTTGAAGCCCACCTGAAAGCCGAGATAACCAAACAAAATGGTCAGTAATATCGGAGCCACAGCATTTAATATTGGGACTTGCACGGCATTCAGGGCAAAGCCGATTAAAAACGCAACCAACAATCCAAAGAATAGACCTACACTACCAAAAAGGACATCTGTTACAGGAACTTTCACTAAAGAATCTTCAGCCCATTTAATAAAGTTAAAAACATAATCTACTGCCCAAAAGGTAATAAGATAAAAAATAATAGCACCTATAATAGCAGTGATATACGAGTTGTTAATTAAGGGAATGTCATTGATATGAAGTAAATTGAACAATTCCGGTAATAACAAAATACCAAGCGTACCACCTATAATGAGGAAGCAAGCCTGCACAATACGTTTTAACATTCCTTCACCTCCTCTATTCATTATAAACATATTCATGGAAATGAAACCTTAATTTACAGATTATTTTTCGATTACAAAAACGTATTAAATTTAATTTGTTAGTGAAAATTAATAGGTTGAAGATTCTCCCCTAGGGTAGCATTGGATAATTTTTCTGTCAAACAATTGGATTTTTTTAACTTTTAGGAACCTAGATATAATTGCTTTTATAGATGGCGATCGGTGTATAACCGCTCTTTGATCAATTTAAAGCCTTCCTTAATCTTTTTGGCACGAACTTCCCCGATTCCTTCCACATCATCAAGTTCTTCCACTGTTGCGGTTATTATTTTTGAAAGCTCACCAAAACTGCTGATGAGATTTTCAATAATGATGGATGGAAGTCTTGGAATTTTATTAAGAATTCTGTAGCCGCGCGGACTTTTATTCTCATCAAGGTGCACATAGCCAAGGTATCCCATCAATTTTAATAAGACCATATCCTCAATGGTACCGCTCGTAGCCATGGCCTGCATCCGTCCAATCACTTCTCTGGCCTTGATGTCTCTGTCGAAGGCATAATCTTTAATAATGAGCATTGTCTCGTCTTCGAGATCTGTTAATATTTCATTCAATTGTAAACGAATGAGACGACCTTCTGTTCCTAACTCATGTAAATAGGTTAGAAGTTCATTCTTAATCTTTAAGACCATTTCAAAACGATGGAGAACAAGTAAAAAATCGTTATAGGTTACGGATTCCTCGAACTCTAGGATACTCAAATTGCTGATACTTTGTTCCAAAACGGTTTTATACTTCTCAAGCGTCTGAATGGCTTGATTGGCTTTTGTTAAAATTACCGCAATATCTTTTAATGCATAGCGAAAATTCCCTTGATACAGGGTAATGACATTTCTTCTTTGGGAAATGGCAATCACTAGAGCTTTTGTTTGTTTCGCTACTCTTTCTGCTGTGCGGTGCCGCATCCCTGTTTCAGAAGAAGGTATATCGGAATCAGGGGCTAACTGGGCATTGGCAAAAAGAATTTTATTTCCTAATTCATTGAGGATAATGGCCCCGTCCATTTTTGCTAGTTCATATAAAAAGCTGGGCGAAAATGGGCAATTGATTTCAAAGCCGCCGTCAACGATACTTTTTACCTTTTCGTTAAAACCAATGACAATAAGCCCGCCTGTGTTCGCACGGAGCACATTGTCGATTCCCTCGCGAATGGGTGTACCAGGTGCAAGGAACTGTAAAACTTCACTTACGGTATGCTCACCAAGCTTTTTACTCTCCATCTGCTACACTCCTAACGCTGCTTTTAATGCTTCGCTCACTGACTTCACACCAATGAGTTCAACTCCGTTTGGGCCCTTCCAGCCGCTAAGATTATTAGCTGGTAGAATGACTCGCTCAAATCCTAGCTTGGCCGCTTCCTGGACACGCTGCTCAATCCTTGAAACCCTTCTTACTTCACCGGTTAACCCGACTTCTCCAATAATACAATCGGTTGGTCTTGTTGGTTTATCTCTAAAGCTTGACGCAATACTGACAGCAACGGCTAAATCAATTGCTGGTTCATCTAATTTTACGCCTCCTGCAACTTTTAGGTAAGCATCCTGATTCTGAAGAAGCATCCCAACTCGCTTTTCTAATACCGCCATCAAAAGCGGCACACGGTTATGGTCAATTCCTGTGGCCATTCTTCTTGGGTTCCCAAAGCTAGTGGGGGAAATTAACGCTTGAATTTCAACGAGGACCGGCCTTGTCCCTTCCATCGATGCGACCACCGTTGAGCCAGCAGCACCTCGTGAACGCTCTTCTAAAAATATCTCGGAGGGATTTGCCACTTCTTCAAGACCGAATTCTTTCATTTCAAAGATTCCCATTTCATTGGTTGAACCAAAACGGTTTTTAACTGCCCGTAAAATCCGATAGGTATGATGTCTTTCACCTTCAAAATAGAGGACGGTATCCACCATATGCTCTAACAGCCTAGGGCCGGCTATCGATCCTTCTTTGGTTACGTGTCCAACAATAAAGATCGCAATCCCTTTGGTTTTCCCAATTCTCATTAATTCCGAGGTACACTCACGCACCTGTGAGACACTCCCAGGCGCGCTTGTCACATCTGGGTGAAATACCGTTTGGATAGAATCAATAATGACAAAGCTTGGATTTGTACTATCAATGGTCCGGTTAATTTCCTCAAGATTCGTTTCAGAGTAAACGAGGAGATTTTCAGAGGATATTCCTAATCGCTCCGCACGAAGCTTTGTTTGCCGTAATGATTCCTCACCAGATATGTATAAAACCTTATTTCCTTTATTCGCTAATTGCGATGATACCTGTAACAGAAGCGTTGATTTACCGATTCCAGGGTCTCCGCCAATCAGCACTAAGGATCCCTTGACCACACCCCCGCCAAGTACCCGGTTTAATTCATTTAAGTCCGTTTGAATCCTTGGTTCATTCTCCATTTCAATGGAATTGATCGGCATTGGTTTGGTTAACAGTCCTGATCCGCCTTGGGAATGGGCGAATGCCCCTCTTCTTGTTGCACCAGTTACTTCAACTTCTTCGACCATCTTATTCCATTCACCGCAGCCAGGGCATTTCCCCATCCACTTTGGAGATTCATACCCGCACTCCTGACACATAAACTTTGTCTTACGTTTTGCCATTCTACTTCGATCCTCTCGTTGAAACATTACAAATAATTAAAAAAAGAGGTACACGGTTTAGCTTTATTAACGTGTACCTCTCATGGTATAGCAACACTAATTGATTACATTTCTATTTTACCAAACTTGTTTTCTCTTCCATTCGAACAATAAATTCTCCATTATCAACATCGATCACCGCATGCTGACCTGTTAATAATGTTCCTTTTAATAGTTCTTCTGAAAGTCGGTCTTCAATATGCTTTTGAATCGCACGGCGCAATGGTCTTGCCCCATACTCAGGGTCATAACCTTCCTGAGAAATTTTTTCCTTTGCTGCTAAAGTTAATTCTAAAGAAATATTTTGCTCTTTTAAGCGTTTAATTAACTGCTCTGAAAGTAAAGTTACAATCTCTTCAAGATGCTTTCTCTCCAACGCATGGAAAACAATAATTTCATCAATACGGTTCAAGAATTCAGGGCGGAAGGCTTTCTTTAATTCGCCCATTACTTTCCCCTTCATGTCTTTATAATCCTGTTCGCCATCCTGAATATTAAAGCCGACATACTTGTTCCGTTTTAATGCTTCAGCACCAACATTGGATGTCATAATCAAGACGGTATTACGGAAATCTACTGTTCTTCCTTTTGAATCAGTCAAACGGCCATCTTCTAGAACCTGCAAAAGGATATTAAATACATCTGGATGTGCCTTTTCAATTTCATCAAGCAAAACAACGGAATATGGCTTTCTGCGAACCTTCTCTGTTAATTGTCCGCCTTCCTCATAGCCGACATATCCTGGCGGTGAACCAACAAGACGAGAGGTAGAATGCTTCTCCATATACTCGGACATGTCAATCCGAATCATCGCATCCTCGTCACCAAACATGGCTTCAGCAAGGGCACGGGCTAATTCTGTTTTCCCTACACCAGTCGGTCCTAAGAAAACGAAGGAGCCAATTGGCCGTTTTGGATCTTTTAATCCTGCTCTGGCACGACGGACAGCCTTAGATACTGCCTTAACAGCCTCCTCCTGGCCAATGACACGAGAATGGAGAACTTCCTCTAAATTAAGCAGCTTCGTCATCTCTGTTTGAGCTAGCTTGGAAACAGGGACACCGGTCCAGCTTGAAACAACACTTGCAATATCTTCAACTGTTACTTCATTGTTTTCTTTCCCTTGCTTTTCTTTCCAGTTCTTCTTTGTTTCCTCTAGTTGTTCACGCAAACGCTGCTCCGTATCCCGTAAAGAAGCCGCTTTTTCAAATTCTTGACTTTGGACTGCAGAATCCTTTTCCTTTCGTACTTCCTCAAGCTTCACTTCTAATTCTTTTAAATTAGGTGGAGTGGTAAAGGAACGAAGACGTACCTTGGAACCTGCTTCATCGATTAAATCAATCGCTTTATCTGGCAGGAAGCGATCAGAGATATAGCGGTCTGATAGTTTAACAGCTGCCTTAATCGCTTCATCTGTAATGGAGACACGGTGATGGGCTTCATACCGGTCACGTAACCCTTCTAAAATCTGAATTGATTCTTCCGCTGTTGGTTCATCGACACGAATTGGCTGGAATCGTCGTTCTAAAGCGGCATCTTTTTCGATATATTTGCGATATTCATCCAGTGTGGTTGCTCCAATACATTGGAGTTCTCCACGAGCAAGCGATGGTTTTAAGATATTGGAAGCATCAATAGCCCCTTCTGCACCACCCGCACCAATCAATGTATGCAACTCATCAATGAAAAGAATAATATTTCCTGCTTGGCGAATTTCATCCATGACTTTTTTCAAACGATCTTCAAATTCACCGCGGTATTTTGTCCCTGCAACGACTGTCCCCATATCTAGCGTCATAACGCGTTTATCACGCAAAATTTCAGGAACTTCGTTATTGACAATTTGTTGGGCGAGTCCTTCTGCAATGGCTGTTTTACCTACACCAGGCTCTCCAATTAATACCGGATTATTTTTTGTCCGACGGCTTAACACTTCAATCACACGTTGAATTTCCTTACCGCGCCCAATAACAGGATCCAGGCTTCCTTCGCGGGCAATTGATGTTAGATCCCGTGCAAGGCTATCTAGCGTCGGCGTATTAGCACTTGCTGATGCCCCGCCTTGATGCCCGCCAGACTCATTACTTCCTAATAGTTGAAGAACTTGCTGTCTTGCCTTATTTAAACTAACTCCCAAATTATTAAGTACTCGGGCAGCAACCCCTTCTCCTTCTCGGATTAAGCCAAGGAGAATATGCTCGGTCCCTACATAAGAATGCCCTAATTTTCGTGCTTCATCCATCGATAATTCAATGACCTTTTTAGCTCTTGGAGTATAGTGAATGGTTTGAGAAGCATCCTGTCCTTTGCCAATTAAATTTTCTACTTCTTTTTGGATTTTTTCAGAACCTAGCCCAAGTCCATAAAGGGCTTTCGCAGCAATCCCTTCACCTTCCCGAGTTAACCCCAATAAAATGTGCTCTGTTCCAATATTGTTATGACCAAGACGAATCGCTTCCTCTTGTGCTAAAGCTAGAACTTTCTGCGCTCTTTCAGTAAAACGGCCGAACATCATATTCTTTTCCTCCCCACTATTTTTCTTGCTCCATTTTTATTCGTTCCCTAATTAATGCTGCCCGTCTGATGTCTCTTTCATGTGGTCTTAATGAACCCCCAGCATATTGCTGTAAGAATCCTGGCTGGGTCAATATCATTAATTCATTTAAGATTGTCTTAGGCATTTTATCAATATAACCCATATCTATTCCAAGCCGAACATCGGATAAACATCTAGCTGCTTCTTTCGATTCAATAATTCGGCTATTAGATAACACACCTAATGATCTGAATACCCTGTCTTCTAATTGTATGTTCGAAGTTTTTCGTAATGCTTCACGGGCCGACCTTTCTTGTGAAATGAGTTGACTTACAACCCCTTTTAGGTCACGGCCAATGTCCTCTTCTGATTTACCAAGTGTGATTTGATTAGAAATTTGAAATATATTACCTAATGCTTCGCTACCTTCACCATAAATTCCTCTAACAACAAGACCTAATTGGTGAATTGCAGGAATAATTTTATTAATTTGCTGTGTTAACATTAACCCTGGCAAGTGCATCATGACCGAAGCACGTAGACCTGTACCAACGTTAGTAGGACAACTGGTTAAATAGCCGTGTTTTTCATCAAATGCGTATTGAATATTACTTTCAAGCCAATCATCGATTTCATTCGCAGCATCCAACGCTTCAGATAATTGCAAACCTGGATACAAGCATTGAATCCGAATATGATCCTCTTCATTAATCATAATACTAACTTCTTCATTTTCGGTTAATAGAACTGCCCCATATGGTGAATCTTCAGCTAGATGAGGGCTTATTATATGTTTTTCAACTAATACCCTTTTTTGGAGCGGCTGTAATTCTTCAATTTTCAACAATTCCATTTGGCCAAACTTTTGAATAGGAGACTGTTTTAAAATTTCTTCCATATTTTCAATAATCAATTTTGCTTCATCATGTGAAAAAAGGGTTGGAAATTTATAAGCATCAAAGTTACGAGCCAAACGAATCCGGGAGCTAAGGACAATATCTGAATCCGGTCCCTCCGCACTCATCCAGGAGCTGACAGCTTGATTTAGAAATCGTTCAAGCGACATGTTATTCCCCTCCCTCATGGCTGGCTGTTAAATTCTTCTCCAACTTTCGTATTTCATCACGAATCTCTGCCGCCTTTTCAAATTCTTCATTGTGGATTGAATCCTTTAGATTACTTTTCAATTCTTCAATTTGTTTACGAAGATGGATTCCTCCGCCAATTCTCTTCGGTATTTTCCCATTATGTGTCCAGTTCCCGCTATGAAGTCGTCTTAAAACTGGTATAAGTTGTTCTTTAAACGCTTCGTAACAATGGGAACATCCAAAGCGGCCTACCTTTAGAAATTGTGGAAAAGTCATTGAGCAAGAGTCACATTGAAGAATCTCCTCCTGGTGGAAGGGACTTTGGCTTGGCTTTTGAAAGTTTGGATCAATATTTAATAATCCTGCTAATAAATTATTAAAAGCAAAACCAGATTCCCCATTGAAAATGAACATTTCTCCCTTTTCCTGAGCACACTTTTCACAAAGATGCACTTCAGTCTTTTCACCATTAATGATTTTTGTAAAATGAAGAGCTGCAGGTCTTTGATTACATTCTTGGCAAATCATATTTTCACCTCTTACTCAGAAAAAAATTTATTTATATTTTAAAGATGTTAACATCGCTTTTAGCATTCGTGCTCTTAATTCATCACGGTATGGAAGATCAATATAAAGAACGGAACGATCGATTACACTTAACATAATTTTCGCTTCCCGCTGTGAAATAATTTCTTCTTGGACGAGCCTTAAAATGACGTCCTCTGCACTTGTTTGACTAACCCTGCCTTGGATAAGTGAGAGCAATTGATCAATTAAATGGGCCAAGTCATGGGATTGAACCTTCATGATCCTTATATACCCACCACCGCCCCGTTTACTCTCCACAATATATCCTCTTTCAATTGTAAAACGGGTATTGATCACATAATTTATTTGAGATGGTACACATTGAAATTTATCAGCGATTTCACTTCGTTTAATTTCAACAAGATCCTTTTCACTTAATTCCAATACTTGTTTAAGATATTTTTCAATAATATCAGAGATGTTTCTCATCTTCCCACCCCCATTCTCTGACTTTGACTATATTTGACTAAATTATACTGAATTTTTTATGTAGATGCAATGATTCACTACTAATGATTTTCTCCAAATCCCGCCATTGTGAAACGTACATTAGTTAAAATATGTAGGGGTGAAATTGAGAACAAAAAAAAACAACCATTTCTGGTTGCTTTTGACTTGTGTTGGCTATGAACTGCTTTCATTAGGGGTTGGGAGCGGCCCTGCTTTGTTACCGTCCATGGTCTTTTTTTCTGTTGTATGGGCACAATTATTCTTTTTTGTGACCGGCCCAGGCTCTTTTCCTCTTCCATGGGCACAATTATCATTTACTGATCACCCATACATAGATCTTCGAAAACACAAAAAAACAACCATTTCTGGTTGTCTTAGATTTGCCTGGCAACGTCCTACTCTCACAGGGACGCGTGTCCCAACTACCATCGGCGCTGAGAAGCTTAACTTCCGTGTTCGGTATGGGAACGGGTGTGACCTTCTCGCCATTGCTGCCAGACTATTTTTTTAGAGGTATCATTCCCTCAAAACTAGATAATGCAGAAGAAGTTTGTAAAAACAAGTTGCCTTAAAAATTGGTTAAGTCCTCGAACGATTAGTATCAGTCAGCTCCACATGTTACCACGCTTCCACCTCTGACCTATCAACCTGATCATCTTTCAGGGTTCTTACTAGCTTGCGCTATGGGAAATCTCATCTTGAGGGGGGCTTCATGCTTAGATGCTTTCAGCACTTATCCCGTCCGCACATAGCTACCCAGCGATGCCCTTGGCAGAACAACTGGTACACCAGCGGTGCGTCCATCCCGGTCCTCTCGTACTAAGGACAGCTCCTCTCAAATTTCCTGCGCCCACGACGGATAGGGACCGAACTGTCTCACGACGTTCTGAACCCAGCTCGCGTACCGCTTTAATGGGCGAACAGCCCAACCCTTGGGACCGACTACAGCCCCAGGATGCGATGAGCCGACATCGAGGTGCCAAACCTCCCCGTCGATGTGGACTCTTGGGGGAGATAAGCCTGTTATCCCCGGGGTAGCTTTTATCCGTTGAGCGATGGCCCTTCCATGCGGAACCACCGGATCACTAAGCCCGACTTTCGTCCCTGCTCGACTTGTAGGTCTCGCAGTCAAGCTCCCTTGTGCCTTTACACTCTGCGAATGATTTCCAACCATTCTGAGGGAACCTTTGGGCGCCTCCGTTACTCTTTAGGAGGCGACCGCCCCAGTCAAACTGCCCACCTGACACTGTCTCCCACCCCGATCAGGGGTGCGGGTTAGAATTTCAATACAGCCAGGGTAGTATCCCACCGACGCCTCCACCGAAGCTAGCGCTCCGGCTTCTCAGGCTCCTACCTATCCTGTACAAGCTGTACCAAAATTCAATATCAGGCTACAGTAAAGCTCCACGGGGTCTTTCCGTCCTGTCGCGGGTAACCTGCATCTTCACAGGTACTATAATTTCACCGAGTCTCTCGTTGAGACAGTGCCCAGATCGTTACGCCTTTCGTGCGGGTCGGAACTTACCCGACAAGGAATTTCGCTACCTTAGGACCGTTATAGTTACGGCCGCCGTTTACTGGGGCTTCGATTCAGAGCTTCGCTTGCGCTAACCCCTCCTCTTAACCTTCCAGCACCGGGCAGGCGTCAGCCCCTATACTTCGCCTTGCGGCTTCGCAGAGACCTGTGTTTTTGCTAAACAGTCGCCTGGGCCTATTCACTGCGGCTCTTCGAGGCTATTCACCTCAAAAAGCACCCCTTCTCCCGAAGTTACGGGGTCATTTTGCCGAGTTCCTTAACGAGAGTTCTCTCGCTCACCTTAGGATTCTCTCCTCGCCTACCTGTGTCGGTTTGCGGTACGGGCACCTTTTATCTCGCTAGAGGCTTTTCTTGGCAGTGTGGAATCAGGAACTTCGGTACTAAATTTCCCTCGCTATCACAGCTCAGCCTTCGCGAGAAGCGGATTTGCCTACTTCTCAGCCTAACTGCTTAGACGCGCATATCCAACAGCGCGCTTACCCTATCCTCCTGCGTCCCCCCATTGCTCAAACGATAAAGAGGTGGTACAGGAATATCAACCTGTTGTCCATCGCCTACGCCTTTCGGCCTCGGCTTAGGTCCCGACTAACCCTGAGCGGACGAGCCTTCCTCAGGAAACCTTAGGCATTCGGTGGATGAGATTCTCACTCATCTTTCGCTACTCATACCGGCATTCTCACTTCTAAGCGCTCCACCAGTCCTTACGGTCTAGCTTCAACGCCCTTAGAACGCTCTCCTACCACTGACATCTACGATGTCAATCCACAGCTTCGGTGATACGTTTAGCCCCGGTACATTTTCGGCGCAGAGTCATTCGACCAGTGAGCTATTACGCACTCTTTAAATGGTGGCTGCTTCTAAGCCAACATCCTGGTTGTCTAAACAACTCCACATCCTTTTCCACTTAACGTATACTTTGGGACCTTAGCTGGTGGTCTGGGCTGTTTCCCTTTTGACTACGGATCTTATCACTCGCAGTCTGACTCCCACGGATAAGTCTTTGGCATTCGGAGTTTGTCTGAATTCGGTAACCCGATGAGGGCCCCTAGTCCAAACAGTGCTCTACCTCCAAGACTCTTACTACGTGAGGCTAGCCCTAAAGCTATTTCGGAGAGAACCAGCTATCTCCAAGTTCGATTGGAATTTCTCCGCTACCCACACCTCATCCCCGCACTTTTCAACGTGCGTGGGTTCGGGCCTCCATCCAGTGTTACCTGGACTTCACCCTGGACATGGGTAGATCACCTGGTTTCGGGTCTACGACCACATACTCATACGCCCTATTCAGACTCGCTTTCGCTGCGGCTCCGTCTCTTCAACTTAACCTTGCATGGGATCGTAACTCGCCGGTTCATTCTACAAAAGGCACGCTATCACCCATTAACGGGCTCTAACTACTTGTAGGCACACGGTTTCAGGAACTATTTCACTCCCCTTCCGGGGTGCTTTTCACCTTTCCCTCACGGTACTGGTTCACTATCGGTCACTAGGGAGTATTTAGCCTTGGGAGATGGTCCTCCCTGCTTCCGACCGGATTTCTCGTGTCCGGCCGTACTCAGGATCCACTCAGGAGGGAACGAAGTTTCGACTACAGGGTTTTTACCTTCTATGACGGACCTTTCCAGATCGCTTCATCTACCCCGTTCCTTTGTAACTCCATGTTGAGTGTCCTACAACCCCAAGAGGCAAGCCTCTTGGTTTGGGCTATGTCCCGTTTCGCTCGCCGCTACTCAGGGAATCGCGTTTGCTTTCTCTTCCTCCGGGTACTTAGATGTTTCAGTTCCCCGGGTATGCCTTCCATACCCTATGTATTCAGGTAAAGATACTGTTCCATTACGAACAGCGGGTTCCCCCATTCGGAAATCTCCGGATCAAAGCTTACTTACAGCTCCCCGAAGCATATCGGTGTTAGTCCCGTCCTTCATCGGCTCCTAGTGCCAAGGCATTCACCGTGCGCCCTTTCTAACTTAACCTAAAAGGTTATTCTCTTACTTACATAAGAGAGAAAACTAAAATGGCATTGACTCGGTTCTTACATTGACTTCTTCATTACGATTATCTAGTTTTCAAAGAACGATTAAAAAAAGCTTTGAGAGAATTGTACTCTCAAAACTAAACAAACAAAGATCGTGTCACAAACTGTTTTGTCTGGCTCACAGGTCCAGCTTTATCCTTAGAAAGGAGGTGATCCAGCCGCACCTTCCGATACGGCTACCTTGTTACGACTTCACCCCAATCATCTGTCCCACCTTAGGCGGCTGGCTCCTTACGGTTACCCCACCGACTTCGGGTGTTACAAACTCTCGTGGTGTGACGGGCGGTGTGTACAAGGCCCGGGAACGTATTCACCGCGGCATGCTGATCCGCGATTACTAGCGATTCCGGCTTCATGCAGGCGAGTTGCAGCCTGCAATCCGAACTGAGAATGGTTTTATGGGATTGGCTAAACCTCGCGGTCTTGCAGCCCTTTGTACCATCCATTGTAGCACGTGTGTAGCCCAGGTCATAAGGGGCATGATGATTTGACGTCATCCCCACCTTCCTCCGGTTTGTCACCGGCAGTCACCTTAGAGTGCCCAACTAAATGCTGGCAACTAAGATCAAGGGTTGCGCTCGTTGCGGGACTTAACCCAACATCTCACGACACGAGCTGACGACAACCATGCACCACCTGTCACTCTGTCCCCCGAAGGGGAACGTCCTATCTCTAGGAGTGTCAGAGGATGTCAAGACCTGGTAAGGTTCTTCGCGTTGCTTCGAATTAAACCACATGCTCCACCGCTTGTGCGGGCCCCCGTCAATTCCTTTGAGTTTCAGCCTTGCGGCCGTACTCCCCAGGCGGAGTGCTTAATGCGTTAGCTGCAGCACTAAGGGGCGGAAACCCCCTAACACTTAGCACTCATCGTTTACGGCGTGGACTACCAGGGTATCTAATCCTGTTTGCTCCCCACGCTTTCGCGCCTCAGCGTCAGTTACAGACCAGAAAGCCGCCTTCGCCACTGGTGTTCCTCCACATCTCTACGCATTTCACCGCTACACGTGGAATTCCGCTTTCCTCTTCTGCACTCAAGTCCCCCAGTTTCCAATGACCCTCCACGGTTGAGCCGTGGGCTTTCACATCAGACTTAAAGGACCGCCTGCGCGCGCTTTACGCCCAATAATTCCGGACAACGCTTGCCACCTACGTATTACCGCGGCTGCTGGCACGTAGTTAGCCGTGGCTTTCTGGTTAGGTACCGTCAAGGTATCGGCAGTTACTCCGGTACTTGTTCTTCCCTAACAACAGAGCTTTACGACCCGAAGGCCTTCATCGCTCACGCGGCGTTGCTCCATCAGACTTTCGTCCATTGTGGAAGATTCCCTACTGCTGCCTCCCGTAGGAGTCTGGGCCGTGTCTCAGTCCCAGTGTGGCCGATCACCCTCTCAGGTCGGCTACGCATCGTCGCCTTGGTGAGCCGTTACCTCACCAACTAGCTAATGCGCCGCGGGCCCATCTGTAAGTGTCAGCCGAAACCGACTTTCAGCTTTTCCTCATGAGAGGAAAAGGATTACCCGGTATTAGCACCGGTTTCCCGGTGTTATCCCAGTCTTACAGGCAGGTTGCCCACGTGTTACTCACCCGTCCGCCGCTAACCAACAGGAGCAAGCTCCTATTGATTCGCTCGACTTGCATGTATTAGGCACGCCGCCAGCGTTCGTCCTGAGCCAGGATCAAACTCTCCAAGAAAGTTGATTAGCTCATTTTGTTACGTTGGCTTAGCTTCACTTTCATACGAAAGATCCACTAATAATTTTTTTGTTTGTTTACACGTCTTGTTTGTTTAGTTTTCAAAGAACAATTTCATGTCGTTTGTGCGACTTTATTATATTAACAGAGTGTTAATACTGTGTCAATAAAATAATTAAAATTTTTGGTGGAGCCTAGCGGGATCGAACCGCTGACCTCCTGCGTGCAAAGCAGGCGCTCTCCCAGCTGAGCTAAGGCCCCATAAAGTTATAAGTAAAGAATGGTCGGGAAGACAGGATTCGAACCTGCGACCCCTTGGTCCCAAACCAAGTGCTCTACCAAGCTGAGCTACTTCCCGTAAAAGTGCGCCCTGAGAGATTCGAACTCCCGACCTTTTGATTCGTAGTCAAACACTCTATCCAGCTGAGCTAAGGGCGCATATGAATTTAATAAACTTAAATGGTGCCGAGGACCGGAATCGAACCGGTACGGTAGTCACCTACCGCAGGATTTTAAGTCCTGTGCGTCTGCCAGTTCCGCCACCCCGGCTTAAAAAAATTGGAGCGGAAGACGGGATTCGAACCCGCGACCCCCACCTTGGCAAGGTGATGTTCTACCACTGAACTACTTCCGCATATGAAAATTAAATGGTGCGGGTGAAGGGAGTCGAACCCCCACGCCTTGCGGCGCCAGATCCTAAGTCTGGTGCGTCTGCCAATTCCGCCACACCCGCATATTCATTTAAAATGGTGAGCCATGAAGGACTCGAACCTTCGACCCTCTGATTAAAAGTCAGATGCTCTACCAACTGAGCTAATGGCTCATCCTAAGATGAAAGAAAAATGGTGCCGGCGAGAGGACTTGAACCCCCAACCTACTGATTACAAGTCAGTTGCTCTACCAATTGAGCTACCCCGGCATATAGTTTGGAAAAATATAAACTTTGAACACGCTGATTTCTTTGCCGTCATCCTGACCTCAGAAAGCTTATGCAAGCAGCAGCTCGGTCAGTATGCTGAAGTTTATTCAAGGAGATTATTCAATCGTGCTCTACCAATTGAGCTACTCCGGCATTTATAGGTAAATATGGTGGAGGATGACGGGCTCGAACCGCCGACCCTCTGC
>NZ_FXWM01000001.1:0-245000 GCF_900177675.1 Bacillus sp. OV166 | reverse complement strand
GCTGCGGCTCCGTCTCTTCAACTTAACCTTGCATGGGATCGTAACTCGCCGGTTCATTCTACAAAAGGCACGCTATCACCCATTAACGGGCTCTAACTACTTGTAGGCACACGGTTTCAGGAACTATTTCACTCCCCTTCCGGGGTGCTTTTCACCTTTCCCTCACGGTACTGGTTCACTATCGGTCACTAGGGAGTATTTAGCCTTGGGAGATGGTCCTCCCTGCTTCCGACCGGATTTCTCGTGTCCGGCCGTACTCAGGATCCACTCAGGAGGGAACGAAGTTTCGACTACAGGGTTTTTACCTTCTATGACGGACCTTTCCAGATCGCTTCATCTACCCCGTTCCTTTGTAACTCCATGTTGAGTGTCCTACAACCCCAAGAGGCAAGCCTCTTGGTTTGGGCTATGTCCCGTTTCGCTCGCCGCTACTCAGGGAATCGCGTTTGCTTTCTCTTCCTCCGGGTACTTAGATGTTTCAGTTCCCCGGGTATGCCTTCCATACCCTATGTATTCAGGTAAAGATACTGTTCCATTACGAACAGCGGGTTCCCCCATTCGGAAATCTCCGGATCAAAGCTTACTTACAGCTCCCCGAAGCATATCGGTGTTAGTCCCGTCCTTCATCGGCTCCTAGTGCCAAGGCATTCACCGTGCGCCCTTTCTAACTTAACCTAAAAGGTTATTCTCTTACTTACATAAGAGAGAAAACTAAAATGGCATTGACTCGGTTCTTACATTGACTTCTTCATTACGATTATCTAGTTTTCAAAGAACGATTAAAAAAAGCTTTGAGAGAATTGTACTCTCAAAACTAAACAAACAAAGATCGTGTCACAAACTGTTTTGTCTGGCTCACAGGTCCAGCTTTATCCTTAGAAAGGAGGTGATCCAGCCGCACCTTCCGATACGGCTACCTTGTTACGACTTCACCCCAATCATCTGTCCCACCTTAGGCGGCTGGCTCCTTACGGTTACCCCACCGACTTCGGGTGTTACAAACTCTCGTGGTGTGACGGGCGGTGTGTACAAGGCCCGGGAACGTATTCACCGCGGCATGCTGATCCGCGATTACTAGCGATTCCGGCTTCATGCAGGCGAGTTGCAGCCTGCAATCCGAACTGAGAATGGTTTTATGGGATTGGCTAAACCTCGCGGTCTTGCAGCCCTTTGTACCATCCATTGTAGCACGTGTGTAGCCCAGGTCATAAGGGGCATGATGATTTGACGTCATCCCCACCTTCCTCCGGTTTGTCACCGGCAGTCACCTTAGAGTGCCCAACTAAATGCTGGCAACTAAGATCAAGGGTTGCGCTCGTTGCGGGACTTAACCCAACATCTCACGACACGAGCTGACGACAACCATGCACCACCTGTCACTCTGTCCCCCGAAGGGGAACGTCCTATCTCTAGGAGTGTCAGAGGATGTCAAGACCTGGTAAGGTTCTTCGCGTTGCTTCGAATTAAACCACATGCTCCACCGCTTGTGCGGGCCCCCGTCAATTCCTTTGAGTTTCAGCCTTGCGGCCGTACTCCCCAGGCGGAGTGCTTAATGCGTTAGCTGCAGCACTAAGGGGCGGAAACCCCCTAACACTTAGCACTCATCGTTTACGGCGTGGACTACCAGGGTATCTAATCCTGTTTGCTCCCCACGCTTTCGCGCCTCAGCGTCAGTTACAGACCAGAAAGCCGCCTTCGCCACTGGTGTTCCTCCACATCTCTACGCATTTCACCGCTACACGTGGAATTCCACTTTCCTCTTCTGCACTCAAGTCCCCCAGTTTCCAATGACCCTCCACGGTTGAGCCGTGGGCTTTCACATCAGACTTAAAGGACCGCCTGCGCGCGCTTTACGCCCAATAATTCCGGACAACGCTTGCCACCTACGTATTACCGCGGCTGCTGGCACGTAGTTAGCCGTGGCTTTCTGGTTAGGTACCGTCAAGGTACCGGCAGTTACTCCGGTACTTGTTCTTCCCTAACAACAGAGCTTTACGACCCGAAGGCCTTCATCGCTCACGCGGCGTTGCTCCATCAGACTTTCGTCCATTGTGGAAGATTCCCTACTGCTGCCTCCCGTAGGAGTCTGGGCCGTGTCTCAGTCCCAGTGTGGCCGATCACCCTCTCAGGTCGGCTACGCATCGTCGCCTTGGTGAGCCGTTACCTCACCAACTAGCTAATGCGCCGCGGGCCCATCTGTAAGTGTCAGCCGAAACCGACTTTCAGCTTTTCCTCATGAGAGGAAAAGGATTATCCGGTATTAGCACCGGTTTCCCGGTGTTATCCCAGTCTTACAGGCAGGTTGCCCACGTGTTACTCACCCGTCCGCCGCTAATCAACAGGAGCAAGCTCCTATTGATTCGCTCGACTTGCATGTATTAGGCACGCCGCCAGCGTTCGTCCTGAGCCAGGATCAAACTCTCCAAGAAAGTTGATTAGCTCATTTTGTTACGTTGGCTTAGTTTCTTAATTGAAACTAAAATTTTTGTTTGTTTGCACGATTTTGTTTGTTTAGTTTTCAAAGATCAATTTTCTCTATCGCCTAAAAGCGACTTTATAATCTTATCAAGTTATCAATGTAAAGTCAATAACTTTTTTTATTTCTTTTTTCTTGCCATCACTGTCTCGCAGCAACAGATATTAATATACCACCATTAAAGACCTACTGCAATAGTATTTATTACTTTTTTATATAAAATTACAAAGTAAAACTATTCTAACTCTTCACGGCTAAAAGCAATAAAAAAAGTGCCAGTTCAGCAAAGGCACTTTTTAAAGATATTACTTATGACGCATTAATGGGAATAACAGTACGTCGCGAATAGATGGTGAATTAGTCAGCAGCATAACTATGCGGTCTATCCCAATTCCTAATCCTCCAGTAGGCGGCATACCATACTCCAGCGCTTCAACGAAGTCATCATCCATCATATGGGCTTCATCATTCCCTTGTTCGCGTTCCTTTAATTGCGCTTCGAATCGTTCTCTTTGATCAATCGGATCATTAAGCTCTGTAAACGCGTTGGCATGCTCGCGCGCTACAATAAATAATTCAAAACGATCTGTAAATCTTGGATCCTCATCATTTTTCTTCGCAAGCGGAGAAATTTCTACTGGATGGCCGTAAATAAACGTAGGCTGGATTAACTTTTCCTCTACTTTTTGCTCAAAGAATTCATTTACTATGTGACCATAAAGCATGTTGTTATTAATTTCGACACCATGTTCTTTAGCAAGTTCACGAGCCTCTTCCACACTCATCTCTTTCCAGAAATCTGCACCCGTGTATTCTTTGATGGCATCAACCATGTGAAGTCTTTTCCATTCCGGTTTAAGGTCTACTTCATATTCCCCATATTGAATTGTAGTAGAACCAACTACTTCTTGAGCAATGTGGGCGATTAAATTCTCAGTAAGACTCATGATATCACGATAATCTGCGTAGGCTTCGTAAAGTTCAATCATTGTGAATTCTGGGTTATGACGGGTAGAGACCCCTTCATTACGGAATACACGGCCAATTTCATAAACCTTTTCCAGACCGCCGACAATTAACCGTTTTAAGTGAAGCTCAATGGCAATCCTCATAAACAACGGCATATCGAGAGCATTATGATGCGTAATGAACGGACGTGCGGACGCACCCCCAGCGATAGAATGCATCATAGGTGTTTCAACTTCTAAATAACCATGGTCATCTAAATAACGACGCATCGATTGAATAATGCGGCTTCTCGCAATAAATGTCGCCTTACTTTCCTGGCTCATGATTAAATCTAAATAACGCTGGCGGTAACGCTGTTCCACATCTTTAAGCCCATGGAACTTATCAGGCAGCGGACGCAATGCCTTTGTTAAGAACACAAAGTTTACTACCTTTACCGATAGTTCGCCCACTTTTGTTTTAAATAATGTTCCAGTTACCCCAATAATATCCCCTAGGTCAGCTGTATCAAATAGTTTGTAATTCTCTTCACCAATAGCATCCTGACGAACATATACTTGAATTTGACCTGTTAAATCTTGAACATGCGCAAAACCTGCTTTACCTTTTCCACGCTTCGTCATAATTCGGCCTGCTAAAGAAACGGAAATGTTTTTTGCTTCGATGTCTTCTTTTTCTAATTCTCCATATTGCTCGATCAATTCATTTGTATTGTGTGAACGGTCAAAACGCTTACCAAATGGATCAAGACCATTTTCGCGCATCGTGTTCATTTTTTCACGTCTGACCCTTAATTGGTCATTTAAATCTTCCTGACTCATAAAATCCACTCCAATAATCATTTATTATGTAAAATGCTTTTATTAATCCATCCATTTTTCTACATACTTTATTATTTTACACAAACTTATACTTTCAGACATCAAAAAAGATCTTAATAAAATAAAAACTGCCAGTTATTTCACTGGCAGCATCCAATTAGTATCGAAAAAGACACTTTAAGTGACAAATTTACCCTACGATCAACTGACTTTGTTCTTGTTCCTCAACTTCTAACACTAAGTCGTTTAATACTGTCACTAAGTGATCTCTTGTTTCACACTCATTAATGGCATTACGAACTTTAGCGTTGCCGCGGACCCCTTTTAAATACCAAGCAGCATGCTTGCGCATTTCGCGAACCGCAATATTTTCATTTTTCAGAGCGATTAAACGGTCAAGATGAAGAATACATACATCAATCTTTTCTCTAACAGTTGGTTGAGGCATTAATATACCAGTTTCTAAATATTGTACGGTACGATAAATCATCCATGGATCTCCTAAGGCAGCTCTTCCAATCATGACTCCGTCCACACCAGTTTCCTCGAGCATTCGTTTTGCATCCTGTGGTGTCTGGACGTCCCCATTCCCAATTAACGGAATGTTAAGGTTTTGCTTTACTTCACGGATGATATCCCAGTTAGCTTTTCCTTCATACATTTGAACACGCGTTCGGCCATGAAGCGACACAGCCTTTCCTCCTGCGCGTTCTACTGCTTGGGCATTTTTCACAGCGAAAATATGCTGTTCATCCCATCCCATCCGCATTTTCACGGTAACAGGCTTTTCCACTTCCGCAACTACCGCAGAAACCATCTCGTAGATCTTATTTGGATCAAGAAGCCACTTTGCTCCCGCATCACATTTAGTGATTTTTGGAACAGGGCAGCCCATATTAATATCGATAATATCAGCATTGGTATTCTTATCAACAAATTTGGCTGCTTCGACAAGTGTTTCCCTTACGCCTCCAAAAATTTGCAAACTAAGCGGTTTTTCACGCTCATCGATGTAAAGCATATTCATTGTTTTTTCGTTTTTATAAACGATACCTTTATCGCTTACCATCTCTGCACAAACTAAACCAGCACCGAACTCTTTCACCGTTAGACGGAATGCAGAATTACATACCCCAGCCATTGGAGCTAAAACCACTGGATTCTTCATTTCAATATCGCCAATTTTCAACATGAAGCCACCCCCTATTCTTTGATGAACTTATTCCTTAGGCGTTAAATCATCAATACTTACTTTTAATGAATGCGCAATTCTCTCAAGCAGGTCAACTGCAGGCAGGCGATTTCCTCTTTCAATCTCTCCTAAAATCGATACAGATACACCTAGTTCCTTCGAAAAGCCTTCTTGTGTAAAGCCCTTTAGCTTCCGATAGGCACGAATCCGTCTTCCCCATTTTTCCGCTTCCATATTCGGACTCCTTCTTTATCAGGTAATTCTTCTAACGATGATTCAAGCAATTTATTTATCTTTAAAAATGGACTGTCGTGAATTATCTCTAAAAGTGGAATAATTACAAAAGCCCGTTCTAACATCCTCGGATGTGGAACTATGAGCTTCTCGCTTTCAATATTTTCTTGGTTAAAGGTAAGAATGTCAAGGTCTATTGTTCGCGGACCCCACTTTATTTCCCTTTTTCTCCCAAGTTCCAATTCGATTTTTAAGCATAAATCCAGCAATTCCATTGGACTTAATGCCGTCTGAATCTCAATTACCATATTCAAAAATAAATCTTGGTCTTCATAGCCAACCGGATCTGTTTCGTAAATTGAGGAGTAATTTACCAAATGAAGATCAGAATAGCTTGTTAATTTTTTGATTGCACTCGTTAAGTTATCATATCGTTTTCCTAGATTCGAGCCAAGGGAAATAAACGCTGTGTTTTCCACTTTTATCTTCTCCTTGTAATTTCTACTGCAACAGACCTGTAATGGCCTGCAATCGGCGGATTTGGCTTAATCACGGTTACTGTAACCTCGGATACAAGTGGAAACCCCATCAGGACGTTTGAAGCAATGCTTTCTGCAACAGCCTCGACTAACTTATACGGCTGCCCCTCGATTATTTCCTTACATACTTTGTATAACTCAGCATAATTTACTGAGTGCTCCAGTTCATCTGTTTCGCCTGCTTTTTTTAAATCAAGGGAAACGGTTAAATCAACCTCAAATCGCTGTCCCAGCCGAGTCTCTTCCGGGAAAACACCATGGTAGCCGTAAAACTCCATTCGATTGACATAAATTTTATCCAATCAGTTCACCCTTTCCCATTAAGGCATCCATCATTTTTGCCATCCTGCTCATTTCCTTGACATCGTGAACACGTATTATGTGGCAGCCCTTTTGGATTCCATAACAAATCGTTGCTCCTGTACCTTCCATTCTTTCGTGAACTGGAAGATCTAATGCCTGTCCAATCATTGTTTTTCTGGATGTCCCTAATAATACTGGATAGCCTAGTTTAACAAATGTATCTAAATTCTGCATAGTTAGCAGATTTTCTTGATAATCCCTCGCAAAACCGATACCAGGGTCGAGAATAATATTTTCATCCGTTACACCTGCATTTTTGACAATCGTTATACTTTCATAAAGATCATTAATGACATCTCTCATGAAAACCTTATAGTTTCGGTCATGACGATTATGCATAAGCACGATTGGAACACCGTAGTCTGCAGCAACTTGACCCATTTTTTCATCGGCTTTTGCCCCCCATACATCATTGATTATATGGGCTCCTGCTTCAATCGCCTGCTTTGCCACTTCTGCCTTATACGTATCAATCGAGATTGGTACATCGACATGCTTAGCGATTGCTTCAATTACCGGCATTACCCGTTTGAGTTCTTCCTCGAGGGGAACCGCTGCAAAGCCAGGCCGTGTCGATTCACCGCCGATATCAATGATATCAGCCCCATTTGCGACCATTTCTTTTGCTCGTTCCACAGCCATTTCAACATGATTGAATTTGCCGCCATCTGAAAAGGAATCTGGAGTTGCATTTAAAATGCCCATAATAATGGTTTTTTTACTACTATCCAAGGTATATGGTCCACATTTGATTTGTTCTTGAGTTGCTCTCATACCTAATCCTCCTATACAGGCTTTTTTCACTCTTTTTATCATACATGAAATCTTAATTAGTTTACAAAAAAAAGAAGCATCGGTAAGCCGACGCCTCTCTTTAATTGTCTAGTTGCAACGCCGCTAAACAGGCGTTGCCACTTTACTATTTATTCAGCATCATACTGATAAAGCGCTGTACTTAAATAACGTTCACCGTTATCAGGAATAATTGCTAGAACCTTTTTACCTTTTCCAAGTTTCTTCGCAACTTCTAATGCAGCGTGGATTGCTGCTCCTGAAGAAATACCACCAAGAATTCCTTCTTCTCTAGCTGCACGTCTTGATGCAGCAAAAGCATCTTCCGTTCCAACTTGAATCACTTCATCATAAATATCAGTATTTAAGGTTTCTGGAATAAATCCTGCTCCAAGACCTTGAAGCTTATGCGGGCCAGGTGATCCGCCAGAAAGAACAGGTGAATCTGTTGGTTCAATAGCAACGATTTTTATTTCAGGGAATTTTTCACGAAGAACACTTCCTGCTCCAGAGATCGTTCCTCCAGTTCCGATTCCTGAAACAAATGCATCTAATTGATCCATTTGTGCAACGATTTCTTTACCTGTTGTTCTTCTATGAACTTCAGGATTCGCTTGGTTCTTAAATTGCTGGGGTAAGAAATAACCATGTTCCTGTACTAATTCTTCTGCCTTAGCAATAGCACCCTTCATACCAGCTGGACCAGGTGTTAACACAAGTTCCGCACCGTAAGCACGAAGTAGATTCCGTCTTTCCAAACTCATCGTTTCAGGCATAACAAAAACGGCCTTGTAACCTTTTGCTGCAGCAATCATAGCTAGTCCAATTCCAGTATTTCCACTTGTAGGCTCAATAATGGTATCGACACCAGGTTTAATTAAACCTTGTTCTTCTGCTGCTTCAATCATAGCTAAAGCGATACGATCCTTTACACTGCTTCCAGGATTAAAATATTCAAGTTTCAAATAAACCTCTGCACTATTTTCATCTACTAATCTGTTTAATTTAACGATAGGCGTTTGACCGACTAAATCGGCAACTGAATTTGCAACACGAACCATTTAGAGCACCCCTATTCCGAGTAATTTGATTGGATTTATATAATTAAATTTACCAGTTTTATACTTAGTTTGTCAATCGTTTTGTTCGCTATATTTACAATATTTCAAATTTGGAAATGAAAAAACACAGAAATAACATCTGTGTTTTTAGTTTCCTTCTTTACCGTAAAACCAATCCACCTTAGCATCATCCCAAAAAGTAGAAGCAGTAGCTGGCGATTTCATTTGTTCAAGAGCAATTTGGCGACGAATTTGCTCTTTTACGTCCTTAAAGGAATATTTCTTTCCATTTATTTTTCCTTCTAGCTTAATGATTGCATAACCTTGGTCTACCTTAATCGGCATACTGTAGGCGCCTTTCTTTAATTCCTTAGCTATTTGAATATATTGGACCGGATACCGTTCATCTTCCTCACTAAGGTATCCTATATCTCCGCCTTCATTAGCTGAAAATTCATCGATCGACCGTTCCATCGCTAATGTCGAAAAGTTCGAACCTTGTGCCAATTCTTGTAAAGCCTGGTCTGCTTCTTCCTCTGTACTAACAACGATATGTGATAAATGAAAGGCAGGCGGCACATGAAAAAGCTCTTTATTTTTTTCATAATAGTTACTTAATTCATCGCTTGAAACTTCGACATCTTTTGTTAAAAGTTCTTCTAAAAGGAGGTTGCTTCGGATTTGTTCCTTCCACTTCTCTTCATTCTTCACGGTTTGTTTACTCAAAGAATTATAGGTAGCTTGCAGCATTCTGTATTCACGCTCAACATCTTGATTGGTTATTTTAATTTTATATTTTGCTGCCATTTCCTCTATGACCTTTTGATCGACCATTTCTTTTAAAACATCTTTTCCATATCTGGCTTCTAGTTCATTCAGCCATTCTTGTCTTAGGATGGTTTTTTTTCCGACTGTTGCAACTGCCTCTTCATTCATTACTGCTCCGCCTGCCAGATTTGCCTTTGATAGAAAAAAGGCGATTGTTAGGCAATTAACCATGATCAGGGCCGCAATAACCATCCAAAGTTGCTTCCTCCCCAACGTCTCTCCCCCAATCAGAAAAGCGTAAGCACCTTACTTTGCATCCTTTTTCAGTTCTTCCAATTCATCGCTCGAAAAGAGGTACTTTTCATTACAAAAGTGACAATGAGCCTCAGCCTGTCCATCTTCTTCAATCATGGCATGGATCTCTGCTGCCCCTAAGCCAACAATCGCATTAGCAAAGCGTTCTTTAGAGCAATTACATTCAAAGCCCACTGGCATCGTTTCTAAGACCTTTACTTGCTCTTTGCCAAAAAGCTCTTCGAGGATTTGTTCTGGTGTTAAACCTCGTTCAATTAATTTGGAAATGGGCTCAATGGTTTTTAATCTTTCTTCAAGATTTGAAATGATGGGCTCCGGTGTCCCAGGCATTAATTGAAAAATAAACCCGCCTGCTGCCAATATGCTATCATCGGGATTTACTAAAACACCAACACCAACCGAAGAGGGAGTCTGCTCAGATGTCGCAAAGTAATACGTAAAGTCTTCTCCTAATTCACCTGATACCAATGGAACCTGTCCAGAGAAAAAATCACGAAGCCCTACATCCTTGACAACCGCGAGCGTCCCTTCGGTCCCCACCGCACGGCGGACATCAAGCTTGCCATTTTCAGTTGATTCAAAATCAACTTCTGGGTTGGTTACATACCCCCGCACTTCCCCTTTGGCATTGCTATCCACAACAATCGGGCCAATCGGGCCGCCGCCGTTGATCTTAATTGTTAATTTATCCTCACCCTTAAGCATAGCCCCCATCATTATCCCTGCGGTCATCGTACGGCCGAGTGCAGCTGATGCTGTCCGCCAGGTTTGATGGCGCCTTTGCGCCTCACTTACCGTTTCTGTTGTACGAACGGCATAGGCTCGAATATTGCCATCATAGGCAAGTGCTTTTACAAGATAATCCTTCATATGTTAACCCCCTTCTAGCTGTTATTCCTTAGGATATCCACGTTTCTCTTATAGATAAGCTGTAGGCCTTTTAAAGTTAAAAATGGATCGACTATATCAATAATGGTTGATTCTTGGGCAATTAAATTAGCTAGTCCGCCTGTCGCAATGACCGCTGGCTTCTTCTCGCTTTGCTCCATCATCCTCTTTACGATGCCCTCTACCTGTCCCACATACCCGTAGACAATACCAGCCTGCATCGCCGCCACGGTATTTTTGCCGATTACCGCTTCAGGGCGGGCTATTTCAATTCTCGGCAATTTTGAAGCTCTCGAATAAAGGGCCTCTGTTGAAATACCCACTCCCGGGGCAATCGCACCACCCATATATTGGCGTTCCTCATTCACATAACAATAAGTTGTTGCGGTTCCAAAATCGACAATAATCAAAGGACTGCCATATTCGTGGATAGCGGCAACAGCATTAACGATTCGGTCCGCCCCAACTTCTCTTGGATTTTCATATTTAATATTTAAACCCGTTTTAATCCCTGGTCCAACAACAAGCGGCTTCACATGAAAATACTTTTGACACATTCTTTCCAGCGCAAACATAATTGGTGGAACGACAGAGGAAATAATAATGCCATCAATATCTGAAAAAGAGAGGCCAGCATGATCAAACAATGCTTTAATGTTCATTCCAAACTCATCTTCCGTACGATTTCTATTTGTTTCTACACGCCAATGATATTTAAGTTCCTCACGATCATAAACACCCAGTACAATATTGGTATTCCCTACATCAAATACGAAAATCACATCTATCACTCACTTTTCAGATTATTCACTTCTATACTGAAAACATAATAACATAAATATGTTTTTTGATAAAAAAAAAGAGCGCTTCAATGAAGCACTCTTTGGATGATTTATTTATTATCTGTTTCATTAGGAGTGTTAAGCGGCTCAACCTCTTCCTTTTTCGTATTGATATTAACCTTCACGTCTTCTACCTTTTTCGGACCGATTTTAACGGCTTCTAAAGCGACATTAGGTTCTGGCATATGGCCATGATCAACCAAATATTTAATCTGTTCAGCCACAAGCGTTTCAACTTCAAGTAATGTCTTCGCAATTAGATCAAGCTTATCGCGATTTTCTGTCAGAATTACTCTTGCTCGTTCATAACATTCTTTAATGATTCTTTGAACTTCTAAATCGATTTCATATGCAATTGCATCGGAATAATTTTGCTCATTATGAATGTCACGGCCTAAGAAAACCTGGCCGCCTGAACCTTGACCAAACTGAAGCGGTCCAAGCTTTTCACTCATACCGTATTCGGTTACCATCTTACGAGCAATTCCTGTAGCGCGTTGGAAATCGTTGTGGGCTCCAGTACTTACTTCACCAAAGACAATCTCTTCCGCTACACGCCCACCGAGTAAGCCAACAATTTTATCAAGCAACTCAGGCTTCGTCATAAAGTAACGATCTTCTCTAGGAAGCATGACAGCATATCCGCCTGCTTGCCCACGAGGAACGATGGTAACTTTGTGGACCATGTCGGCTTCATCTAGCACCAAACCAATCACCGTATGGCCGCCCTCATGGAATGCAACGATATTACGTTCCTTTTGGGAAATAACCCTGCTCTTTTTAGCTGGCCCAGCAATTACCCGGTCGGTCGCTTCATCAATATCTTCCATATCGATTTTCTTCTTACTGCTTCGGGCTGCAACTAATGCCGCCTCATTCAACAAGTTCTCTAAGTCAGCACCTGAAAATCCCGGTGTACGCATCGCAATATTCTTTAAGTTTACAGATTCATCTAACGGTTTATTACGTGCATGTACCTTAAGTACTGCTTCACGTCCAATCACATCCGGACGGTCCACGGTAATTTGTCGGTCGAAACGACCAGGACGTAAAAGAGCTGGATCCAAAATATCGGCACGGTTTGTAGCAGCAATAATGATAATTCCTTCATTAGCCCCAAAACCATCCATTTCAACGAGCAATTGGTTCAAGGTTTGCTCACGTTCATCATGTCCGCCGCCTAGTCCTGCGCCACGTTGACGTCCAACTGCATCAATTTCATCAATAAAAATTATACAAGGTGCATTTTTCTTGGCATTTTCAAATAAATCACGAACACGGGAAGCTCCGACCCCGACAAACATTTCAACGAAATCTGAACCGCTTATCGAGAAAAACGGAACGCCTGCTTCTCCTGCAGTTGCTCTAGCAAGCAATGTTTTACCAGTACCTGGAGGGCCTACTAGAAGCACTCCTTTTGGAATACGGGCACCCAGTTCGGCATATTTCCGCGGATCCTTTAAGAATTCCACTACTTCAACCAATTCTGCTTTTTCTTCATCCGCACCAGCTACATCTCTAAATCGAACCTTTTTCTTATCATCATTATAAAGCTTCGCCTTAGATTTACCAAAGTTCATCACACGGCTGCCGCCGCCTTGGGCTTGGTTTAATAAGAAGAAAAATAAAATAAAGATAATCACAAACGGAATAATCGATGTAAAGAAAGTCACCCATCCGCTTGTTTCCTTGGCAGGCATTACTTCCACTTTAGAATCAGCTTTATCAATTCGGTCAAGAATCTTTTCGCTGTTGGGAATATAGGTTATGAATTTTTTGCTTTTCTCTTCTAACTCACCACGAACTTCATAAACGCCTCGTTCAGGCTGCATTGAAAATGATTTCACTTCGCCATTTTCTAATTGCGTTACAAACTTATCATATGAAATATGATCCGTTTGTTCATTGCTTCCATTAAAGAAACTTACCACGCCAATAATGACTAAAAATATCAATAAATAAAAGATGGTATTACGGAAAATCCGATTCATCTCTTACCTCCTCCCACGATAGGCAAACTATACTAAATGGTATCATAGAAAATCTTACTAATTCAAGGAATTACTCTCATGCTTAAAGCTTTATATGTTGCTTTAGGAATGAGCGGATAAGTATCTTAAAGATTATTGCTGTATACTTCAGGTTTTAAGACACCGATATATGGAAGGTTTCGATATTTTTCAATATAATCCAAGCCATATCCAACAACAAATTCATCTGGCACAATAAAACCAACATAATCAGCTTTAATTGCACTTTTTCTACCTGTTGGTTTATCGAGCAGTGTTACAATCTTGATCGATTTTGCTTTCCGATATTTAAATAGGTCAACCAAATAACTAAGTGTTAGACCGCTATCGATAATATCCTCGATGATTAGAATGTCTCTGCCTTCTACAGATGTATCTAGGTCCTTGAGGATTTTTACTTCTCCGGAAGAAACCAGCCCAGTTCCGTAGCTGGAAACATCCATAAAGTCCATTTCAAGGTAGCAATCCATCCGTTTTAATAAATCAGCCATAAACGGCATTGCCCCTTTTAGAACACCTATGGCAAGCGGAAATCGATCCTGATACTCTTCCGTTAATTGTCCAGCTAACTCCCGGATTTTAATTTGAATCTCTTCTTCTGATACTAAGACCTTTTCAATATCCTGTTTCATTCTAAATGTGCCCCCTAGAAGATCGTTACTTTTGATATTTGAATAGTATATATTGTTTAACTGAGTAATCTATGCCTTCAAGAGAAGATTTTTTTAAACCTGGAAGCCAGATAATAGAACCTTCTTTGTCGGTGAGTACAGGCCACATATTTCGATCATGAACTGGTACTTTCTGATCAATAAATATGGCTTTTAACTTTTTCGATCCTTGCATTCCCTTAATTGTCATCCGATCACCCAATTTCCTTGAACGAATGATAATCGGCCACTGAATACTGCTTGTATGAAACAAGGCAGTGTATGGATTTGTCGCTGGAATGTCCCCCTCCATATATTTGCTGCTAATTTCCCCGCCATTTGGCAATAAAATCGTTCCAGGCACTGTCATTTCAAAATGATAGGACCCAACCTCGATCGGTTGAAATTGGAAGGAAAGGGAATGATAGGAACGGGAAACTTTTAAACCATTGGGCAAATCAAGTTGACCTGATGGATGGGGATGATTAATTATGAAAAATACTTGATCGATATGTACGGCAGATAATGAAGCTGGTATTTCTTTGTAAAGATAGTTTAATATTAGTTGAATCCCTCGCCTTTGTAAAGGTATAGGCACTTCAAGAAAGCGTTTAATGTCAATGCGGATTTCACTTTCTTCCTTTTTTGTCATAACTGTATTCATTCGTTGGACAGTTAACTCCAGAAGAAAGGTTTCATCACTTTTTAATTCTTCGCTAAACCGTTGAAAATGTTCATGCACATGTGGATTTTCCTTTTTTAAAAAAGGGACAACTTCTTTTCGAAAGCGATTTCTACTATAGATCCCTTTCTCGTTACTCGGATCTATTCGTGGGCTTAGGTTATGATTTAGGCAATATTCCTGAATATCAGCCCTTTCCAATCCTAAAAATGGACGAAAAATGATTCCCTGTTCAAATGGCCTCGAAAAAGGAATACCCGCTCGAGCCAGTCCCGCACTGCCTCTCGTAAATCTCATTAGCATGGTTTCGATTTGATCATCACCATGATGTGCAAGGGCTAAAAATCGATACTGATACTTTTCCATAATCTTAGAAAAAAACTCATACCTTACATCTCTTGCGGCGATTTGCGAACTTTTTCCTGTGCTTTCGATAATTTCTGGCACATTGACGCGAGTCATCTCAAACGGAAGATTATTCTGTTCACAAAATGCTTTGACGAACATCGCATCCTCATAGGACTCCTGACCACGAAACATATGGTCTACATGGGCTACAACAAGGGTCATATTTTGTTTCTCTTGTTCCGCAAGCAAAAAGTGAAGCAGTGCTAGCGAATCCGGGCCTCCCGAAACACCAATGACAATCTTTTTGGATTCTAATCTGAATCCCTGGTGATTAAGAAAGGCCTTGACCTTAGTTTCCAACATATGATTGCACTCTTTCTTAAAACAAAGTTTAAAGCATTAAAACGTTTAGAATAACATTAGTCTACCACTTTTACGAATAAACTATCAAAGCATTGGCATTACAAAATGCTTAGAAATTTTTCCTAGTTATCCGCTTACAGAACTACGTATTAAATAACCTTTCTTCTTATACGAATGACCTTGGGAATAGTTTCAACAATTACAGCAATTTATTAAATGTGTACCAGCCATATAAAAGACCTAACACGATCGCTATTAACCAAAATTCCATCCAGCCACTCTTTTTTTTCTTTTTCCGATAGTGCTGCCTTGTTACAGGCTGGTTCCCTTTTGAATCTGGCCGGGGCGGCTGTTTTTGGGAAGGTTTGGTCGGACCAATGGGCTTTAAGGGCGGATCGGGCATTTTTTTATCTACCATAAGATCTAATAAGTCTGCTCTCATTTGTTTAGCGCTGCTATAATGGCCTTGAAGTGCTTTTAGGATGACCTTTTCCCACGCTAGCAGTTCTGGCTTCTGTCGGATCGCATCTCTTAATTGCGATATTCCTCCACTGGTTTTCGTTAATCTTTTTGGATAGGCGGTATTAATCATAATCATTGCCACTGCAAACAGGTCATAGGAAGGCTCAGCTTTCCTAGACCCCAGTCCCCAATAACCACGGTCATAGAACTCCGTGAATTCCTTAATCGCTCTTCCTTGAATGGTCGTGCCACCAACATCAATGCATCTTATTTTTGGAGGAGGACCTGTGACGATTAAATTTTCTGGCTTTAGGTCACCGAATACCCAGCCATTTTCATGAAGCTTGTCTAAATCATTTAAAAGCTGCAAAAATAACACACTTGTCCAGGATTTCCCCTTTTGTTGTAAAAAAGATAAAAAGTCTGGTCCTTGGATATATTCCATCACGTAAAAGGAAATGCGTCCGTTATTACTCTGCCAATCATCGACATCAAGCAAAGAAGGTCCAAGGGTTGGGGGTCCCTGGACCTTTGCTAAGGATTTTAAAACATTTACCTCAGAAGTGATTGACATACCATTATCACTCATTTTTAAAGCGACTTGAGTGCTATTATGCTCAGCAAGGTAGACCACCCCGTTTGCTCCAAATCCAAGTTCCTTTATAATTTTATACTTTTTTAAATGCCATTTCCCTGAAATGATTGTCCCTTGGCTTACCTTACATTGACTCTTCAAAGTATGATTCATCATCACGTGAAAGCAGGCTCCTTAGGGATTGTTTTTCTTCGAAAGAGGATAACGCTGTCCGTAACGCGGGTCCTGTCGGTGTTATTCCTCCAGTGGACAACTGGGAGAATACACTTGTCAGAGTTTGCAGTTTAGGTGTCCAATCCAGCAATTTTTCGACATCTTTCTTTTTCCCGGGAAATACATAAACCGAAAATTGATTATCTCCAGTTCGAGCGTTCAAGCTTAGAGAGAGGTCAAGCAGGGCTTCTTTAACTGTCGGAAGTTTGTGTTTCATACTTGCGCTTGTATCGACAAGAATCAACACTTCTAATTCGACAGTTTCTCCTAATTCATCGACAACCTCCATCACTTCCCCGCGTTTTTCAGGCGGGAGGTCTTCCATTGTTTGCGAGCGTCCCAAAATTTGTTGCAATTCACGGTTAACCACACCTTGAATAGTTTGATTCATCGCCTTACGGGTTACCATTTGCACCGTTTGTGAGAGCTGCTGGGCATAGACAATCTGACTGACTCCCCCTCCTGACATCGCAATCCCATCAATTTCAGTCATTCCTTTTTCATCAATGGTATCCTGCTCCATCACACCGATGACATTGACGGTGATTCCTTGTTCTCTCGCTAGTGCAGCCATGGCAATTGGATCGTCCCCTTGATTGGAACATCCATCGGTAATAAGTAAAATTTGGCGAATTTTCCCTGTATACATAACCTTCTCCCTTCACAACATGTATTGGTACCATTTTCGACGGGATCTAAATGATTTATACATATTTTAATGAGAGACGGTGTAAAATACTCTATTAGGCCTGCCGTTTCAATTTGGGAACAGGAATGGATGCCCATTTTGGCGTATTATGTTTTATTTTCGCTACGGTCACGGTCATATCATCATGGATGATTTCAGATCTCGATCGAATGACTTCCTCGAGAATTAAATCAGCTACCTCCTGCGGATTATCTGTCTCTAATCCTTGTAATTTTCTTTTCATCCATAAATCATAATTTTCTACATGCAAGGGACCTTCAAACACCCCATCGCTCATCATAATTAGTAAATCTCCAGCTTTTAGTTGTTCACTGACCACATCCACTTCAAATTCTTGAATCATTCCTATTGGCAGATTGCTTGCCTGAATTTTAATAATCTTACTCCCTCTTTTAATAAAGCTTGGTGTGGATCCAATCTTAAGGAACTTGGCTGAAGCATTTTGCAGATCAATCATCGCTAAATCTAATGTAGAAAAAATTTCATCCTGCGTCCGGAGCGAGAGGATCGAGTTAACAGATTTAATCGCAACCTTCTCCTCGATTCCTGATTGGAGGATTTTTTGTAATAGGAGCAGTGTTTCTTTACTCTCGTAATGGGCTCTCTCTCCATTTCCCATTCCATCACTAATGGCGATCGCATATTTTCCTAATCCGAGTTCAATCGTCGAATAGCTGTCTCCCGATACAAGACCCCCATCCTTGGCAGCATGGGCGATTCCTGTTTCTACAGTAAACGCCTTTGATGATCTGAATGTCACGCGGCAAAAGTCATTCGGAATGGTTGCACATTCTTCCTTATTAACGACAATGGTTTCACCGAGAATATCTGATAACATCGGTGCTATTAACTTGTCACATTCACCATGGCCATCGCAAAATGGCAAAGACATCTCAATATCGACATTTCCTTGCTCGAGGCTATAGATTTCCACCTGTTCAATATGGATTCCGAACGATTGCATGGCCTCCATAATTTGTTCTTCCTGCTTGTGGTGGTTTTCTCTTTCCCGTTGGATCTCTTTCGCGAAATTATCCATCACTTCGGACACACCTAACAATTGATCCGCAACAAGTCTGCGGCTTTCCTGAACCTGCTTTTTCAACTTTTGATTGGCTTGAAAAAACGTTAATTCTTGCCCAATCGATTCGTACACTCTTTTTGATCGTGTACAAATCTTTTCCCATTCGCGCGAGAGTTTAGTAGAAACATTCCCGTCGTTTTGATCCATTTCATGAATAATTTCTTCCATATAGGCATAGGTTGTATTAAAATTGTTCGCCCAGCATTGATCCTTCTTAAAGCATGTTTGGCAGGTTTTTTCAGTTACGTTACTCATAAAGTAATCCATTTCACGTTCACTTTGCTCTTCTTTTGGCTGGATCTCCATTTGTGAAAAGCTTTTGGACAAGGCATGGAAGACATTAGAGAATTGTGAAACCCGCTGTGCCGTAACATCGCGCATCTTACGCATATATTTTTGCTGCTCTGCTGTGTACTCCGGTGTACCAGGGATATACTTGGCTAACCGAGAAGTTAATACCTGAGGTGTTAAGAGGAATAAGAAGATGGCCGCAGCTGACTCTAATACAGTAAGCAGAATGGACCCTCCGCCTTCCCCATACATGCCAATTAGGAGCGTAGCGATAAATAATCCAATTGAAACACCTATTTTTTTACCCTCCTTCATCAAGCCCCCCAAGACACCTGAAAAAGCAAGTAAACTCATATGGTAAAAACTAGACACGCTAGCAAGACTAAAAATTAACCCAGTGACGACTCCCACTGTCGAACCGACTGTTGCACCAGCAATAAAAGAAAACACTAATACTAGGTATCTCGACATAATATGCTCCACCGATAGGTCATAAACCTTCCAGCCAATTGTCCCCGTCATAATCGAAGCGAGCATAATGATTAGACAAACGATTTCTTCCGTTTTTAACAATTGTCTCCGTTTATTAAAGGTTAGCAATGGGATACTTTGTAAAAAAATTAACGTCAAAATAAAAGCAAGACTTGTTTGAACTCCGACCATCATTAAATCATATAGTGTCAATTGCTGTGAAAGTATAAACGCTTCAGCCAGTTTCCCCAGCCCAAGCACAATACCGACAATAAAAGGTGTCGATTTCATTTCATTCCTTAACCATTTCTTACATATTCGGAAAACTACCATGTAGCTGAGTGTAACTACGAAGGTAAATGCCGCATTTGTAAGCGAAATGGTCACTGCACCGATAATCAATCCAATCAAGGCAAGCGGTGCCCGATCTCGTTTAATTAAATAAACAGAGGCAAAAAAGGGAAGGCAAAATGGAGTCAACTTTGCCAAAATCAAGGCCCGTCCCAGCAAAAAACCCACCAATAATAACAGATACCCCTTTTTTATGAAAAAGGACTCTAGCATTAGTTGAATTTTTTTCAATCCACTCTGCATAGCCCATTTGGATGAATGAAGATTAACTTCTCTGACTGGTTCTATGAAACTAGCATTTGTCTTTTCCATAAATCACACTCCCTATTCTTTCATTGTTCAGATAATTATAAAATTAATAGTCAGAAAAGTTTGTCAAATTAGTGAACAAGCAAAAAGAATCGTTCGACGCTTTTCACTATTATCATTCAAATAATAGTAATTTGTGTCGTTGGGTGTCATCATTGGGTGTCAGGCACCATGTGAAGAATTCACATGGTGCCTGACACTTTTTTATTGAAAAACAAAAAAAGACAGGCCATTTAGACCTGTCTTAGATTTATAGATATTGAGTAAGGCCACTCTTATTCTGATAAAAGTTAACAGCAAGTTTACCCCCGCTTAGCTCCTCTTCCTCCACGCTTGGACTCCGTGTGCCGTTTTAAGGAAGATAAACGATCTTCACTATCTTTTAAAAATTTTGCCATTTTGGTTTCAAAATTTTCCGGCTTAGCATTATTGCGATCGTTGTTTCTACCCTGACGAGGACGTTGTGATTGTGAGTTTGAATGGGACCTTTGCTGCGTCTCTGGTCGATCCTTCGCTTTTTTAATCGACAGTCCAATTTTCCCATCCTTCTCAACATTGAGGACTTTTACCTCAACTTGGTCGCCAACCTTTAAATGATCATTAATATCTTTCACATAGTTGTCCGCAACCTCGCTGATGTGTACGAGTCCTGTTGAGCCACCCGGCAGCTCCACAAACGCTCCAAAATTAGTAATTCCTGTTACCTTCCCCTGTAACTTGCTGCCTACTTCAATTGACATAGAAAGAATGTTCCTCCTTAAAAGTATAAAAAATCAATCTACTCTATATTATACAAAAAGAAAAAAATCAGTGTCAATATGGCTACAAATTGGTTCATTTCCCCTTTTTTTCATCAGGGATCGTAAAAATAATTTCATTTTTCTCAGAGAAGAAATATTCTTTTCTAGCTAACTTTGCAATATAATCATCATCATTTAATTTAATAATATTTTCATTGAGAATATCCTGCTGATTCTTTAAGTCTGTTAATTGGTGATTAAGTTCCTTCTTTTGAGCAATCTTTGCCTTGAGTTTAGCAGTTTGGGAAATGGTGCTGGAAATCATTAAATAAGAGAGAATACTGGCCAAAACCAAAAACATCGACAGCCGCCTTGCTAATAATTTCTTTTTCCTAGCTGAGGCAATTTCTGCATACTCCTGCTGTTTAACATATGTTGTCTGGATCTTTGACACACTTTTCTTTTGTTCTGCTCCCATATCCCTCACCGCCTTACTCTTTTGGTTTTTTCCATCTATTAATCAGCTTACTTATATAATTCCTGATTTTGTGAAAATTTCCTGCCGTTTTATTATATAACTTCTCGACGGAATTTTTAAGACTTTTCGGCAAAAGTTTCCAAAAAATTAACATAATTTTTTGTAACGGCACAAAAATAATCTTTAGTATAAATAGTAAAACCTTACCCATAAATCTAACAAGGGTTAAAAGCCCCCTGCCAATTGAAATGATAATGATAATAATTAGCTGAATAAGACCCAAGATTGGTTTATAAATCAGGAGATGGAAAGCTTTTTTTATAAAGCGGCTGACAGCTATCGTTGTTTTAATCGATACCTCCAGCAAGTGAAGGTAAATCCCTTTAAATAAACTCTGGTAGGCGGCAAATCCACAAATAAGTGCGAGGAAGATATAAAATCTTAATTCCCCATTATTCACTAAAAATAACGTGTAAAATATGATCACAGCTTGGATCATCCAAAATAATAAATCATTAAAGAATACAATCCACTGCTTTCTTTTCGGCCGATTTAAAAACCGCTGATAGGTATCGAACATGGCGCCGAATAACGACCCCATTCCTATCATTGAAAGCAACGTAATAAATTGAGTCGAGAGGGTCATCGGAATAACTTACTAAAGAACCCTTTAGCTTTCTCCCCGTGCTGTTCGTCAAGGTAAACTAAATCAAAAATTTTCCCCTTAATCGAAACAATCCCCTTTTCTACATCGAGATTTTTCATTTGCAAATTCTGTCCTTTGATTGCTAAAAATCCCATCGATGTTTCTAATAAAAATTCTTCATTATCAAAACTCTCCACTTGTTTGACACCGGTAATCTCAAGAAGTTTTCTGCCTCTCATGATGACGTCATGGTCTGGAACACTGCTCTTTGTTGGATTAGTATCATAATACTGGCTCATTAACATCCCTCACAATCATTTGTACAACCTTTTTGATACAATTTATGTGAAGGATTTGAAAATTAGAACTCGGTTACTACATTGGGAATTCTGTGGAGCCAATTCTTTCTTCATTGATGATCGTATACATCTCTGCTGCTTCCTCTTTGCGGGTGGTATCCTGGATCCGGTCAATCCTTGCGGTAACTTTTCTTTGCCCCAGTCGGATTGTTAATTCATCCCCGACTTTAACCGTTGAAGAAGCCTTGGCCTCTTTCCCATTAATTTCGATTCTCCCTTGGTCAGACACCTCTTTTGCTAAGGTCCTTCTTTTGATTAATCGCGATACTTTTAAAAACTTATCTAGACGCATGGATGATCTCCCCTTCTTCTAAAGTCCTAATAACTTAGCTTCGTCCCAGTATTGGTCGAGTTGTTCCAGTGTATGTTCTTCAAATGTCCTGCCACTGTCCTTTACTTTTTCCTCGACAAATCGAAAACGGCGTGTAAACTTTTCATTCGTTTCAAACAATGCTTCTTCTGGATGAATCTTCAAGAATCTGGCAACATTGACAAACGCAAATAGTAAATCGCCAAATTCCCCTTTAGCCCGTGCCATGCCTTCGTCTGTTCCGTCTAATTCATTCACAAATTCTTCGAGTTCTTCTTTCACTTTCTCCAGCGCAGGTGTGATTTCCTGCCAATCAAAGCCAACCTTTGCCGCTTTCTTTTGCAATTCATACGCTCTTAACAAATTCGGCAGGGCCATTGACACTCCTTCAAGTAAAGAAGAAGGCACTTCACCTTTTTCCTGCTTCTTAATTTCCTGCCAGTTTCTTACCACCTCTTCGGCATTATCCGCCTGACCATTTCCAAACACATGGGGATGGCGGCGAATCATTTTCGCTGATAATCCTTCAATAATGTCATCAATCGAAAAATAACCATCATCTTCACCGATTTGGGCATGGAGCATGACCTGCAGCAGTACATCGCCCAGTTCTTCAATTAAATGGTCAATATCTTCATGGTTAATTGCGTCAATTACTTCGTAGGTTTCTTCTATTAAATATTTTTTTAAGGATTCATGGGTTTGCTCTCTATCCCACGGGCAGCCAGTTGGACTCCTAAGTTCAGCAATAATTTCCCTTAACTTTGAAAAATTCTTCAATAGGATTTGTTCCTCTTTGACTGGCGGAATATAAACGGACGTCAGATTGTTAATCGATACATTTCGGTCCAATTCAAACAATGGAACTTTTTCGATTATTTCTTGACTGCTCCCTGCCGCTGTAACGATATAAACCTGATAATCATCTGGTAATTTTTCCATTAAGGTTAATTTAACGTTAGAGGCAACAAATTGGTCATATACTTGGCTCACAATCATATGTTGGTCAATTTGCAGTTGTGCTGCGTTGAGTGATGTCCCATCAAGTAACTGAAACCCTTCAATCGGGTCAATCTTTAACGAGGTAAATAAGGCATCAATAAAACTTTGTCCTCCGCCAATGCTTATTTCAATATCCCTTGTTGGACCATACGCCAAAAGAAGCTGTACAGCCCGCTCTGCTACTAGTGGATGTCCTGGGACAGCATAAACAATCGTCTCGCTTTCTGCCTTTTGCAACAGCGTCTCGACAATTTCTTGATATACTTCCTCGAATTGATCGTGTTTTTCATAGATTGAATCAAATGAAGTATACCTTAATCCTTCTTTCTCCAACTCAGAGACCACCGGATGTTCCTTCGTCCGCAAAAATAACGAGTTTGCTTTAAGTAACTTCTTATATACACCAACAGGAAGTTGTTCCAAATCTCCTGCACCTAAACCTAGAATTTCAATCCTTCTTACCATTGTTAATTCCTATCCTTTCGGGCCAATAATTTTATTAATGTACTTCCAAATGGAAATAGCGCCAATTCTTCCTCACGAAAGATTTTGCCTCTAATAATAATCAATAAAAAGAGGAAACCACCAACGATTACCGCGCTTAACGATTGAAAGACAGCTTCGATTCGACCATAATTATCCGAGCCGAACATATATAAATAAACCTTTAAAAAGAGGACCATCGATGCGGTGGCCATTATGATCGTTCTCCAAAAGTGAAGGGAGAATAGTGAAATCCGAACGACCTTTTTAAATTGAATGAATAGCAGTGCTGTGACCATTCCCAGCGAAATAAGTGATGAAATGGCAGCACCCATTGTTCCATATAAGGGTACCAAATAAACATTTAGGATATATTTTAACGGAAATATACATGCAACTGCGATGGCTGGAAATAGCAGCACACCCATGCCCTGCATAATGGCGATTATCGTCGCGGTAAGCGACGTAAACAAGATCACAAAACTCAATACCCCTAACACCGCTGAACCAGCTTCATTTTCAAACAGCATCGTGTTAGTCGGTTTAATGATTGCCCATAGACCTGAAGAGGCACCCAAACCGAAAATGATACTCACTTTAAGAGCTACTTGAATTTTGTGTTGTAAAAATTCAGGTTTGGCAGCCAACCGCTCTCTTGTGATTAAGGGAACAAGGGTTAAAGACATGGAGGTGGCAGCAATGGTTCCTAACTGAATTAATGGCTGTCCACGGTCAAATATCCCCTTAAGGCTTTTAGCCACGTCTCTATCAATCCCGCTTCCGACAAGCAGGGAGTAGAGATTCAAAGCATCGGCTAATTGGATAAATATCATGAGCATCCCGCTAATACAAATCGTGAGACCCTGATAGACAAGGGCCTTAAAGATCTTTTTTGCATCGTTTGCATATCTTTGAAACATTCCTTGCCTTGGTGCTACTACCTTCCATTCTTTACGTATCCATAAAAACATAAACAAGATAATTCCTGAGATCATACTGCCGGTAATCGAACCAAACATGGCCCCACCGCCGACAAGATAGAGGGAATAACCCTTTTCTATAAAAAGAGAGGCCAAAAAGAGAATCGTCAATACTCGTGTGGTTTGTTCCCCCACCTGTGATAGTGCCGTGGGGACCATGTTCCCAATCCCTTGGTAATAGCCTCTCAGAGTCGACATCATTGGAAACATTAGAAACACAATCGAGACTACCCTTAATAGAATCGAGAGATGGGGGTCATTCATCCAAACAGCGATGCTGTCCGCACCAAAGTAAAGAATAAGGAAACAGATAAAACCAAATAATTGCAAATAAATAAATGATACAAAAAGAAGCAAGCGTGATTTTTCGTCATCACCTTTTTGTTTCTGCTCCGCATAGAGCTTTGAAATGACGACAGGAAAGCCAGTCGTCGAAAGGACGATGGCCATCCCATAAAACGGATATACTTGCTGATATATGTAAAAGCCAATATCTCCGACAATGTTTTGAAAAGGAATTCGATAAAAGGCACTTAAAATTTTTGTAATAAGGGCCGCAAGCATTAGGATAAAGGCTCCTCTAAACAGAGCCTTTGATTGATTCACAGACTTCATTTATTCACCTACTAAGAAAAGCGCAAGCGCCCGTTTAGCGCTGGAGCTAGACAAAATATACAAACTCGAAGGTTATTATATCATGGGAAGAGTCCTTTTAAACTAAATAAAAAAGACAGCAATAGCTGTCTTTTTAAAATTTGTTAAATAGGATTAGTTCTTTTATGACTCCATTTGTCGAGCTAAGAAACCAGCTGCTGTTTCAACAGCCTTCTGCTCCACTTCGCCAAGAGTTCCTTCTTTAGAAAAAATGATGACTGCCCCGATTGGATCACCATTTGCAATAATAGGGCCGATCGTATATGAAGTTATTGCTTCTTCATTTCCATCCACTAAGGCGATGTCACCCTTTTGAGTGAACAGCACTGAATTTCGTTCTTCCATTGTTTTTTCAACTACATCACTAATATTTTTATTTAAGTATTCTTTCTTAGAACCGCCTGCCATTGCAATAACGGTATCTCTATCACAAATTAATACAGGGTTTCCGAGGCTATCGAAAAGTGCTTCAGCATATTCTTTGGCAAAATCACCTAATTCACTTATAGGTGAATACTTTTTTAAGATGACTTCTCCGTCTCGATCAACGAAAATCTCTAACGGATCCCCTTCGCGGATACGCAAAGTTCTGCGTATTTCTTTAGGAATGACAACACGACCCAAATCATCGATTCGACGAACTATTCCAGTTGCTTTCATCCAATGTTGCCTCACTTTCATCTGATGATTATTCAACTTGGCGATGACGGTTTTTCCTTTTATTGTAATCATCACCAACTTTGAACTTAGTATCTTTCATCTGGAAAGTTCTATACATAAACGTTATAATTTTTCAAATATATAACAATTATCCCAAATTGGATAAAGCAGGATTCCAGTGAATTGCTTGGGCAAACCACAAGCGGGACACTTTCTACCAATGTTTAGAGGAATCCAGTTAATTTACTGGATTTTCATGACCCTTTTTTGCTTGGGACAGACCCTTAACCATTTCAAAGGCAATATTAAGCCATTGTGAGGCTTTATAATCCTTGACCTTGATCACAATTTTCAGCCTAGGACCTTCCATGCCAGGCGTAACATTTCGGCCAAATTGGCTTCCAATATGAAAAATCTTACTTCCATCAATCGTGTTGGTAACCTGTTCATTCACTAAAATGGTTATTTCCTGTTTTAGCTGCTTAATTTGTTCCACCCCATTTATAAGGGCATAAACCTTCATTTCAGCGATTTGGAATAGGCAGGAAACCTCATCCGGATATTCACCAAACCGGTCCAACATTTCCGCTTCAAGCTCTTCAATATCTGCAAGAGTCTCGGCCCCTCTAAAACGTTTGTACATTTCTATTTTTTGATGCCCATCCTTAATATATGTATCCGGAATGTAGGCATCAATTTCAAGGTCAATTTCTACCGATTTTTTTACAGCTGCTCCAGTCACGCCGATGTTAACCTTTCGCTCTTCAATGGCTTCTTTCAACATTTGCGAATAAAGATCAAAACCGACGGAGTCAATAAATCCATGCTGCTGGGCCCCTAGTAAATTTCCTGCCCCTCTTATCGATAAATCACGCATCGCAATTTTAAATCCTGAACCTAATTCAGTAAATTCCTTGATCGCTTGAAGGCGCTTTTCAGCGACTTCTGTTAATACTTTATCTTTTCGATAGGTGAAATAGGCGTAGGCAACACGATTGGACCTTCCCACACGACCACGGAGCTGATACAGCTGGGAAAGCCCCATGCGATCCGCATCAAAGACTATTAATGTATTAACATTCGGAATATCCACACCTGTTTCAATAATGGTCGTACTAACAAGAACATCAAAATCACCAGCTAAAAAGCCAATCATCACCGCTTCTAATTCATTTTCTGTCATCTGACCATGGGCAAAGGCCACACGCGCATCGGGGACAAGCACCGATATTTCCTCAGCTTTTCGTTCAATGTCTTCCACTCGGTTATATAAAAAGTAGACTTGTCCGTCGCGGGCTAGTTCCCTTTCAATCGCTTCCCGCACCAATGATCCATTATATTCCATCACATAGGTTTGGACAGGAAAACGATTTTCAGGCGGAGTTTCGATAACCGATAAATCTCGGACCCCGAGCATTGACATGTGAAGAGTTCTAGGGATCGGTGTTGCCGTCAATGTTAATACATCGACATTCGTTTTTAATTTCTTAATTTTTTCCTTATGGGTAACCCCAAACCGCTGCTCTTCATCAATGATCAGCAATCCTAAATCACGATAAACAATATCTTTTGAAAGCAGGCGGTGTGTTCCTACGACAATATCAATCGTACCCGCTTTTAAACCTTTAATTGTATCCGTTTGCTGTTTTTTCGAGCGGAAACGGCTTAATAGGCCAATATTAATCGGATAATCCTGAAATCTCTCCCTTAACGTTTCATGATGCTGCTGAGCTAAAATGGTTGTAGGCACAAGAAAAGCGACTTGCTTCCCATCTGCGATGGCCTTGAAGGCCGCGCGAATAGCCACTTCTGTTTTTCCATAACCTACATCGCCGCAAAGGAGGCGGTCCATCGGACGTGGTCTTTCCATGTCCTTCTTAATCTCATGAATCGAACGCAACTGATCGTCTGTTTCTTGGTAAGCAAACGATGTTTCAAAATCTCTTTGCATATCGCCATCTGGAGAATAGGCATAACCCACAGCAGCTTCCCGCTCCGCATATAATTTGATTAAATCGTCAGCAATATCTTGAACAGAGGATTGAACCTTCTTCTTAACCTTTTTCCAATCCGTTCCGCCCAGTTTATAAATTTTTGGCTCTTTTCCTTCTGAACCGACATACTTCATGACCAGGTCAATTTGTTCAACTGGAACATAAAGTTTATCTGTCCCTTGATAGCGGATATGGAGATAATCCTTATGAATTCCATTAATGACCAGCGTTTCAATTCCTAAATACTTACCGATTCCATGGTTCACGTGAACAACATAATCACCGATTTTAAGCTCTGAGTAACTCTTAATTCTTTCAGCATTTGATAGTTTTTGACGGTTAGTAGATTTTTTGACCCGTTTATTAAATAATTCTTCTTCGGTAATCACAGCTATTTTCTGGATCGACAGTTCAAAGCCCGTTTGCAGGTTTCCTTGCATAATCTGAACTCGGCCAGGTAACAGCTGCTGTTCACCCTTCGTCATACTTGCACTAATTTCATAGTCCTCTAGTACACGCTCTAATTTTTTTACCCGCTCTTCATCCGGTCCTAAAAATAAAATAGAATAATTGCTTTTCTTCCACCTGTCGATCTCTGCCTTTAATAAATGCATTTGCCCATGAAAGTTTTGCATTTGTTTGCAGGAGACATTAATGATATTTTGCGGACTTGTATTGGCGACATGACGTAAGAACAAGGACATATAAACAATCGGTAATTCTCTTTTTTGCAACAGAACTGAAAGGTCATGGGAAATATGTAAATCATGGATAATCTGTCCTGTGCCAAGTAAGCTTGTATACCATTCTGCCTCTTCTTTTACTAAGGAATCATTCATCTCTTGAACTCGGCTTATTTCGTCAATAAACACAAGGCCATTGCTTGGCAGATAGTCTAGTAAACTAGCAGCCCTATCGTAGGCTAGTGAAAGGTATTTAAAGACTTGGTCAGGCTTTTGACCGTTTTTTAACTGCTCCAATTCAAAACTGATATTTTGCGATAGCTGCATTTTTGCTTTATCATCTTTTAGTTTTCGAAGACTTTTACCTAATCCGGCTTCAAGATGATCAATAATGCGGCTATAATTGTCTGCCTCTAACACTACTTCTGTTGCTGGTCCAATATGAACCTCTGAAACCTTCTCTTTTGAACGTTGATCCTCAAGCGAGAAATAACGAATCGAGTCAATTTCAGTATCGAATAATTCAATTCGCAGCGGATTTGCTTCGGTAAGCGGATAAATATCGATGATCCCGCCTCTTACGCTAAATTCCCCTGGAGTTGTGACCATTTCCGCTCGGATATAACCCATTTTTACAAATGTATTTAAGGTTTTCTCGATCGTTATATCTTCCCCTAATTTTAATGAGAGCTGGTATTCTTTCCACACAGACTTAGGAGGTACGATCTTCTTTAACCCTGCAATTGGGACAATTAATATTCCTTTATTATGCTTGCTCCAGTAGTTTAAAGCTTCAATTCTTTGGGCTTTTAATTCCGGACTGGCAATGCTCATCTCAGCAGCAATTAACTCATTGGCTGGAAAAAGAAAAACATCTTTCTCACTTAATAGATTGACAATATCATCATAGAGTTTTTGTGCTTGTAATAGATTGTGGGTGACGAGCATGATCGGCCTTTGCGTTTGTTCGTAGATAGAAGCGGTTAAAACTGTTCTTGACGAACCCGATAACCCCGCAATCAACTGTTCCTTTAATCCCTCTTCCACTCCCGCGATAACGGAATGGACATCTTCCTGCTTTAGAAATAACGATTTTAAAGCTTTCAAGGTTTCTCCTCCCTCCTCAACAAAATTCATATGAATAACGTTCTTATGTTAGTAAATTATAAATAGAAAAACGCTTTGGACGGTACTCCAAAGCTGGGTTAATGAATAAGGAAATCGTATTGATGGTAATCTGGATTCCGATCTAAAGCTTCCTGACAGTCTTCACAAATGGCTGTGATGTGAATATCGCCGGACGAGTCATACGCAACCATTTCCAGTCTTTCTTGATCTGTTAATTTATGAAGACCGAGGCTTTCGCTGTGTATCGATGCTTTATCAATTGAACCAAGTTTCGTACCACAATGACGACAATGGTAATGAATAGCCACGCCTGTCCCTCCCTAATCTAGGATTCCTTATTAGTATTAACCTACTAGGAGGAACTTATTCATTATTAACCGCTCGTATGATGATCCTTCCATTTCGTTTTAATGCTTTATTGTATGAAACAATGGCTTGTGTCATGAACAATTTACTGATTATATTCATTCATGACCTGCAAGAAGGGCTTCTCGAGCCATGCAGAGCTGGCTTCAGCACTTTTTTTCACTGCATCCTCAGTTGGAGCCTTTTCGTCCGGATGAAAACGTCCTAGAACATAATCAGGCACACTCATTCCAGGCTGAGGGCGGTCAATTCCAATCCTTATTCTGTTGAACTGCTGTGTTCCAAGATGGGCTACTGTGGACTTAATCCCGTTATGTCCGCCTGGACTCCCTTTTTGCCGAAGTCTAATCTTCCCGACTGGCAAATCCAGATCATCATAAATCACGAGCAGATCTTCTATGTCAATATCATAATAATCCATGACAGCTCTGATTGACTCTCCAGATAAATTCATATAAGTAAGCGGTTTTAATAAAATTACTTTTTCACCACTATAAAAACCAATCCCATACAGTCCTTTAAATTTGGACTGGTTAAGTGGGATCGCAAATTTACTCGATAGAGCATCAATGACTTCAAAACCAATATTGTGCCTCGTCTGGTCATATTGTTTTCCTGGGTTACCTAAACCAACGATTAACTTCATCTGGGGTCCCACCTCTTCTGGCTTAGCCAACCTTTTAAATATTTTACGAAACATAGATTTTTCTCCCATGAATATTTAATGCGATAAAAGACGTAACCTGAAGTGGATTACGCCTTCCAACTCTTAATTTACATTGCGCATGGAACATTGTCTAGCCCAAGTGTTATTGCTTTTCTATTCCGGAGTGGTCTCTCTTCCTTCTTCATTATCAGGATGTCCCGGTGCTTGTTGTTCACCTGCATTAATTTCCTCTTCTGCCTTCGGTGGAAGAATCGAAGCGATTACCTCATCATTCTCATGGTTAATCGTAAAAGAAGAACCTTGATACAGAATGTCGGCAATGGTTAACGTTTCACCTACTTGTAGGTTTGATACATCCACTTCAATTTGCGGTGGAATATTATCCGGAGTGGAAGTAACTGCTAATTGATGAAGTGGTTGCTGCATCACGCCGCCATCTTTTACTCCTGCTGCATCCCCAACGAGAACAAGTCTTACATCCACATTAATTTTTGAGGATTTATCTACAGCTAAGAAATCAACGTGTATGATTTCCTTTTTAATAGAGTCCTCTTGGTATTCGGTTAAGACTACATCCTGTTTACTGCCATCTACATCAAGAGAAATAACACCATTCCTGCCCACTTGACGGATCGTCTTTGTTAAGTCTGCTGAACTAATCGACACGGGCTTACTATCGACCTTCGCACCATAAATAATCGCGGGGATGTCCCCGTTTTTTCTAATTGCCTTTAATGCGGAATGACGGAATTCCTTCCGTTCTTTTGCCTGTAGTACAGTACTCATGTTTAGTTACCCTCCTATTTTATCAAAAACTGTCTATATAAAAATGCCCCAAAAGAGGGAGGTCTAAACATTTTTTTGGACTGTTTATTCCAAAATAGGTAACTATACATAAGCAAAAGTAGGATCTGACCAAAGAGGCCAGACCCTTCATTCTTATCATCAATCAAACAAAGTACTTACTGATTGCTCCTCATGAACACGAATAATTGCTTCACCAAGCAGTGGCGCTACAGATAAGTTAATAATCTTATCAATTTTTTTCTCTTCTGGAAGTGCAATGGAATTAGTGATCACTAATTCTTTAATTTTTGAATTTTGAATCCTTTCGATTGCAGGACCCGATAAGACAGGATGGGTACAGCAAGCATAAACTTCTGATGCACCGTTTTCAATTAAAGCGTTCGCAGCGAGTGTGATGGTTCCGGCTGTATCGATAATATCATCAATTAAAATCGCCGTTTTCCCTTCAATGTTACCTACGATATTCATCACTTCAGCGACATTTGGTCTTGGGCGGCGTTTATCGATAATCGCAATTGGAGCTTTCATCCGTTCCGCTAATTTCCGAGCTCTAGTTACGCCGCCATGGTCTGGAGAAACGATGACAATTTCGCTATTGAAATCTCTAGTTTTAAAATAGTCAGCTAAAATAGGTACACCCATTAAATGATCCGTAGGAATATCAAAGAATCCTTGAATTTGTGGTGCGTGCAGATCAAGACAGATCACACGGGTTGCTCCTGCCGTTTCAAGCAGGGTTGCCACTAATTTAGCTGTAATCGGCTCACGAGCACGCGCCTTACGATCCTGACGTGCATAGCCATAATATGGCATCACAATATTAATCGTTTTAGCAGAAGCTCTTTTTAATGCATCAATCATGATTAATAATTCCATGATATTTTCATTTACCGGCTGGCTAGTCGATTGGATGACATACACATCACCACCACGAATACTTTCTTCAATATTGATTTGAATTTCTCCATCACTAAATCTTGTGACAGAACATTTACCTAATTCAACACCGATGAATTTAGCAATTTCTCTTGCAAGGGGAAGATTGGAATTTAAACTAAATACCTTAAGATTTGGGTCTAAATATTGATTCGACATAATAGCCTCCTAAATTTCTTAGCCTATTTCTTTAGATTAAGCTGTTGAACGTAATTTTCCTTATTCACTTGCTTTGCCCGGGCAATCGATAAGGCCTCACTTGGTACATCTTTTGTAATCGTTGAACCAGCGGCCACATATGCACCCTTCTTAATCGTAACAGGAGCAACTAGATTTGAATTGCAGCCAATAAAGACTCCATCTTCTATTTTTGTTAAGAATTTATTTTTACCGTCATAATTCACTGTAATCGAGCCACAGCCAATGTTTACATCGGAACCTACCTCAGCATCACCAATATAGCTGAGATGGGAGGCTTTGCTTCCTTTTCCAAAGACAGCCTTTTTAATTTCGACAAAATTGCCAATCTTCACTTCATCCTGAATCGCTGATTCTGGACGAATATGGGCAAATGGCCCAATGTTGACTTGAGCACCGATTGAGCTATTATGGGCAACTGATTGACGGATTACCGTTTCAGCGCCAATTTCACACGAAACGATTTCAGAGTTTGGTCCAATCTGACATTCTGCTCCAATCACTGTTTTGCCTTTGATCATCGTTCCTGGATAGATAACTGTATCCTGCCCTATTTCAACCTCTGTTTCTATATAGGTGTTCGCAGGATCAATAATCGTTACCCCATTCCGCATATGTGCTGCATTCGTACGGCCACGCATAATTCGTTCTGCTTCTGCTAAAGCCACGCGGTCATTCACACCTAATGTTTCTTCAAATTCATCTGTTTGGAAAGCTGTGACAACTTCCCCCTGTTTTTTTAGAATTTCTATCACATCTGGTAAATAATATTCCCCTTGAACATTTTCATTTGAAACATTCTTTAAGGCTTCAAATAATGCAAGATTATCGAAGCAATAAGTACCAGTATTGATTTCATTAATCTTTCTTTCCTCTTCAGAGGCGTCTTTATGCTCAACAATTTTTTCAACTAAGCCTTTTTTATTACGAATGATTCGGCCGTATCCTGTTGGGTCTTCAATTCTCGCTGTGAGGATGGTAGCTTTTGCAGCTAGCTCTTCATGATGTTTAAACAGAGACTCCATCGTTTCAGCTTTGATTAGAGGAGTATCCCCACAAACAACAATCGTCACTCCTGCTTTCCCTTCGAGCAGGCTCTGTGCCTGACTAACAGCATGGGCAGTACCTAACTGCTGATCTTGGAGAGCATACCGACTGCTATCGCCCAGCTGTGCTTGCACCATTTCTGCCCCATGACCAATAATTGTGACAACTTCTTGTATATTAAGCTTCATTACTTGGTCAACCACGTGTTGTACCATTGGTTTTCCGCATACCAGGTGTAATACTTTATATAGCTTTGACTTCATCCGCGTTCCTTGCCCTGCAGCCAAAATCACAGCATAACGATTATGCATGTTTAAGTCCTCCAATTAACCTTTTTATCCATTAAAAATATTAACGTAAATGGGCGCTCTTTTCAAGGTATGTGAGGGAAGAGTCTAATTTTGTAATAATGAATTAATTTATGAGGATATAAAAATAGAGGTAATAAAGGGGATGGGGTTAACTAAAAACAATAAAAAGAGCCTTCATAGAAGAAAGGCCCTAGTTGTAAAAATCCTTAGGAAGCTCCGGCTTCTTCAAATTCTACTTCTAATTCACCTAAACGGTGGTACTCAGCCAAAACAGCTTCTTGGATTTTACCGCGCGTTCCTGAATTAATTGGATGCGCAATGTCACGAAATTCTCCATCTGGAGTACGTTTGCTTGGCATAGCTACAAATAAACCGTTGTTCCCGTCAATAACACGAATGTCATGAACAACAAATTCATTGTCCAAAGTGATTGATGCAATCGCTCTCATGCGTCCATCCGTATTAACTCGGCGTAATCTTACGTCAGTTACTTCCATGTGCTCACACCCTTTTCTGATATAAAAAGCTAAATAATTAAATTCAACAAATTTTTCAGAAATCCTTCTTTATATTCAAAATATTTTAGAAAATTTAGGGCAAAATAGTGAACAATTGTAAACACGGGAGTAAATTAACAGAAATTAATTAAATTACTTGACGAGTGCGACAACTTCAATTTCAACTAAAACATCTTTTGGTAAGCGGGCAACCTCGACGCACGAACGAGCAGGTTTATGGATTGAGAAATATTCACCATATACCTCGTTTAATGAAGCGAAATCATCCATATTTTTAATAAATACAGTTGTCTTAACGACTGTTTCAAAAGACGCACCAGCAGCTGTTAAAACTGCCTGTAAATTTTGAAAAACTTGGTGAGCTTGTTCTTTAATATCGCCGGTTACCAAGGCTCCATCAGCTGTTAATGGAATTTGCCCTGAGCTATAGAACATATTATTTACGATAATTCCTTGCGAGTATGGGCCAATAGCCGCCGGTGCTTGATTTGTTTGAACTGTTTTCATCCAAATTCCCTCCAATTATTTAGTAAAATAATTTCCAACTTGAACATTAATCTTTTTTTCCTTCACATCCACATCAGATAACTGAACGAGGGAAATATATTCATCGACTAGACGCTCCTGAATTTTTTCTGCCTCTACTAAAACTGCAATCCCAGCCAGATGCCCATTAAATTCCTCAAGCATGCTGATCATTCCCATGACAGTTCCGCCAGCCTTCATAAAATCATCGACAATAAGGACGCGTGAATCCTGTTTCATGCTTCGTTTTGAAAGGACCATGGTTTGGATTCTTTTGGCTGAACCGGACACATAATTAATACTTACTGTCGGTCCCTCCGTTACTTTACTATCTCTTCGGACGATGACAACTGGAACATTTAACTGACTTGCCACAGCATAGGCAAGCGGAATTCCTTTTGTAGCAACGGTCATGACCACGTCAATTTTTGCATCTGTATAGGCAGAGGCAATAATGCGGCCCGCGTTTTGCACTACTTGAGGATCCCCTAATATATCAGTTAAATATAAATATCCACCAGGTAAAAGCCTGTCAGGTTTAGCAATTAATTCACACAATTCATTGATAAAAGGTTCTGCTGCTTCTTGACTTACTTTTACAAAGAACTTTACCCCGCCTGAAGCCCCTGGCACTGTTTGTATGGTCCCAATTCCTCTTTTTTCAAACGTCTCTTTGATGATACCCAAATCTTCACTAATCGATGATTTCGCAGATGAATAACGATCTGCAAAAAAAGTTAGCGGAACTAGTTGCCGAGGATGATCTAATAAATAATTTGTCATATCAATCAAACGTTCACTGCGGCGAAATTTCATAACATGCCCCCAAAAACACGAATATTCTAGTTATAGAATACCATTTTCGTACGTTTTTAATCAAGTGAGTGCCGTTCCCCTAACATGCGGACCGCAAATACTTGGTCACAGAATCCTCTTAATCCATTATAAATTCGATGCATTCTTGAATCATGCTGAACAATTCCGAAAACAGTTGGACCGCTGCCGCTCATTAATACGGCATCTGCACCAAAACGCTTCATTTGTTCTTTTATTAATGCAACTTCAGGGTGAAGGTTTAAGGTAACATCTTCTAAAACATTCCCCACGTTTGTACACACCTTTTGGTAATCATGTTCATTTATTGCTTCAATCATTCCCGGAATGTTTGGATGGGCCATTTTATTGGTATCTAGTCTTCGGTATACTTCTGCTGTTGAAACCCCAATAAAGGGCTTCGCAAGGATCACCCAACATGTCGGAGGGGCAGGTATTTCGGTAATCATTTCTCCTCTGCCCTTTGCCAAAGCAGTACCTCCATAGACACAAAATGAAACATCTGATCCAATTTCGCTTCCTAGTTCGGCCAATTCATCCATTGTTAAACCGAGATTCCAAAGTTTATTTAAACCTCTTAAAGTGGCAGCAGCATCACTGCTTCCCCCCGCAAGCCCAGCCGCAACGGGAATCGTCTTTTCAATCGAAATCAGCACACCTTTTTTCACATTAAATCGATCCTTCAAGAGCTGTGCAGCTTGAAAAGCTAAATTACGCTGGTCATCAGGGACATAGCGATTGTGGGAATGGATATGTATTTTATCATCGTTTAATAACGATAATTCAACCCGGTCAGCCAAATCAATAGTGGTCATAATCATCTCCACCTCATGAAAACCGTCTGATCGTTTGTGTAAAACATCTAATGCTAAATTTATTTTGGCCGGGGCTTTTACTAAAAGCTTCACTACGTCCACCTACTTCTTTATTGTCCGGAAATCCACATTTTGTCCTATTTTACCACAAAATGATAAAACTAAGACGTGAGATATGATAAATCCTATCAAATTTCATATTTTATTATTAGTTTTTTAAGAAAAGGGTCATAAATTGGAGAAAAAGAAAGCCAGAGGAGATTGTCCTCTGGTCTCGCTGAAGTATGTGATTGATTAATATCAAAAGCGGAAGTGACTTATTTAAAAGTTAAACTCTTGGACCCTGATTAGCCAAATGTTCTTGTGCAAGTTCAACGGCACGCTTGACCATATTCCCTGCATCCTTTGCCTTGATGCCGCCCCATCCTTCTTTTTGAACGACATCATAAAAGCCAAGCTCTTTCGCAAGCTCCTCTTTAAAGCGACTGGACATAATCCCTCTTCTTCTGCTCATCTAAACAACCCCCCTTCATACTACAGCATTGTTAGTATGGGATAGATATAGGGTTTTCATGAAACTGTTTTAAAATAGCAAAAAGCAGTAAACAAATGTTTACTGCTGTGTATTGCTTATATTCTAATTTAAGGCTAAATGTCCTGATGCATCTTCGTAGAAAGTAATTTGAACTGTTTCTGTTAACACATCTGCATAGCTGTAAGAAACACGTTCAAATGAGTTTTCATCCTGATCTAATTCAATAACAAAAACAGATGGATAAGTTTCAGCTAAAACACCGGAACGTTCAATCGTCTTCCTTCGTCCTCCGTTGGCTTTAAGCAGTAATCTTTTCCCTAAATTTGTGTCAAGAGCCTTTTTAATATCGGCTAAGGTTTTTGGCATTTCAGTCCACCTCACTGTGTAAAGTATAACACACTGACATAGTCATGTCAAACAAAAACATAAATTATATCAGTCAAACAAAAAGATTGTCAATATTTTTTATTCTACTTTTTCTTCTAAATTTCAACATTTTTATCGTTACCTTATTTGGATGGGAATATGTATCGGCTCAGAAATAAAAAAAATAAGCCTTATCGGACAGCAAAGGCTTATTCATCCTCTTCTTGGATTGGCCGATAAGGCATTCCCGTTCGTAACACTCCTCTTGTTTCAATTCCTCCAAGTCCCTTTTGACCTGTTAATGTGTTCCTTAACACGTCCCAGACATTAATTCTCTCCATAAAAGGTGTAAAGCTGATTTTGGCGACAATATAGACTGGGTCGAGGGCGTGGATGTTAATTCTTGAGGGCGAACTGGCATAATTTGCCCCAGCATGAATCAATGATTCAAAGTGCGATTGACATGCTCCTGCAAAAATAACCAACTGATCTAAGTGGGGAATCTTTTTTCGTGCTTCCTTGACCGTTTGGACGAAATGTTTGGAATGGCGATATGCATTAATATCCGTCATTTTTCCTTTTGCCTTTGAATACGCGTCATGTCCTGTAATAACAAGAATATCCGGGCGGTATAAATCAATCAATTCCCCTATTTTTTCTGGCATTTCTTTTTCATTACAGTGTATACCTAAAACAGGGATTCCCACTTTTTCATACAGTGTCATGCATTTCTTCAAATAGGATGAATCACCATCCAGATGGAGAACCTTCCCTGGCATTTGAAAATAATTACTTGGTTTTACATATCCTCCGGTCGCTTCATAATCCTGACGGTGCTTGAGTAATTCAACATCCTGTTTAAACAGCTTAAAAGACTGTTCCTCAAGTGTCCGGTATTCTTTCTTCAGCTTGACTCGTTGATTATCGTCGATGACGACCAAATCCTCGTATGGTGCGTCTGCCACAAGGCGAAAGTCTTCTCCGTATAGAACTGCAAATTTCTGGTCGTTTATTTTTCGAACATCAATCACTCGAAAGAGAATATCACAATTATACGAACGCCTGCCGACAATATCCATTAATTTTATATCCACTGTGGTCACTCCAATAAGACCAGCAAAAGGGCCTTTAAATAAAGTTTCTCTCATAGGCTATGCAAACCTTTGCTTTCTTGTGAAAAAAAATAGACCCTATAAAAAGAGTCTAGTGGAAAAACGGATATAATTCTTCGCTTAAGCGGCCAAATTCCTCTAAGGAAAGGGTCTCTCCTCTTCTAGCAGGATCGATTCCGCTTGCACTTAAGGCCTGGAGGATGTCTTCTTTCTTTTGCTTTCCCTCGGGTAGCTGGCTAGTTAAATTATTAAGCAGGGTTTTTCTTCGTTGCGCAAAGCTGGCCCTGGTCACTTGAAAAAAGAATGTTTCATCTGTGACCGTAACAGCGGGATGTTCCCTCCTGGTTAACCTGATGACGGCAGAATCCACATTCGGCTGCGGCACAAAGACCGTTTTTGGAACGATCATTACTGTTTCTGCCTCTGTGTAATACTGAACGGCGATGGAAAGTGAGCCATAGTCCTTCGTCCCTGGCCGTGCAGAAATCCGGTCTGCTACCTCTTTTTGGAGCATACAAACAATCCCGCGGATGGGTAAATGCTCTTCAAGAAGCTTCATGATGATCGGTGTTGTAACATAATATGGTAAATTAGCAACCACCATGATATCGTCCATATCATTAAATTCTTCGCTAATAACTTCTGCCACATCTGCCTCTAATACATCGTTATGTATGATTTTTACATTGGGATAGGGTGATAAGGTATCATTTAAGATTGGTAATAAACGTTGATCAATCTCGAAGGCGACGACCTTTTTGCTTGTGCGGGCCAATTGCTCAGTAAGCGCACCAATTCCTGGTCCGATTTCAATCGCACCAGAATCTTCTGTTAAATTCGCAAAGCTAACAATCTTTTTCAAGATATTTGTATCAATTAAAAAGTTTTGGCCAAGGCTCTTTTTAAATGAAAATCCGTATTTTTTAAGAATATCTTTTGTCCTTACCGGTGTAGCTATATCTTTATTCATGTAGTTCCTCCTGACTTACAACCCTTAGTGCTTCAGCGAATTCCTGCTTACTGATTTGGAATACATTTAAGCGCTTATGAAGCTGTTTTCCATTGGTATAACCAATTTTTAAAATTTTTCCCAACATGATTCTTCTTTCTTTAGCCCCTTCACCGCCGATAAGGCCAGCTGTAAGTAGGTCCTCTTGCGTTATTTCCTCTATAAACGTTTCACGCATGGTCTGGGCATCCTTTAGCGCCTCTTGGATGGCTTCAGGACTGGCATGTTCCACACCGAGGCTTTCCCCTGCTTTTCCCATAGCTGCTTCCTTCGTTAAAAATGCGTGTTTACAACCAGGAACAGCCTCAGCGATCGTCTTTCTAATTTTTTCACCAGGAAAATCAGGGTCCGTAAAAATAATTACGCCTCGGGACTGTTGAGCACGTCTTACCTTTTCAATGGTGGTTTCATTTACAGCTGAACCATTTGTTTCAATTGTATCTGCATTGATTGCCCGTTTAATCGCTGTAGTATCGTCTTTACCTTCCACAACTATAATTTCTTTAATCTTCATTTTAAAAGTGTGAGCCTCCGTAATAAAAAAAATAAATAATGAAAAAAACTTGAAACATTTTTGTAATGTACATCGTCTATATTATTGAATCCATTCATACAATAAAGTAAAATAAAGATGAAGCATTTTATCAATATGTATTCGATGTTAGTATAAAGAAATTTATGAAAAAAGCAAAATGCAGAGGATAGGACCCTCTGCAAATTGTAAACTAATTTAAAATTTTAATCTTTACTTTTTTGCGCCCCCAGCGGTAGCAATCCTGATTGGATGGCATGAATAAATCAATGATATATCCTTTAATTGCCCCTCCTGTGTCAGCTGCTACAGCATAGCCGTATCCTTCAACATACACCTTTGTTCCCAGCGGAATAACTCTTGGGTCAACAGCAATCACCTTCATGTTCGGGTTAGCTCGGAGATTAAGTCCCGTTGCTGTTCTACCTGAACAGCCATTACAATACGCTGTATAAGCAGTTGCAGTAACGTAAAACTCCTGTCCCGACTCATCTGCACCACGTGAAACTTGTAACGATAAATCCTTCGTTCCGACAGCCACAACTTTATCTTGCTTTTCTGCAATCTTCTGCTCACTAATTAATTTTCTAGTTACTTCTTTGCCATTTTCAATTAGGACTTCATATTGTTTAGAAACGCGACCGTGCTTGCCTTCGGTAATGATCTTTTCTTTGCCTTTTTCTAAACTTTCATCCTTTTTGGTTACTACAGCAAATTGAACAGGTTCTTCCACTACATCGGTGACTTTTTCTACTCGAATGACGTTAACAACACCATTTTCTGAGATGGTTTCTGTTAATGACGGTTCAACTCGGTCTAGTGTGTTTAACTGAATGCCCTGTTGTGATAAAAAGTCAGCGACCGTAGCCGAAGTGGCCCAAACTTGTTGCTTTTTACCGCCGTCAACATATGTAAGATGAAATGCTTCTTTTATTCCAACCTTCATCTTATCTTGTATTGCTGCTTGCGGTCTAGGTGAGATTTGGTCATGTTTGCTCAAAACAATTTTCTGCTCTTTTAGGAGTTCAGCTACTGTATCAGCTGTCGTCCAGATCGTTTTTTTCTCGTTGTCCTTGACAATGTGAACCTGGTTAGCTTGCTTCCATTCGACTTTCAGGTGGTCCTTCACCTTTGCATTCGCCTTAGGTTGCAAATAGTCTTGTGAGCGGGTGGATACATCCAATTCATCTAATAATTCTTTGATGGTATCTGCATGTGTTTTCACGACCTTTTGCTGATCGTTAAGAGTGATGGCAACAGTTTTCTTTGATCCTTCGTAAAAAAGAATACCAAGAGTTGTCAGCAAAACTACGAAACTAGCAAAAGCAATGGTCAATGTCTTCCGGCTCAAAGACTTGGAAAACAGGTTTTTCATGTTTTTGAATACGATGAAAAACGCCTCCTTTTCTTAGAGAGATTAATGAACCATGCTGTCGGCTGTTAATCTTTGCATACTGTGCGAAGGTATTTCTAATTATGCACAAAGTTGGGAAAATTGCAAAGATAAACTTATCGACACGGTTATCCTATGTAGAAAAGGAGACATGTAGAACTTTTTGTTATCGCTAAAATATAAGACAAGCTTCCACCAGCTTCGACAAATTCCCCTATCATTTTATGGCGAATAATTTTTTAGCATTTCGTGTCGTTGCTTCCGCCACTTCTTCGATTGTCAATCCTTTTATTTCGGCAATTTGTTCAGCTACTAATTTTACATAACTAGGCTCATTTCTTTTCCCGCGGTAGGGATGGGGAGCCAAATACGGGCAATCTGTTTCTATTAATAGTTTATCAAGTGGAATTTCTGCAGCTACTTCTTTCGGCTTTTTGGCATTTTTGAAGGTAACAGGGCCGCCAAGAGAAATATAAAAGTTCATTTTCACGCATTCCTTCGCCACTTCAGGGCTGCCGCTAAAGCAATGCATAATCCCGCCTACTTCTTCCGCATCTTCTTCCTTTAAAATTTCCACAATATCAGCTGTTGCTTCGCGATTATGAATCACGATTGGAAGATTAACCTTTTTAGCAAGTCTGATTTGTTTTCGAAAAACTTCCTTCTGAATATCCTTTGGAGATTTGTCCCAATGATAATCCAAGCCCATTTCACCGATGGCAACTACCTTTGGATGGGCAGTTAATTCCTCTATCCAACGTAAATCCTCCTCGGTCATGTCGATCGCATCAACGGGATGCCACCCAATGCAGGCAAAGATAAAATCATAGCTATCAGCTAATTCCATTGCCCTTTGAATGGTCTTGCGGTCAAACCCGACCACGACCATAGTAGTGACTCCCTCACTTTGAGCCCTGGTGATCACTTCTTCTAAATCCTCGTTATATTGGTCATCATTTAAATGTACATGGGTATCAAATAGCATAGTTTTGCTCCTTCACCATTTTTTTCAATAAGAACTTTATTTTTCGCTAACATTTTCTTATTCGCGTTTGAAATGCCAATATTCAACAATAACCAAGTAATAAATAGAAATATTACGAAAAATGTTCCACGTGTAACATTGAAAAGCGCCTTGTGCAGGCGCTTTTCTTGTAAAGTTATTAACCTTTATTTCACCTTGGAACCATTCGGTAATGTTTGATCGACGGTTGCCAGCGAAAGTTGACCATCTTTTGAACCAGCTAGGATCATTCCTTGTGATAGTTCACCACGAAGTTTAACTGGTTTTAGATTGGTTATACAAATGACCTTTCGACCAACTAATTCTTCCGGCTTATAATATTGGGCAATTCCAGAAACGACCTGGCGCTTTTCATAGCCTAAATCGAGCTGAAGCTTAAGCAATTTATCCGCCTTTTTTATAGGCTCTGCTTGGACAACTTCGGCTACCCTTAAATCAATTTTCATAAAATCGTCAATGGCAATTTCATCGATTTCTTCAGGTTTCTCTTCCGGCTTTTCTTCTTTCTTTTCTTCAACTACGGGAGCAGAACCTTGCATTTTCGTCTTAATAAATTCTACTTCCTCAGCAATTTCAAGTCTTGGGAATATCGGTGCATCCTTTTCGACTTTTGTTCCGCTTGGAATGGCACCAAAATCAGAGAGGCTTTCCCATGTTTTAAGGCTCTCATCCTGAATACCCAGCTGCGTAAAGATGGAATTCGGTGTACGTGTTAGGAATGGCTGCAGTAAAATCGCAATTCTTCGTAAGGATTCGGCCAGATGAGCCATTACACTTGAGAGCTCACCTTTATTCTCCTCATTCTTTGCCAATGTCCAAGGTTTTGTTTCATCGATATACTTATTCGTCCGGCTGACTAATTGCCAAATCGAAGTTAACGCAACAGAAAACTCCATTTTCTCCATTGCTTCCTCATATTTATTAACGGTATCAAGATTGACCTGCAGCAGCGATGCATCAAATTCCCCAATAGAGCCGGAATAATCAGGTATAACTCCGTTGAAGTATTTTTCAATCATTGCGACCGTACGATTTAAAAGATTTCCTAAATCATTGGCTAAGTCAAAGTTGATTCTTTCAACAAATCCTTCAGGTGTAAATACACCATCCGCCCCAAACGGCACTTCCCTTAATAAATAATAACGAAGTGCATCCAGACCATAACGATCAATTAAGGTGACAGGGTCAACCACATTCCCTTTCGATTTGGACATTTTTCCATCCTTCATTAACAGCCAGCCATGGGCAAATACCTTTTTGGGCAGTGGAATATCTAATGCCATTAACATAATTGGCCAATAGATGGTGTGGAAACGTACAATTTCCTTACTCATTAAGTGAACATCGGCTGGCCAGTAATTTAAATATTTTGCATCATTTTCTGTTCCATAACCAAGTGCCGTAATATAGTTGGAAAGGGCATCAATCCAAACATAAATAACATGCCTTGGATTCCCCGGCACCTTGATCCCCCAATCAAACGTTGTCCTTGAAACAGCAAGATCCTCCAGGCCAGGTTTGATAAAGTTATTAATCATTTCATTTTTTCGAGATTCAGGTTGGATGAAATCGGGATTTTCCTCGTAGTACTGCAAAAGACGATCTACATATTTACTCATTCTAAAAAAGTATGATTCTTCTTTAACCTTTTCCACCGGACGGCCACAATCCGGACAATTTCCATCCGTTAACTGACGGTCTGTATAAAAGGATTCACATGGTGTACAGTACCAGCCTTCATACTGATCGAGATAAATATCTCCTTGTTCAAGCAGTCTCGCAAACATCTTTTCAACGACTTGTTTATGTCTTTCATCCGTTGTTCGGATAAAATCATCATAAGAAATATCGAGTCTTTTCCATAATTCTTTAATTCCATCGACAATTTCATCGACATACTGCTGCGGAGTAATCCCTGCTTCTTCAGCTTTCCTTTGAATTTTCTGCCCATGCTCATCCGTTCCAGTTAAGTACATAACATCATAGCCGCGCATCCGCTTATAACGGGCCATTGCATCACCTGCAACAGTTGTATAAGCATGCCCAATATGTAAATTACCGCTTGGATAGTAAATCGGTGTCGTTAGGTAAAAAGTCTTTAATTTATTCTCCATCTTAATCCCTCCGCTAGTTTGCGAGTCCAAAGCTCTATTTAACCATTATTGCCTCTTTTTTCCCGCTTCTATCCTCAAAATATACCGAAAAACCAACTTTTGTGCAAGGAGGCGCTCTTTTACCTGATTCCTTTATTTTTTCATATTTTCCTATTACACCCATAAAGGTTTCTATTCCTTCGAAGGATATATAGTTCAATTGCATCAATTTATGTTGAAGTTTGTCGAAAAAGTAAAGAATTGAACAGTTATTTTACCAACAATCCAATAGTATTATTTACTGCTAAATATAGGTAATTTTTAGAAAAAACGTTGTTAAATCAACGATCATCTTAATTGAATAAATTTACTATTAATTTTCCAAATAAAATAATTGACGGATATGGGAATTTCTTGTATTATTAGGTTATGAAAATTTTGTCGAATAATGACGAATAAATAGATAGAGAAAAAATAAGTGCAAATGTGAGAGGAGATCATAAAAATGAAATCTACTGGTATTGTTCGTAAAGTTGATGAGTTAGGCCGTGTGGTTATTCCAATCGAATTAAGACGTACTCTTGGTATCGCTGAAAAAGATGCTCTTGAAATTTACGTTGATGATGAGCGTATTATCTTAAAGAAATACAAGCCAAATATGACTTGCCAAGTTACAGGAGAAGTATCTGATGATAATTTAACTCTTGCTGGCGGTAAATTAATTCTTAGCCGTGAAGGTGCAGAACAGTTATTACAAGAAATCCAAAACAACTTTGAATTAGTAAAATAATAGAAAGCTCCGGCACTTCAATTAGTGCTGGAGCTTTTTTCTGTGAAAAGGGGAAACAAACGTTCAGCGGTGTATCCCGCTTAAGCTCTATCTATTCGACATGATAGGCCTGATACACTTCTCTTTTATTTATGTCACGATCTTTCGCTGTTAGTTTGATCGCTTCCTTCGAAGGGATATTTTTTTCAGAAATATAGTGATTTACATGTTCTTCAAGCGTTAAATCGTGCCACCAGCTTGGTTCTTCCTCTTGTTGCTGATCCGTCCCCTCAACAATCAAGCAAAACTCTCCGCGGATTTCATCCTGCGTGGTCCAAGCGATTACTTCTTCGATCGTTCCTCGAATAAATTCCTCATACTTTTTCGTTAACTCCCTGCAAATTGCGATTTTCCGGTTACCGAGGACATCTGACATAATCGAAAGCGTTTCTTTTAGGCGATGTGGTGATTCATAAAAGATCAACGTAGCTGACTGCCATTTTAAGTGTTCTAACTCCGCCCGCTTTTCTTTCTTGTTTCGATTCAAAAAACCAAAAAAGTAAAAGGGCTGGCACACTAAACCGGAGGCAATTAATGATGTTAGAGCAGCATTTGCACCTGGTAACGGAACGACTGTTACCTTTTCTTCAATGGCCGCTGCAACCAGCTCATAACCTGGATCTGAAATGGCAGGCATACCCGCATCACTTACGAGCGCAATCTTTAACCCTTCCTTTACTTTTTGAATCAATTTATCGCCGCTCGTTTCTTTATTGTGTTCATGATAACTTACAACAGGTGTTCCAATTTCAAAGTAATTGCAAAGCTTCTTTGTATTCCTTGTATCCTCTGCAGCAATTAAGTCTGCTTCTTTTAATAATCGAATCGCACGGAAGCTCATATCTTCTAAATTACCAATTGGTGTGGGAATAAGATATAAGATCCCTTTCGTAGCCTCATTCTCAAAGCTTTTTTGCTGCCACATACACATCACCTGTTTCTTTTATTAAAAATTCATCTTTTTTCTTCCTGCTTAATTGCTTAAAGGAATATTCTGCCCTTAGCGCTTCCCCTTTATTTTCATAGCTTCTATAGTATGTAAGTTCGACCGGACCTCTGCCCCGCGTATATTTTGCCCCTTTTCCTTCATTATGAAGCCTAATCCGGCGTTCAAGATTATTCGTATATCCACCATATAAACTACCGTCCTTACAGGTAAGTACATAAAAATAGTGATCGTCATTCTCCATATAAAATCTCTCTAATTTCTGGTGTATATTCATTGTTATCATTATAAACAAATAACGGTGGAGAAATTTTTAGATCCGGACTGCCATCCTTAATTGCCTCAATTAAAAGCGTATTAGCCTCTTTCCCCCTCTTCGGATAGACAAATTGAATTCGTTTGGGTTCAAGCCGGTATTGTCTCATCAATGTAATGATATCCAGCAGTCGCCCCGGTCGGTGAACAAAAGCCACCTTGCCACCTTGTTTAGCCAATTGACTTGAAGCCTTGACCGCATCCTCTAGTGTACAAAGAATTTCATGACGGGCAATCGCTAGATGTTCATTGGGATTCATCTCTTCCTTTGACGCCGTTGTAAAATACGGAGGATTACAAGTGACGACATCAAATTGCCCATGGCCCAGCTGTTTTGGCATATCCTTGATATCACCATGAATCATTTGCAGTCGGGGTTCTAGTCCATTATATTCAATGCTTCTTACCGCCATATCGTAAAGCCGTTCCTGTATTTCAACACCAGTAATCTGGCCCTTTGTTCGTGCACTTAGAAATAAAGGGATGACACCATTCCCGCTGCAGAGGTCAATTAGGTTCCCTTTTTGAATCGGAACATATACAAATCTTGCTAGTAAAACGGCATCAAGGGAAAAGGCAAAAACAGACGGACTTTGGATAATCCTTAAGTTTTCCGCTAATAAATAATCTAACCGTTCATCTTCCTTCAAGTTGACCAAATTATCCATCCCCTAAATGTATGAAAATAGAGGCTGATTTTTGTCAGCCTCTTAAGGTTATTTCTTATTAAGAAAGGAAAGACAGAATAAACAATCGCCTTCCTTGCGTAAACTTCCAAAATGAAGGTTACAGATATGAAACCCTTCTTGATAGAGTCGGGCGAGGTTATCATATCCTTCCCCAACATCAAATGGCTTTACCCCCGGAGACTCGGGCAGGACTGCCCCTTTTTTATTCCCTGTTACCTTTTTTTCCGCTTCAGTCGTTACATCTAAACGACGTCTCAAATGTTCATTTTCAAGCTTTAAATAATGATTCTCTTCTAGTATTTCGGCTAAATGCTGCTTTAATTCCCCCAGCTGCTGGTAAAGATGTCCAATTTGTGTTTCCATATTACTTACTGATTCAAATATTTCTTTTTTATCCACGTCTTCCACCTCGTTAATCTGTGGATTGTATAGAAAAGGCACCTTCTTTATTGATTTCCTCCAAGGTATACTCCAGAACTCGATCCTGTTCCTTTAGTTCAACCTGCAGTACCCGCTCTAATATATTTAATCCTACTACTTTTCCTCTACCCTGTGGTGTTTCAATGAATTCCCCTAAATCCGGCAGCAATGCTTTAGCAGATTCATATTCATCATTTTCATATTTTAAACAACACATCAGCCTGCCGCATAATCCAGATATTTTTGTAGGATTCAATGAAAGGTTCTGATCCTTCGCCATTTTTATCGAAACTGGATCGAAATCCCCTAAAAAGGTCGAACAGCATAACATTCTCCCACAGGGACCGATACCACCAAGCATCTTCGCTTCATCGCGGACACCAATCTGGCGTAATTCAATTCTCGTCCTAAAAATAGCTGCTAAATCCTTCACAAGCTCACGGAAATCAACTCTTCCATCAGCTGTAAAGTAGAAGATGACTTTATTTCGATCAAATGTATATTCTACATCGACTAGTTTCATATCCAGTTGATGCTCATTCACTTTTTCATTACAAACTTCATAAGCTTCCTTTGCGGCTTGCTTATTCTCTTCAACAATCATTCGATCCTTCGGGTCGGCAATTCTCACCACTTTTTTTAGTGGAAGGACAACATCATGCTCCTCCACCTGTTTGCGAGCGATGACGGCTTTACCATACTCAACTCCACGAACTGTTTCGACAATCACAAAGTCATCTTTTTCTATAGAGAGGTCCCCTGGATCAAAATAATAGATTTTCCCCGCCTTTTTAAAGCGTACTCCTACAACATCATACAAATGAAGATCCCTCCTGCAATTTTAACACAAGCTGTTCCATCATCAGCTGAGGATTCATATTCCTCTCAAGCTTTCTTTTTGCATCAAGAATAGCTGACATTTGATCCGATATGCGCCGTCCAGATGTTTGCAATGCAAATTGTTGCAGCCGTTCATTTTCCTCTCGAAAAACAATTTGCTCCTGCCTATCTAATTGTATATATAGTAAATCCTTAAAAATAAGAAGTATAAGGTCTAAACCACGGTGAATTTGTTCTTTATCTTTAAAGTGTGGAAACCACTCAGTCTGAAGCGTTACCATAGCCTCCAACGGATTTTTTTTCAACACCTCATATAATTTTACCACTATTTTTTGAGCTTGTGCAAACCATTCATCGACATTTAATTTATGTGCTTCATCCAAGCTATTGGTCAATTGAGCAAGTAGCGGAGCCTTTAGCGGTTCTACGCCGTTTTCCACCAATTGTTTAATCATAACTTGAGGTGATAATGGATGAAATGTTAGTATTTGGCACCTCGAAAGGATCGTTGGTAGAATTTTCTGCGGCTGTTCTGTTAATAGAAAGGCAACTGTCCCGGGATTGGGTTCCTCTAAAAATTTCAGTAAACTATTGGACGCACTGACACTCATTTTATCTGCATGGATAAGCAAATAAACCTTTTTCAAAGATTCTAATCCCTTTTTGGAAAACTCAACCTGCAGGCTTCTGATTTGGTCAACCTTAATGGATAATCCATCCGGCTCAACAATATGAACATCAGGGTGGTTGCCATGATTGATTCGACGACAATTATTGCATTCTTCACACGGTTTATAACAATCAATGATGGACTCGCAAAATAGGGACTTTGTCAGTAACAACGCAATTTCCCGTTTACCTGTCCCTCTAATGCCCTCAAGAAGGTACGCATGGGCCACTCGATTTTTCACTAAACTGTTTTTTAACATGTTTAACACAGTTGGCTGAAGCTCTTCTAGCTGTTCCCATGATTTTACCAAGCTCATCACTCTCTTACTTTATAAAATTAACCGACATTCACTAGGCTTAAAAATGCATGTATTGCTCAATTGGAAGGACAAATACGGTTGCCCCGCCAACCTCAACTTCAACGGGATATGGGACATAAGAGTCTGCATTTCCACCCATTGGTGAAACAGGGGCAACTAACTGTTCTCTGGATCTGCAGTTGTCCTTAATAATTTGGAGGGCCCTGTCCACGCGAATATCCTCAGTACCAATCATAAAGGTCGTGTTACCTGACTTCAGAAATCCACCTGTACTCGCTAGTTTTGTTGCCCTAAAATTGTTATCTACTAGTGCCTTTGATAACCGATTGCTATCCTGGTCCTGTACAACAGCTATGATAAGTTTCATAAGAACCACCCTCTCTTTTATATCCCAATCTAGTTTTGTTGTTTCCTATATTATAACAGGTAACAGAGTTCCTTACATTCATAATGGCAGGGACGCCTACATATTTCTTTTAGGATAAAAAAAAGCCTTATAGGGAAGGCTTCCTTTTTGCTAATTTTTCTACTATTATTTTTAGGGTTTCTTGAAAAACCTCTTCCACTGTGCCAGAAGCATCAATAGACTTAATTCTATCTGGAAAGCGTTCGATTAATAGATGATAACCTGTGCTAACCTTTTGGTGGAATTCCAGGTTTTCTAAATCCAATCGATTAATCTCTCTGCCTTTATTTTTGTTGATCCGCTTTAAGCCTAACTCTGGTTCGATATCAAAGTAGATCGTTAACTCAGGCATCAAATTTTCAATCGCAAATTGGTTGATTACAAAAACTTCATCAATTCCTAACCCGCGTGCATAGCCTTGGTAAGCCAAGGAACTATCAACAAACCGGTCACACAACACGATTTTCCCCTCTGCTAAGGCTGGTTTCACCTTTTCTATCAAATGCTGCCTTCTTGCAGCAGCATAGAGTAAGGCTTCTGTCCGAGGGTCCATCGCGGTATTTTCTTTATCTAAAATGACGGATCTAATTTGCTCCGCGATATCAATCCCGCCTGGTTCACGCGTTAGCAGTACGTTTCCAAACTCCTGGGCAACCATGTTAATAATGGTTGACTTTCCCGCACCATCTGGGCCCTCAAACGTTATAAATATTCCTTTATCCATTTAAATAAAACCTCCAAAACTGTATCTATCTCTTAAGATGTGTAAAAGGTCTTTATAAGACCATCTTTTAATCGGGCGCCGCCTTGAAATCTAGCTCCTGATTTTAACAGGCTGGCGAGTTGACTGAGTTTATCTTTTGTTATCCTTTCACCCTTTATCAGCAAGGGAATACCCGGGGGGTAGGGAATAATCGTTTCAGCGCATACCTCACCTATCGCTGCAGCTATATCTACTTCTTTTACCATTAAATTACCCATTTCTTTAAAAGGGATCGCTAACGTTGAGATTTTTTGACTAGCCACCTCAAACACCTCTTGGGCACCATTTAAAGGTAAACCAGCTAGTGCCTTCTTAATTTTCAGGACCGCTTCTTCCAAAGGAAAGCTTTGACCTTCTTTTAATAAAGGAAGAATAAAGAGCACATTATGTGGATCGGCTAATTCTGTATAAATGGATACCTCTTCTAATCTTCTTTGGAGATCAAAGCCATTTAACCCTGAGCGGGACTGGATGGTTAATTTTAAAGGATCTCCGTTATCATTTGGGTATTCTAACACCCGGATTGCTGGAATTTCCGCCAACATTTCTTTAAAGCGTTGGATTTCATTCAAAAGAAAGGTTAAATCGTTTGGTTTATATGTAGCTAAATAATTTCTGGCCAGGTCCAAGGATGCCATAATCGGATAGGACGGGCTGCTTGATTGGAACATGGCTAAGTATTCCCTTACCTTATTGCCATTAATCAACTGGCTATTCACATGCAAAAAGGATCCCATTGTCATGGCCGGGAGTATCTTGTGTGCCGATTGAACCACAACATCTGCACCCAATTGAAGGGCTGACGATGGGAAAGGTCCGCCAAGAATAAAATGTGGTCCATGTGCCTCATCCACTAATACAGGGATATCATGCAGATGTGCTTCTTTGATTATTTCTTGTAAATCATATGCCATTCCATAGTAGCTCGGATAAGTCAAAATGAGTGCTTTTGCATCCGGATATAAGTTAATAGCTTCTTTAACCGTTTCTATACGTATACCAGAAGGGACTTTCCACTCCTGGTCAAATTCAGGCTCGAGAAACACGGGGTCAGCTTTTGCCAAGCTTAGTCCATTTAAAACGGATTTATGGCAATTTCTTTGAACAAGAACCTTTGTTCCATCTGAGCAAGCTGCCATAATCATTGCTAGATTGCCTACGGTGGAACCATTCACAAGGAAATAACTCTTTTGGGTTTGAAATAGGCTAGCTAGTAGTGACTCAGCCTCAAGTATCGCCCCTTCTGGCGAATGTAGATCATCTAACCCCGATAACTCCGTCGCATCTATTTGTAAAATCTGCTTAAAATAACGATTTGCTTCTCGTTGATTTATAGTACCATATTTATGTCCAGGGACATGAAAGGAAATAGGGTTCTTTTTGACATGGTCGATTAACACATCATACAAAGGTGTTTTTAATTGATTATTCATTTGTTTACTTCCTTCTAAGAGCTTCGTTTATTCAGCCTTATTAGCAGGCAAGACCCCCCCACTGCTGGAGTTTCACTTCATTCTAACAAAAAATCAGTGTTCAATCTCATTTGAATGCAAAAAAATAAGCCCATAATGGACTTTTATGAAAAAATTTCTGGTGTGGTTATTTTTTTCAGTTGTTTGAGAAAGTATTTATATTTTGGATCCTTTGTATCTGTTTGTATTAAATCATTTTCGCATTCTGTACAAATAAATGAAGTGTATAGATGTATGCCCTTTGGTTTTTGATTTTCACAAATAACGCACGTTTCCTCATGATACTTCTGTGCTAATAATGAACTCAATCCCTCCACCTCCATACATCCATTCTGCCCTTATGTGCCTATTTGTATACAATTTTTCGAATAATCTTTTCGCCGTCATCTTAATTAATATATTATGTAACAATTAGCAATTGGGTGTATGTCTATTCGTAATTTCTTTGAAAACACTTCGTACTTTTTTACTATTGTCATTGTCCTTACAGATGACAAACAAAAAGACAATCTTTTAGTATCCTCTTTAGTTACGATCCATGGCTTTTTTTCTGTTGTATGGGCACAATTATCATTTTCTGTTCACCCATACATAAATCTTCGAAAACACAAAAAACAACCATTTCTGGTTGTTTTAGATTTGCCTGGCAACGTCCTACTCTCACAGGGACGCGTGTCCCAACTACCATCGGCGCTGAGAAGCTTAACTTCCGTGTTCGGTATGGGAACGGGTGTGACCTTCTCGCCATTGCTGCCAGACTATTTTTTTAGAGGAATCATTCCCTCAAAACTAGATAATACAGAAGAAGTTGTAAAAACAAGTATGCCTTAAAAATTGGTTAAGTCCTCGAACGATTAGTATCAGTCAGCTCCACATGTTACCACGCTTCCACCTCTGACCTATCAACCTGATCATCTTTCAGGGTTCTTACTAGCTTGCGCTATGGGAAATCTCATCTTGAGGGGGGCTTCATGCTTAGATGCTTTCAGCACTTATCCCGTCCGCACATAGCTACCCAGCGATGCCCTTGGCAGAACAACTGGTACACCAGCGGTGCGTCCATCCCGGTCCTCTCGTACTAAGGACAGCTCCTCTCAAATTTCCTGCGCCCACGACGGATAGGGACCGAACTGTCTCACGACGTTCTGAACCCAGCTCGCGTACCGCTTTAATGGGCGAACAGCCCAACCCTTGGGACCGACTACAGCCCCAGGATGCGATGAGCCGACATCGAGGTGCCAAACCTCCCCGTCGATGTGGACTCTTGGGGGAGATAAGCCTGTTATCCCCGGGGTAGCTTTTATCCGTTGAGCGATGGCCCTTCCATGCGGAACCACCGGATCACTAAGCCCGACTTTCGTCCCTGCTCGACTTGTAGGTCTCGCAGTCAAGCTCCCTTGTGCCTTTACACTCTGCGAATGATTTCCAACCATTCTGAGGGAACCTTTGGGCGCCTCCGTTACTCTTTAGGAGGCGACCGCCCCAGTCAAACTGCCCACCTGACACTGTCTCCCACCCCGATCAGGGGTGCGGGTTAGAATTTCAATACAGCCAGGGTAGTATCCCACCGACGCCTCCACCGAAGCTAGCGCTCCGGCTTCTCAGGCTCCTACCTATCCTGTACAAGCTGTACCAAAATTCAATATCAGGCTACAGTAAAGCTCCACGGGGTCTTTCCGTCCTGTCGCGGGTAACCTGCATCTTCACAGGTACTATAATTTCACCGAGTCTCTCGTTGAGACAGTGCCCAGATCGTTACGCCTTTCGTGCGGGTCGGAACTTACCCGACAAGGAATTTCGCTACCTTAGGACCGTTATAGTTACGGCCGCCGTTTACTGGGGCTTCGATTCAGAGCTTCGCTTGCGCTAACCCCTCCTCTTAACCTTCCAGCACCGGGCAGGCGTCAGCCCCTATACTTCGCCTTGCGGCTTCGCAGAGACCTGTGTTTTTGCTAAACAGTCGCCTGGGCCTATTCACTGCGGCTCTTCGAGGCTATTCACCTCAAAAAGCACCCCTTCTCCCGAAGTTACGGGGTCATTTTGCCGAGTTCCTTAACGAGAGTTCTCTCGCTCACCTTAGGATTCTCTCCTCGCCTACCTGTGTCGGTTTGCGGTACGGGCACCTTTTATCTCGCTAGAGGCTTTTCTTGGCAGTGTGGAATCAGGAACTTCGGTACTAAATTTCCCTCGCTATCACAGCTCAGCCTTCGCGAGAAGCGGATTTGCCTACTTCTCAGCCTAACTGCTTAGACGCGCATATCCAACAGCGCGCTTACCCTATCCTCCTGCGTCCCCCCATTGCTCAAACGATAAAGAGGTGGTACAGGAATATCAACCTGTTGTCCATCGCCTACGCCTTTCGGCCTCGGCTTAGGTCCCGACTAACCCTGAGCGGACGAGCCTTCCTCAGGAAACCTTAGGCATTCGGTGGATGAGATTCTCACTCATCTTTCGCTACTCATACCGGCATTCTCACTTCTAAGCGCTCCACCAGTCCTTACGGTCTAGCTTCAACGCCCTTAGAACGCTCTCCTACCACTGACATCTAAGATGTCAATCCACAGCTTCGGTGATACGTTTAGCCCCGGTACATTTTCGGCGCAGAGTCATTCGACCAGTGAGCTATTACGCACTCTTTAAATGGTGGCTGCTTCTAAGCCAACATCCTGGTTGTCTAAACAACTCCACATCCTTTTCCACTTAACGTATACTTTGGGACCTTAGCTGGTGGTCTGGGCTGTTTCCCTTTTGACTACGGATCTTATCACTCGCAGTCTGACTCCCACGGATAAGTCTTTGGCATTCGGAGTTTGTCTGAATTCGGTAACCCGATGAGGGCCCCTAGTCCAAACAGTGCTCTACCTCCAAGACTCTTACTACGTGAGGCTAGCCCTAAAGCTATTTCGGAGAGAACCAGCTATCTCCAAGTTCGATTGGAATTTCTCCGCTACCCACACCTCATCCCCGCACTTTTCAACGTGCGTGGGTTCGGGCCTCCATCCAGTGTTACCTGGACTTCACCCTGGACATGGGTAGATCACCTGGTTTCGGGTCTACGACCACATACTCATACGCCCTATTCAGACTCGCTTTCGCTGCGGCTCCGTCTCTTCAACTTAACCTTGCATGGGATCGTAACTCGCCGGTTCATTCTACAAAAGGCACGCTATCACCCATTAACGGGCTCTAACTACTTGTAGGCACACGGTTTCAGGAACTATTTCACTCCCCTTCCGGGGTGCTTTTCACCTTTCCCTCACGGTACTGGTTCACTATCGGTCACTAGGGAGTATTTAGCCTTGGGAGATGGTCCTCCCTGCTTCCGACCGGATTTCTCGTGTCCGGCCGTACTCAGGATCCACTCAGGAGGGAACGAAGTTTCGACTACAGGGTTTTTACCTTCTATGACGGACCTTTCCAGATCGCTTCATCTACCCCGTTCCTTTGTAACTCCATGTTGAGTGTCCTACAACCCCAAGAGGCAAGCCTCTTGGTTTGGGCTATGTCCCGTTTCGCTCGCCGCTACTCAGGGAATCGCGTTTGCTTTCTCTTCCTCCGGGTACTTAGATGTTTCAGTTCCCCGGGTATGCCTTCCATACCCTATGTATTCAGGTAAAGATACTGTTCCATTACGAACAGTGGGTTCCCCCATTCGGAAATCTCCGGATCAAAGCTTACTTACAGCTCCCCGAAGCATATCGGTGTTAGTCCCGTCCTTCATCGGCTCCTAGTGCCAAGGCATTCACCGTGCGCCCTTTCTAACTTAACCTAAAAGGTTATTCTCTTACTTACATAAGAGAGAAAACTAAAATGGCATTGACTCGGTTCTTACATTGACTTCTTCATTACGATTATCTAGTTTTCAAAGAACGATTTTGGTGGAGCCTAGCGGGATCGAACCGCTGACCTCCTGCGTGCAAAGCAGGCGCTCTCCCAGCTGAGCTAAGGCCCCGTTATGAAGATGGTGGGCCTAAATGGACTCGAACCATCGACCTCACGCTTATCAGGCGTGCGCTCTAACCAGCTGAGCTATAGGCCCCCACAACGGAAATATAAAGAGAGATTATACTCTCAAAACTAAACAAACAAAGATCGTGTTACAAACTGTTTTGTCTGGCTCACAGGTCCAGCTTTATCCTTAGAAAGGAGGTGATCCAGCCGCACCTTCCGATACGGCTACCTTGTTACGACTTCACCCCAATCATCTGTCCCACCTTAGGCGGCTGGCTCCTTGCGGTTACCCCACCGACTTCGGGTGTTACAAACTCTCGTGGTGTGACGGGCGGTGTGTACAAGGCCCGGGAACGTATTCACCGCGGCATGCTGATCCGCGATTACTAGCGATTCCGGCTTCATGCAGGCGAGTTGCAGCCTGCAATCCGAACTGAGAATGGTTTTATGGGATTGGCTAAACCTCGCGGTCTTGCAGCCCTTTGTACCATCCATTGTAGCACGTGTGTAGCCCAGGTCATAAGGGGCATGATGATTTGACGTCATCCCCACCTTCCTCCGGTTTGTCACCGGCAGTCACCTTAGAGTGCCCAACTAAATGCTGGCAACTAAGATCAAGGGTTGCGCTCGTTGCGGGACTTAACCCAACATCTCACGACACGAGCTGACGACAACCATGCACCACCTGTCACTCTGTCCCCCGAAGGGGAACGTCCTATCTCTAGGAGTGTCAGAGGATGTCAAGACCTGGTAAGGTTCTTCGCGTTGCTTCGAATTAAACCACATGCTCCACCGCTTGTGCGGGCCCCCGTCAATTCCTTTGAGTTTCAGCCTTGCGGCCGTACTCCCCAGGCGGAGTGCTTAATGCGTTAGCTGCAGCACTAAGGGGCGGAAACCCCCTAACACTTAGCACTCATCGTTTACGGCGTGGACTACCAGGGTATCTAATCCTGTTTGCTCCCCACGCTTTCGCGCCTCAGCGTCAGTTACAGACCAGAAAGCCGCCTTCGCCACTGGTGTTCCTCCACATCTCTACGCATTTCACCGCTACACGTGGAATTCCGCTTTCCTCTTCTGCACTCAAGTCCCCCAGTTTCCAATGACCCTCCACGGTTGAGCCGTGGGCTTTCACATCAGACTTAAAGGACCGCCTGCGCGCGCTTTACGCCCAATAATTCCGGACAACGCTTGCCACCTACGTATTACCGCGGCTGCTGGCACGTAGTTAGCCGTGGCTTTCTGGTTAGGTACCGTCAAGGTACCGGCAGTTACTCCGGTACTTGTTCTTCCCTAACAACAGAGCTTTACGACCCGAAGGCCTTCATCGCTCACGCGGCGTTGCTCCATCAGACTTTCGTCCATTGTGGAAGATTCCCTACTGCTGCCTCCCGTAGGAGTCTGGGCCGTGTCTCAGTCCCAGTGTGGCCGATCACCCTCTCAGGTCGGCTACGCATCGTCGCCTTGGTGAGCCGTTACCTCACCAACTAGCTAATGCGCCGCGGGCCCATCTGTAAGTGTCAGCCGAAACCGACTTTCAGCTTTTCCTCATGAGAGAAAAAGGATTATCCGGTATTAGCACCGGTTTCCCGGTGTTATCCCAGTCTTACAGGCAGGTTGCCCACGTGTTACTCACCCGTCCGCCGCTAATCAACAGGAGCAAGCTCCTATTGATTCGCTCGACTTGCATGTATTAGGCACGCCGCCAGCGTTCGTCCTGAGCCAGGATCAAACTCTCCAAGAAAGTTGATTAGCTCATTTGTTACGTTGGCTTAGTTTCTTAATTGAAACTAAAAATTTTTGTTTGTTTGCACGATTTTGTTTGTTTAGTTTTCAAAGAACAATTTCTCTATCGCCTAAAAGCGACTTTATTATCATATCAAGTTATCAACCAGAAGTCAACAACTTTTTTCGTTTGCATTTCATCGTCTCTGTGACGACTTTTCATATATTACAGCATATAAAAGGATTGGTCAATACTTTTTTTAAAATTTGTTTTTCAAAAAGAAAAACCGCTTTTTTTCAGCGGTTTTAGGTTTAGAGTACCCAATGTTGAATAGCAGCTAAAGCAATTAGACCCGGGATTCCTAAAAATCCTGAAATAGCCGATGTAGCAAAATTAATCGGCACATGAATGCCATAGCGATTACCCGCTGCATTTAAGAAGAATAAAAATAGCGCTCCAATAACTAATTTAATAGCAGCCTGTCCAACCAATCGAGCGGGCTTAAAAGGTGCACCCGTAAATAAAAGGATAAGAATGAGCCCTCCGAGGATGGATATTACGATAATTGGTTCCAAAAAAGCTATCCCCCTTCTTAAGTCACTTTGTTTCAACTTATGTACAAGTTGATAAAAATAGACCTAAAAAAAGAAATAGCTTGTTTATGATCTCATTAAGGTAACATTCCGCTGCTTTGCTTCTCTTAATAGAAAGATATATTTTGCCTCGGCAATTTTTGTTTGGCAAATCACTTCTTCTGAAGGATCAAAACTTTTTTCCAACAGCAGCTTTTCTTGCTGCCAATGTTCTTTATATCGATTCAACTGCATTAAGAGCTTTTCATTATACTCCTTACGCAGCCGACCTTTACGCTGAAAAAACATGACTGATTCCTCCGCGTCTTTTTAAAATTCTCTCCGGCCTTCAATCGCTTTCGATAAGGTTACCTCATCCGCATATTCAAGGTCCCCGCCAACAGGAAGCCCATGCGCAATTCTTGTCGTTTTAATCCCTGATGGCCTTAACAAACGTGAAATGTACATTGCGGTTGCTTCCCCTTCAATATTAGGGTTAGTCGCTAGAATCACTTCAGTAACTGTTTCATCCTGAAGACGTTTTAAGAGGTCAGGAATATTGATATCCTCAGGACCTATCCCATCCATCGGGGAAATCGCCCCATGCAGAACATGGTACAAACCGTTGAATTCCTTCATTTTTTCCATCGCTATGACATCTTTAGGATCTTGGACGACACAAATGATACTTCTATCCCGTCGTTGGTCCTCACAAATATAACATGGATCCTGATCCGTGATATGACCACAGACAGAACAATAGGTTAGATTTCGTTTGGCATTCACTAGTGCTTTGGCAAAATCAAGCACCGTATCCTCTTTCATACTTAGGACAAAAAAAGCCAGACGACCGGCCGTTTTTGGGCCGATACCTGGCAGCTTCATAAAGCTGTCAATCAGCTTAGATATTGGTTCAGGATAATGCATCTTTTGCTATTCCACTCCTAAAAAGGAAGGTTCATTCCTTTTGTAAATTGCCCCATCGTACTGTTTGTTAACTCTTCTACCTTTTTAAGAGCATCATTTGTTGCAGCTAAAACAAGGTCTTGAAGCATTTCGATATCATCCGGATCGACTGCCTCTGGTTTGATAATTACATCGACAACTTCCTTATGACCGGTTACCACTACTGTGACCATTCCGCCGCCAGCAGATCCTTCAATCTTCTTTTCACCTAACTCTTCTTGTGCTTCCGCCATTTTCTTTTGCATCTTTTGCATTTGTTTCATCATATTTTGCATATTTCCCATTCCGCCACCACGCATCATTACCATCTACCTCCATTTAATTAGTTATTAATCAATAATTTCCACAAATTCTTCGCCAAATATTTTTTTCGCCTCGGCAATATGTGGTTCTTCTTCCTTAGGTGCTTCGCTGGTTTCTCCTTCAGCACCATCATGACTATTCAAAAAGTTTTCGCGAATTGGCAGCCATTGGTCTTCAGGAACACCTAAAAGGATGAATCTTTTGCCGGTTAATTTATTTAATGCGGCGATCACAGCATCAAGAAAATCAGCACGATTCATTGCCATTTGACAAATCATCTCATGCTTGAATTTTATAATAAAAGCAGTTGAGGACGCTGCAATCGGCTCTGCATCGTTTAACAGGGCGGCTTGTGATTTTAAAAGACTAGCCCGCAATTCGCCCCAATTGGCTTTGATGACATTTAGATCGCTTTTCGTTGCCTGCTTTAATACTTCATTGATTTTTCCAACTGCAGGCTGAAATGTTTTTTTAGAAGACCTTGGCGCAGACTTCTGCGCTTGTGTTGCGGTTTCTTGTGGGACTGCCGCCACACCAGTTTCCTTTAAATGCTGCAGTTCGGTCTCAAGCTGGCCGATTCTTGTTATTAATTGTTCAATTTGTGCTGGATTTGCTTGCTCTGTGTGTTTTACTTCCATTTGACATAACTTAACGATCGCTACTTCAAGGAAAATTCTTGGATGGTTGGTCCAGCGCATTTCTTGTTGAGTTTTATTCAAGAGATCGATAAGCTGATAAATCTGCTCCATTGAGATAGTTTCAGCCATGATTCGAAAATCATCATCAAGCATCACTCTTTCAAGGGATTCTTCAAGGTTTGGTGCTGTTTTATAAAGCAGCATATCACGATAAAATAAAATTAAATCCTCAATAAAGCGCATCGGGTCTTTTCCATGGAATAAAAGTTCATCCAGTGCTTCTAACCCGCTCGCAACATCCTTTTCCCGGAAGGCTAAGGCCAGCTTATTCAAAAATCCCTGCGATACTGATCCGGTTACAGTTAAGGCATCCTCAATGGACACCTGGTCCTGGCTATACGATATGGCCTGATCTAATAAACTGAGCGCATCACGCATCCCGCCATCTGCTGCCCGGGCAATCAATTGCAGGGCTCGCTCATCACAATTAACTCCAGTTTCCTCAACGATTAATTTCATCCGTTTGACGATTGCTCCAGCTGTAATCCTTCTAAAGTCAAAACGCTGACATCTTGAAATAATGGTTAAGGGGATCTTATGAGGTTCTGTCGTCGCTAAAATAAAGATCACATGCTTTGGCGGTTCCTCTAATGTTTTTAACAATGCATTGAATGCGCTAATGGATAGCATATGTACTTCATCAATAATATAGACCTTATAATTAACCGAAGTAGGTGCAAATTTGACCTTATCAAGCACATCACGCATTTCCTCCACACGTGAGTTCGAGGCAGCATCAAATTCCAGCACATCCGAGATCGTCCCATTGGTGATGCCAAGACAGGATGCACACTCATTACACGGCTCTGAAACCGGCGAACGTTCACAATTAATCGCCTTTGCTAATATTTTAGCCGCACTTGTTTTCCCTGTTCCTCTCGGTCCTGAAAAAAGATATGCATGAGAGATCTTTTGTTGAAGCAGGGCGTTTTGCAATGTCTTGGTTACATGTTCTTGTCCTACTACATCAATAAATGTTTGAGGCCGCCAAACACGGTATAAAGCCTGATAACTCAATTGACATCGCCCCCTTCAAATTTTTCATCTTTCCACTTTTCTTATTATACCTTAACCATTTTGGTTTTTACAAAATGAATCTAGTTGAATGAACAAAAAAACTCATCCCTATTCTGAGATGAGTTAATTTATGTAATATAACTGCCGTGCACCTTCCGTCGACTAACGCCCATAAGCGTTACTTAAGCAGTTAGCTCGGCCCAGGCAACCCTGCGGCACATGGGAGCGTCCACTTAATGCTGCTTCCTTCCGGACCTGACATGGTTCATGGATTCCCATTGCGCAGGACCCGGGCGTCAACACCACTTACTTAAGGCAGACCCTACAGGTCGTTAGCCTCGGGAAGGGATTCAGTCCCGCTAGAGCGGATTGCGGGTACAGGGCACCGCTACCTCCCCACCTAGCACGGCAAAGTTGATACCAAAGTTTAGTGCGTCTCTATGACGCTTTCTTAGTATACAAATATTCTCGTAAAAAAGCAATCACTATTCACTGTCAGTTTTTGTAAGTTCATCCTTTTGCACTTTTTTCTCGAGCTTTTTCCGCTCTCTTATTTTTCGAAAAAAGTCGGAGAGTATTTGCCCGCACTCTTTTTCTAATACACCGCTGATAACCTCACTCTGATGGTTGAAGCGCTCATCCCCCAAGAGGTTCATGAGTGTACCCGCACAGCCGCCCTTAGGGTCAACTGCACCATAAACGACTCGTTTGACCCTTGATAACATGATTGCCCCTGCACACATTGGGCAAGGCTCTAACGTTACATATAAGGTGGCATCTTCAAGGCGCCACGAGCGCAGTTCCTTGCAGGCCTGATCAATCGCTAATAGTTCAGCATGGGCGATGGCATTTTGCTCGCTCTCGCGTAAATTGTGGGCCCGAGCAACAACCTTTCCTTCTATTACAATAACGGCTCCAATCGGCACCTCTTTCAGCTCTTCTGCTTTTTCAGCTTCCTTTATTGCTTCTCTCATAAAATCTTCATCTTGCATACGCTCAATTGTCATCATATTTCCCCTTTAAAAACTCAATTTAACGGAAAAAAATTGCCGGTCATCTTTATTAATGACCATTATAATTTATAGCAGGCTGATTTACATAAAATTATTGATGTTTGCCATTAAGAATGTCTTAAAGGCAAACATACATCCTAGTACAGATGAAATTTAACAGCATTATATCATTTATCCGCTCCCTCTTTCATAAAATAGTTGCAACGCATATTTGCCAAGGAGGGATTAGGATGCAAATCCATGTGATAAAAAGTAATGAATCCTTAACTACAATCGCTAGGACTTATCATACAACCGTTCAAGATATCGTTGAGGCCAATGATTTACCCAATCCAAACAATCTAGTTATCGGACAGTCGCTTGTCATTCCAATCATCGGTCACTTTTACTTCGTGCAGCCAGGTGATTCCTTATTCTCTATATCAAGAAAGGTTGGCGTCCCTTATCAGCAGCTTGCCACCATCAATCGGATTAATGTAAATCAACCACTTAATGTAGGCTTTCGTCTCTATATACCTCAAGGTAAAAAAAGAAACGCCGAGTTTAACGCGTACGTTGAACCGCGCGGCACCACTGTAGCCCCTATCCTAGAAACCAGTGCCCGTGAGGCCGCACCCTATCTCACGTATTTAGCCCCCTTTAGCTTTCAAGCGCGACGCGATGGTACCTTGAAAGAACCATTACTTAATAACTTTCCTGCCATTGCTAAAGCCAATCGAAATGTCTTAATGATGGTTATTAACAATCAAGAAAATGACCAGTTTAACGATGAACTCGGTCGAATTCTTTTGAATGATACCGCTATACAAGATAAATTTCTTAACAATATTGTCACCACTGCCAATAAGTATGGTTTCCGTGATATTCACTTTGACTTTGAGTTTTTACGCCCTGCGGACCGCGAGGCCTATAATCGCTTTTTACGAAAAGCAAAACAAAGATTCTCACGTCAAGGCTGGCTCATGTCAACCGCCCTTGCCCCAAAGACTAGCGCAACCCAAAAAGGAAAATGGTATGAGGGGCATGATTATAAGGCTCACGGCGAAATCGCTGACTTTGTCGTCATTATGACTTATGAATGGGGTTATAGTGGAGGCCCAGCGATGGCGGTATCGCCCATTGATCAAGTAAGAAGAGTATTGGAGTATGCAATAACTGATATTCCAGCAAATAAAATTATGATGGGACAAAACCTGTATGGCTATAATTGGACATTGCCATTCGTGCCGGGGTCAGTGGCAAAGGCAGTGAGCCCACAGCAGGCGATACAGCTGGCTGCAAGCCACAATGTCCCGATACAATATGACACCAAAGCCCAGGCCCCATTTTTTAGATATACCGATGCTGGGAAGCAGCATGAGGTTTGGTTTGAGGATGCCCGCTCGATCCAGGCAAAGTTTGACTTAATTAAAGAGTTAAATATTAGGGGCATGAGCTATTGGAAGCTTGGGCTGGCCTTCCCGCAAAACTGGCTGTTGATCGTAGACAATTTCAATGTCACAAAACATGCGACTTAAATATTTTTATTCTACAAAAACTGCCCCTATTCGGCAGTTTTTTCATATATTTGACATAAAACTAATTTCTTCTAAATATTCCTTGTCCCTTCCTTGGTGAGATTATGATAAAATAGTCTTTGCATGTTTTACGTGACTAAATAACCAGTTTAACTGGTGAAACATAGAGTGAAGGCAGTTGGAGAAGGAGGACTTGCAATGGGGGATACACCCTTTATTACCGTTGAAGGGCCGATAGGTGTAGGTAAAACATCTCTCGCTAAAGCCATTTCAGCGCAATTCGAATTTGCATTACTAAAAGAGATTGTTGATGAAAATCCATTTCTAGGGAAATTCTATGAAAATATTGAGGAGTGGAGTTTTCAAACGGAAATGTTTTTCCTCTGCAATCGCTTTAAGCAATTAGGGGATATCAATACCCATTTTTTAAGCCAAAATCAATCCGTCGTAGCGGATTATCATATCTTCAAAAATTTAATTTTTGCTAAGCGTTCATTAAGTATGGACGAGTATCAAAAATACTATAAAATTTATCAAATTCTTACCGAGGATATGCCGAAGCCTAACGTGATTATTTATCTGAATGCAAGCCTAGACACGCTGTTAAAACGCATCAAAGTAAGAGGGCGTGAAGTCGAAAAAAATATCAGCCCCTTATATTTAGAACAGCTATCGCTTGACTATGAAGAAACAATGATGATCTTTGAAAAAGAACATCCGGAAATACCAGTTCTTCGTTTCAGTGGGGATGAATTGGATTTTGTTAAAAATGAACATGACTTAAACCATATTATTAGTCAGTTAACATTAGCATTAAAAAAAAGCAGCTGGACTAAAACACTATAGAACAGGGGAATGTTAGTGAGTATCGTAATTGGTGGTATGATAGGTCTTGGAAAAACAAGTGTAGCAGACACATTGAATGCACACTTTCAAAATAGAGGAATAGAGAGTAAGGTGTTTTATGAATCGGTGGATGACAATCCGATTCTTCCTCTCTATTATGAACTAACACCTGAAGAATTAGATGCAAAAAGAATTCCCTTCCTTCTTCAATTATTCTTCTTAAATAAACGCTTTAAAACCGTTAAGGAATGCGTCGGTTGGAGAGAGCCTGTTTACACCATTCAGGACCGTTCCATTTATGAAGATTGGTATTTTGCTTATGTAAATAAATCATTAGGCAGAATATCTGATTTGGAATTTAAAATTTACGAAGACCTAGTTGAAAATATGCTAGAAGAACTAAATGAACTTCCAAGGAAAGCGCCAGATTTAATGGTTTATCTTAAAGGTTCGTTCGATACGGTAATTGATCGGATTATGGCGCGCGGTCGAAGCTTTGAAATAAACCCTGAGCTGAAGGAATACTACTTCGAAGTTTGGAAGGGTTATGATGAGTGGGTCATGAATCAGTATGCAGCAAGTGAAGTATTAGTGATTGATATGGATACGACAGACGTTGTAAAAAGTGAAGAAGATGCCACTAAGGTCTGCCGTGCGGTTGAAGATAAACTACAAGAAATATTAAATATGAGAACAGCACATATTGGATAATCCAATATGTGTTTTTTTATATAAAGCGGGAGCACCCGTTCAGCGGCGTATGGCCTGGAGCGCTCCAACTGAGATAAAGGAAACACGGAGAGCGTTAGCGCATTCGTGCTTGACTTATCGTAGGGCGGAGAGCGAAGGACACTAGCCGTTTGGATCTGGAGCTGGATTCAAAGACATAAAAAAAAGCCGTTACATATAATGTAACGAACCTTTATCTCCAGTTTTTATGCGCGATTTAAAATTTTAATGGAGGAGGAAGAGGGATTCGAACCCCCGCGCGGTATGACCCGCCTGTCGGTTTTCAAGACCGATCCCTTCAGCCAAACTTGGGTATTCCTCCGTATCAACAAAAACTAATTTACCATATTGTTTTTCCTATGTCAACATACTAAATAAAAAAACTGGACAAATTTTTGGTCTGTCCAGTTTTTTGTAATTTTACATAGGAGCAATGACTTCGCGGTTGCCCATATATGGACGTAAAACCGTAGGAATCACGACACTGCCATCGGCTTGCTGGTAATTTTCTAAAATTGCAGCCACCGTACGACCAATCGCGAGGCCAGAACCATTTAAGGTGTGTACATGCTCTGGTTTAGCCTTTGGTTCGCGACGGAAGCGAATATTTGCCCGCCTTGCCTGGAAGGCCTCAAAATTACTGCAAGAAGAAATTTCTCGATAAGTCCCATAGCTTGGAATCCAAACTTCAATGTCATATTTTTTTGCTGCGGTAAAGCCAAGGTCAGCTGTACACATGCTTAACACACGGTATGGCAGTTCAAGTAATTGTAATACCCGTTCAGCGTCATTTGTCAGCTTTTCCAGTTCCTGATAAGAATCCTCAGGCTTAACAAACTTAACAAGTTCAACTTTATTAAATTGATGCTGACGAATCAAACCTCGTGTATCACGGCCCGCGGAGCCAGCCTCAGAGCGGAAACACGCACTGTATGCGGCGAAGCGGATCGGCAATTGTTCGCCGCTTAAAATCTCATCTCGATGAAGATTGGTAACAGGTACCTCAGCTGTTGGAATCAAGAAGTAATCTTCATTTTCAATCAAAAAGGCATCTTCTTCAAACTTAGGAAGTTGGCCAGTTCCAGTCATGCTAGCTCTGTTGACTAAATAAGGCGGCAATATTTCTGTATAGCCATGCTCATCAACATGGAGGTCTAACATGAAACTCATTAATGCACGTTCTAAACGAGCTCCTAACCCTTTATAAAAGACAAAGCGGCTTCCAGTTACTTTACCAGCCCGTTCAAAATCCAGAATACCTAGTTGATCAGCAACATCCCAGTGAGGCTTGGCTTCAAACTCAAACTCACGCACCTTGCCCCACTGTCTAATTTCAATATTATCATCCTCGGTTTCACCAACTGGAACACTTTCATGCGGGATATTTGGAATGCTCAACATCAAAAGTTCTAATGACTCTTCAACCACTCGTAATTCATCATCAAACGTTTTGATCTGGTCACCAACCTCACGCATTTCTTTAATTAAGTGATCGGCATCCTGCTTTTCACGCTTTAAAGAAGCAACCTGCTGGGAAACCTCATTTCGGCGGCTTTTTAACTTTTCTGTTTCCACAATCAATTCGCGTCTTCTTTGGTCGAGTTCTTCAAACTGATCGAGAGCAGATAAATCTTCTCCACGCTTTTGAAGTTTTGCTTTTACATCTTCAAAATCAGCTCTCAACACTTTAATATCTAGCATAATAACAGCGCTCCTTTTTTATAAAAGTATTTTAGATTAGACTTGCTTCACGGGCGCATCCGCTTAAAAATAAAAAAACTCCCGCCCCTAATACAGGGACGAGAGTTACTCGCGATACCACCCTGGTTGACAGAAAAAACTGTCCACCTCGAAAAAACGTTAACGGTTTCTACCGAAAGTACTTACTGACCTCATGAGGAGGTGTTCCGCACCTTGCTCGAGGAGGGATTCACAAGCTTCATCCACCGGTTCACACCAACCACCGGCTCTCTAAAGAATGAATCTCCTGTTACTAGTTCCTCTCATTGCTTTAATCTTTATTTAGATTTTGTAATTTTAAATTACTATAATTATAAACCAAATGCAACCCTGTTATACAAACTGTTTAGCCTTAGCTTCCTTCACCATCTCGACGAAGTACGCGGTAAGGCCATGATTATCCGTCAACTCAGGATGGAAGGAACAGCCTAGAAATTGTCCTTCCCGTGCGGCCACGATGCGGTCATTATGCTTGGACAGAATTTCAACATTCTCTCCCGCCTCAACGATGTGCGGTGCACGAATAAATACTGCTGGGAAGCTTTCAGCAACGTCTTTAATCGCAAGGTCCGCCTCAAAGCTGTCAACCTGGCGTCCAAACGAGTTACGTTCCACCTTAATGTCCATTACACCGATGTGTGACTCATTATAGCCAACAAGATCTTTTGCTAATAAAATGAGCCCCGCACAGGTACCGAACATAGGTTTTCCTTCTTGAGCAAATTCTTTTAGGGCATCCATAAAATCATATTTGTCAATTAAACGTCGCATTGCTGTACTTTCTCCGCCAGGAAGAATGAGGCCATCCACTTCTTGTAGTTCTTCTTTTCTTTTGATTGCGACGGCCTCTACACCACATGCTTCTATAGAGTTCATATGTTCACGGACTGCCCCTTGTAGAGCAAGAACGCCGATTCTAATCATAAAAATACCCCTTTATGCGTTTTGAACTTCGATAACTGTCTAGCTCCAGGCGCCATCGGCTCGAGGTCATAAGCCAATCCGTCAAGAAGGTTAAAAAGCAACCTTCATGACGGCTCGTCTTTTGCTTGTCGCCGATAAACAGGCGCCTTCCGCTTTTCTAATTACCATCCACGCTCCTGCATGCGTGCTTCAGGTGCTAGTGATGAAATTTCGATCCCTTTCATTGGTGTTCCAAGATCCTTTGAAAGTTCAGCAATTAATTTATAGTCTTGATAATGTGTAGTTGCTTCAACAATCGCTCTAGCAAATTTCGCTGGGTTTTCTGATTTAAAGATACCAGAACCAACAAATACACCGTCCGCTCCTAATTGCATCATTAACGCTGCATCAGCAGGTGTTGCCACACCGCCAGCAGCAAAGTTAACAACTGGCAGCTTGCCAAGGCGTTTAATTTCTAAGAGGATTTCATATGGTGCACCTAATAGCTTTGCTTCTGTCATAAGCTCGTCCTCATTCATTGCAACAACTTTACGGACTTGAGCATTTACCTTACGGATATGGCGGACTGCTTCAACAATATTACCTGTTCCTGGTTCGCCTTTTGTACGAAGCATAGATGCTCCTTCACCAATCCTGCGGGCAGCCTCACCAAGGTCACGACAGCCACATACAAACGGTACAGTATAATCTCTTTTATTTAAATGGTATTCTTCATCAGCAGGTGTTAAAACTTCACTCTCATCGATATAGTCAACACCCATTGCTTCAAGAATGCGCGCTTCTACAATATGTCCAATTCTTCCTTTAGCCATTACAGGGATCGTCACAGCACCCATAACTGCTTCAATGATTCTAGGGTCTGCCATTCTTGCCACACCGCCAGCCGCGCGGATATCTGAAGGAACACGCTCTAAAGCCATTACTGCTACTGCTCCTGCTTCTTCAGCAATTTTCGCCTGCTCTGCATTAACAACATCCATGATGACGCCGCCCTTTTGCATTTCAGCCATACCACGTTTTACGAGATCAGTACCTGTTATCATTTCTAAATCCCCCTAATTATTTCTTTTAATATTAAGAAAAATTTTCTCATAGTTTCAGAAATCTTCATTAATTTAGTCGGAATTATTTTAACCCCATAAAAACATTAAAGCAACAAAAAAGGATTCCTGTCAAGACAAGAATCCATTTTGCGTCCATCCTATTATTCCCACTTAGAGCTTCATACTGTTTGAATTTAATTAAAACCATCCTTTAACAGCAGTAGAAATTCCATGCCAGACATCACCAAAAAAACTACCGATGCCTTTCATCATTAACACAAACCAGTTTGACTTTTCTACATCATTTGCAGCAATCACATCAACCTTGACCTTTTGTTGACCTGCTGCTGTTAAGAACTTAACTTTTTCACCATTTTTTGGTGCAACTGTTAAGTAACCCACCGTTTCACCTTTTTTAATAGGTGCGGTTAACTCACCGTTTTTATTCAGTTTCTTTTTATCAAGTACAAGAACTGGTTTATAATTTTCTTTTCCGCCATTCTGAATCATCATATTTATGGCTGATTTCGAATAGATTTTTACTTGATCCTCTTTTCCTTTAACAACAGGAACGGTTTTCTGACCTTTTACTTGATAATGTTTAGGAACAAGTTTTTCCTTTGTATAATTGCTAAAAGCATAATCCAGCATTTTTTTCGTTTCACCAAAGCGTGCCTTATACCCATCGTTTTTGCCGCTAATATCCTTAGCATTTTGAACAACAGTTATAAATCGTTTACCATCACGGCTTGCTGTCCCTGTAAAACAGTAACCTGCAAAATCAGTGGTACCTGTTTTTAGCCCGTCCATGCCTTGATAACCATAAACCAATGATGGCAGCATCCAGTTCCAGTTTTGCATTTCTATTCTATCTTCTGTTCCTTCTCGGAATACCTTTTTAGGCGTACTAGCCGTTTTTAGCACATCTGGATAATCATTAATGAGATGAAAAGCTAATGTCGCCACGTCATGAGGGGACATAACGTTTTCTTCATCTGCTCCTGTTCCTTCTGGTTGGTCACCGTTATAATCTTTATTATTCAAACCGGTGGAGTTTACAAATTTACTATTTTTCAATCCTAATTTTTTTGCCTTGTCGTTCATCATTTTCACAAAATTCGTTTCCGTACCGCCAATGACTTCAGCTAGAGCAATGGTTGTCCCATTTGCAGAATAAATAGCCATTGCTTCATATAATTCTCGAACATTATATTTTTCACCAAGGCGTAATGGGACATTAGATAATCCAGTCGGCTGTGAGATTTTATAAACAAGATCACTTACTGTATATTCCTGATCCCATTTCACCTTTCCATGTTTTACAGCATCGAGTAAAAGATACTCAGTCATCATTTTCGTCATACTGGCAATTCCTAATGGACTGTCAGCATTCTTTTCATATAAAATCCTGCCCGTTTCTCCATCAACCAAAATAGCTCCGTCTGCATTCACATTTAATGCTGCGTCTGCCTTCGCTATATCAACACCAGCAAATAGTCCAAAAAACATAATTATTGCCATTGCACTGGCAATACATTTCCGATAAAAATGTTTGTTCACTTTAACGCCCTCCAAGAATTTATACACTTTGGTTATTTTAACATATCTCTATGGCAAATCATAGACGGAGCTATGAACCATCTTATGGCTATTTTTGAAAGTTTCTCAAACATTCCTAGGCCTTTTTTCATAAAAAAACAGAGAAGCCGTGCTTCTCTGTTTTAAATATTATAACGAGTAATTTGGAGCCTCTTTTGTGATTTGGACATCATGTGGATGACTCTCTCTAAGACCCGCACCGGTCATTTTAATAAATTGTGCCTTCATCCTTAATTCCTCAAGGTCTTTAGTTCCACAATAGCCCATTCCTGACCTGAGGCCGCCGATCAGCTGATAAATGGTTTCTGCTAACGGCCCTTTATACGGGATCCGTCCTTCAATTCCTTCTGGAACAAACTTTTTATTATCTTCTTGGAAATAGCGGTCTTTAGAACCTTTTTCCATTGCTGCAACGGAACCCATGCCACGATATACTTTAAAACGTCGTCCTTGGAAAATCTCTGTCTCACCTGGACTCTCTGTTACCCCAGCCAATAGACTGCCAAGCATAACAGCATGTCCACCAGCTGCCAGTGCTTTCACGATGTCACCAGAGTATTTGATGCCGCCATCAGCAATAATCGTTTTACCATGCTTGAGCGCTTCTGATGCACAATCATAAACAGCGGTAATTTGCGGAACACCAACACCTGCTACAACCCTTGTCGTACAAATAGAGCCAGGTCCAATTCCTACTTTCACCACATCTGCTCCTGCCTCAATTAAGGCTTTGGTTCCTTCAGCTGTTGCCACGTTTCCAGCAATAATGGTGAGGTTAGGATACGCAGTTCTGATTTCCTTTACCATATCAAGAACACCTTTTGAATGTCCATGGGCTGTATCGAGGACAATCACATCGACATTTGCTTTTACAAGCATATCCACACGTTTCATCGTGTCGCTTGTTACACCGACTGCAGCTCCGGCTAATAAACGGCCTTGGCTATCCTTAGCGGAGTTTGGAAATTCAATAACCTTTTCGATATCTTTAATTGTTATTAGCCCTTTTAAAACACCCTGCTCATTTACAAGCGGAAGTTTTTCAATTTTGTAACGCTGCAGTATCTTCTCTGCCTCTTTTAACGTCGTTCCGACTGGGGCTGTGACAAGCTTCTCTTTGGTCATTACGTCAGAAATTTTAAATGAATAATCTTGGTCTGAAATAAAGCGAAGATCCCTATTGGTGATAATACCGATAAGCTTTTGTTCTTCAAAGTTATTTACGATTGGTACTCCGGAAATACGATATTTTCCCATTAAATGCTCTGCATCAAACACTTGGTGCTCTGGTGTTAGGAAAAATGGATCAGTAATAACCCCGCTTTCCGATCTCTTTACCTTTTCAACCTGCTCCGCCTGCTGATCAATGGTCATGTTTTTATGAATGATCCCTAAACCGCCTTGGCGAGCCATTGAAATAGCCATTTCTGATTCTGTTACTGTATCCATCCCAGCACTAATGATTGGAATGTTCAGCTTTACAGTTGGTGATAATTCCACTTGCAAGTTTACATCTCTTGGCAATACCTCAGATTTACCAGGAATTAATAACACATCATCAAACGTTAAACCTTCTTTTGAAAATTTACTTTCCCACATTTTTATGGCCCCCAGGAAAAAAATATTATTTGTAGGTTATCAATTGGATAAAATACTGTCAAGGAATAAGTATTAGTCTGATTCTTCTGAAAAAGGTGATATAGTCTTGGGTATTGAATATAAAGATTGGAAAAGCTACTCTTGCTTCTTTTCCGCAGAATACTGCCAGCGCTTTTTAAAAGGTTGTTACCAAAAGCGTCAGATCGAGAATCCTGAACAAAAAAGCTATGAAAATTGTTATGCCTTTCTTTATTATCTTGAACACGGACAAATTTATTATCAACAAGCAGAACGCTCTCCACTTATTATAAAACCAATTTTACTTTTTTATGGTCTCGTCCATTTAATTAAAGCATGTATATTAACCATTGATCCTGCTTACCCAGAAACAACGGCGGTTTTAGCACACGGAGTTTCGACAAGGAAAAGGAAGAAGCAGAATTATCATTTCTTTCAAGACGAAGTTAAATTTCAAAAAAATGGACTTTTCCCCTTCATCTCTGAAAAATTGTTTCACATGAAACAATTGGAAGGGGAGAAAGTCATAATGGAGGAATTACTACAGCTTATACCAGAACTGGATGATTTATTCTTTTTACTTGAAGGGAAAAGAACATTTATTAAGTTACAAACGGATCAAAAACAGTTTTTTGTACCTGAAACCGTATTAGATCATTTTCATATGACAGAAAATCGGTTTAAGGAATTTTTGACATCTAAGTTTGAAAAAGGAGTGGAATTTTCAAATGATGGTCTGGCATTTTCGATGAACACGACTTCTCATTTTGGAAATTCTCCACTTAAATATAATATTGAGAATGGAACTTTTTCATTGCCTCTTAATAAAGAGAATTATTTCAATTTCCCAGAACTATTGGTCCATTATTTATTGCTTTACAATTTAAGTATGATCGCCCGCTATGAGACGGAATGGTGGAGTGAGCTGACAAAAATGATGCCCAATCAGGATTATCCATTCATAAGTTCTTTTCTTGATGTCACCATGCAGAAAGGACCGTTTTTGATTTATCAGTATTTGATGGGATAGTAACTATGACCATCCTTTTGTTACCGTTGAAGGATTTTTTCCTCTTCTTCGGTAACATAAAGCCCTTCTATGTTACCGGCAATGGCTTTTTACTTCCTGTTCGGTAACATAGGACACTTCTATGTTACTGAAGTTGGTCTTTTTCCTCCTCTTCGGTAACATAGGACCCTTTTATGTTACCGAAGAGGGCTTTTTTTCTGTTGTATGGGCACAATTATTCTTTTTTGTGACCGGTACAAGCTCTTTTCCTTTTCCATGGGCACAATTATCATTTTCTGTTCACCCATACATAAATCTTCGAAAACACAAAAAACAACCATTTCTGGTTGTCTTAGATTTGCCTGGCAACGTCCTACTCTCACAGGGACGCGTGTCCCAACTACCATCGGCGCTGAGAAGCTTAACTTCCGTGTTCGGTATGGGAACGGGTGTGACCTTCTCGCCATTGCTGCCAGACTATTTTTTTAGAGGTATCATTCCCTCAAAACTAGATAATACAGAAGAAGTTGTAAAAACAAGTATGCCTTAAAAATTGGTTAAGTCCTCGAACGATTAGTATCAGTCAGCTCCACATGTTACCACGCTTCCACCTCTGACCTATCAACCTGATCATCTTTCAGGGTTCTTACTAGCTTGCGCTATGGGAAATCTCATCTTGAGGGGGGCTTCATGCTTAGATGCTTTCAGCACTTATCCCGTCCGCACATAGCTACCCAGCGATGCCCTTGGCAGAACAACTGGTACACCAGCGGTGCGTCCATCCCGGTCCTCTCGTACTAAGGACAGCTCCTCTCAAATTTCCTGCGCCCACGACGGATAGGGACCGAACTGTCTCACGACGTTCTGAACCCAGCTCGCGTACCGCTTTAATGGGCGAACAGCCCAACCCTTGGGACCGACTACAGCCCCAGGATGCGATGAGCCGACATCGAGGTGCCAAACCTCCCCGTCGATGTGGACTCTTGGGGGAGATAAGCCTGTTATCCCCGGGGTAGCTTTTATCCGTTGAGCGATGGCCCTTCCATGCGGAACCACCGGATCACTAAGCCCGACTTTCGTCCCTGCTCGACTTGTAGGTCTCGCAGTCAAGCTCCCTTGTGCCTTTACACTCTGCGAATGATTTCCAACCATTCTGAGGGAACCTTTGGGCGCCTCCGTTACTCTTTAGGAGGCGACCGCCCCAGTCAAACTGCCCACCTGACACTGTCTCCCACCCCGATCAGGGGTGCGGGTTAGAATTTCAATACAGCCAGGGTAGTATCCCACCGACGCCTCCACCGAAGCTAGCGCTCCGGCTTCTCAGGCTCCTACCTATCCTGTACAAGCTGTACCAAAATTCAATATCAGGCTACAGTAAAGCTCCACGGGGTCTTTCCGTCCTGTCGCGGGTAACCTGCATCTTCACAGGTACTATAATTTCACCGAGTCTCTCGTTGAGACAGTGCCCAGATCGTTACGCCTTTCGTGCGGGTCGGAACTTACCCGACAAGGAATTTCGCTACCTTAGGACCGTTATAGTTACGGCCGCCGTTTACTGGGGCTTCGATTCAGAGCTTCGCTTGCGCTAACCCCTCCTCTTAACCTTCCAGCACCGGGCAGGCGTCAGCCCCTATACTTCGCCTTGCGGCTTCGCAGAGACCTGTGTTTTTGCTAAACAGTCGCCTGGGCCTATTCACTGCGGCTCTTCGAGGCTATTCACCTCAAAAAGCACCCCTTCTCCCGAAGTTACGGGGTCATTTTGCCGAGTTCCTTAACGAGAGTTCTCTCGCTCACCTTAGGATTCTCTCCTCGCCTACCTGTGTCGGTTTGCGGTACGGGCACCTTTTATCTCGCTAGAGGCTTTTCTTGGCAGTGTGGAATCAGGAACTTCGGTACTAAATTTCCCTCGCTATCACAGCTCAGCCTTCGCGAGAAGCGGATTTGCCTACTTCTCAGCCTAACTGCTTAGACGCGCATATCCAACAGCGCGCTTACCCTATCCTCCTGCGTCCCCCCATTGCTCAAACGATAAAGAGGTGGTACAGGAATATCAACCTGTTGTCCATCGCCTACGCCTTTCGGCCTCGGCTTAGGTCCCGACTAACCCTGAGCGGACGAGCCTTCCTCAGGAAACCTTAGGCATTCGGTGGATGAGATTCTCACTCATCTTTCGCTACTCATACCGGCATTCTCACTTCTAAGCGCTCCACCAGTCCTTACGGTCTAGCTTCAACGCCCTTAGAACGCTCTCCTACCACTGACATCTAAGATGTCAATCCACAGCTTCGGTGATACGTTTAGCCCCGGTACATTTTCGGCGCAGAGTCATTCGACCAGTGAGCTATTACGCACTCTTTAAATGGTGGCTGCTTCTAAGCCAACATCCTGGTTGTCTAAACAACTCCACATCCTTTTCCACTTAACGTATACTTTGGGACCTTAGCTGGTGGTCTGGGCTGTTTCCCTTTTGACTACGGATCTTATCACTCGCAGTCTGACTCCCACGGATAAGTCTTTGGCATTCGGAGTTTGTCTGAATTCGGTAACCCGATGAGGGCCCCTAGTCCAAACAGTGCTCTACCTCCAAGACTCTTACTACGTGAGGCTAGCCCTAAAGCTATTTCGGAGAGAACCAGCTATCTCCAAGTTCGATTGGAATTTCTCCGCTACCCACACCTCATCCCCGCACTTTTCAACGTGCGTGGGTTCGGGCCTCCATCCAGTGTTACCTGGACTTCACCCTGGACATGGGTAGATCACCTGGTTTCGGGTCTACGACCACATACTCATACGCCCTATTCAGACTCGCTTTCGCTGCGGCTCCGTCTCTTCAACTTAACCTTGCATGGGATCGTAACTCGCCGGTTCATTCTACAAAAGGCACGCTATCACCCATTAACGGGCTCTAACTACTTGTAGGCACACGGTTTCAGGAACTATTTCACTCCCCTTCCGGGGTGCTTTTCACCTTTCCCTCACGGTACTGGTTCACTATCGGTCACTAGGGAGTATTTAGCCTTGGGAGATGGTCCTCCCTGCTTCCGACCGGATTTCTCGTGTCCGGCCGTACTCAGGATCCACTCAGGAGGGAACGAAGTTTCGACTACAGGGTTTTTACCTTCTATGACGGACCTTTCCAGATCGCTTCATCTACCCCGTTCCTTTGTAACTCCATGTTGAGTGTCCTACAACCCCAAGAGGCAAGCCTCTTGGTTTGGGCTATGTCCCGTTTCGCTCGCCGCTACTCAGGGAATCGCGTTTGCTTTCTCTTCCTCCGGGTACTTAGATGTTTCAGTTCCCCGGGTATGCCTTCCATACCCTATGTATTCAGGTAAAGATACTGTTCCATTACGAACAGTGGGTTCCCCCATTCGGAAATCTCCGGATCAAAGCTTACTTACAGCTCCCCGAAGCATATCGGTGTTAGTCCCGTCCTTCATCGGCTCCTAGTGCCAAGGCATTCACCGTGCGCCCTTTCTAACTTAACCTAAAAGGTTATTCTCTTACTTACATAAGAGAGAAAACTAAAATGGCATTGACTCGGTTCTTACATTGACTTCTTCATTACGATTATCTAGTTTTCAAAGAACGATTTTGGTGGAGCCTAGCGGGATCGAACCGCTGACCTCCTGCGTGCAAAGCAGGCGCTCTCCCAGCTGAGCTAAGGCCCCGTTATGAAGATGGTGGGCCTAAATGGACTCGAACCATCGACCTCACGCTTATCAGGCGTGCGCTCTAACCAGCTGAGCTATAGGCCCCCACAACGGAAATATAAAGAGAGATTATACTCTCAAAACTAAACAAACAAAGATCGTGTCACAAACTGTTTTGTCTGGCTCACAGGTCCAGCTTTATCCTTAGAAAGGAGGTGATCCAGCCGCACCTTCCGATACGGCTACCTTGTTACGACTTCACCCCAATCATCTGTCCCACCTTAGGCGGCTGGCTCCTTACGGTTACCCCACCGACTTCGGGTGTTACAAACTCTCGTGGTGTGACGGGCGGTGTGTACAAGGCCCGGGAACGTATTCACCGCGGCATGCTGATCCGCGATTACTAGCGATTCCGGCTTCATGCAGGCGAGTTGCAGCCTGCAATCCGAACTGAGAATGGTTTTATGGGATTGGCTAAACCTCGCGGTCTTGCAGCCCTTTGTACCATCCATTGTAGCACGTGTGTAGCCCAGGTCATAAGGGGCATGATGATTTGACGTCATCCCCACCTTCCTCCGGTTTGTCACCGGCAGTCACCTTAGAGTGCCCAACTGAATGCTGGCAACTAAGATCAAGGGTTGCGCTCGTTGCGGGACTTAACCCAACATCTCACGACACGAGCTGACGACAACCATGCACCACCTGTCACTCTGTCCCCCGAAGGGGAACGTCCTATCTCTAGGAGTGTCAGAGGATGTCAAGACCTGGTAAGGTTCTTCGCGTTGCTTCGAATTAAACCACATGCTCCACCGCTTGTGCGGGCCCCCGTCAATTCCTTTGAGTTTCAGCCTTGCGGCCGTACTCCCCAGGCGGAGTGCTTAATGCGTTAGCTGCAGCACTAAGGGGCGGAAACCCCCTAACACTTAGCACTCATCGTTTACGGCGTGGACTACCAGGGTATCTAATCCTGTTTGCTCCCCACGCTTTCGCGCCTCAGCGTCAGTTACAGACCAGAAAGCCGCCTTCGCCACTGGTGTTCCTCCACATCTCTACGCATTTCACCGCTACACGTGGAATTCCGCTTTCCTCTTCTGCACTCAAGTCCCCCAGTTTCCAATGACCCTCCACGGTTGAGCCGTGGGCTTTCACATCAGACTTAAAGGACCGCCTGCGCGCGCTTTACGCCCAATAATTCCGGACAACGCTTGCCACCTACGTATTACCGCGGCTGCTGGCACGTAGTTAGCCGTGGCTTTCTGGTTAGGTACCGTCAAGGTACCGGCAGTTACTCCGGTACTTGTTCTTCCCTAACAACAGAGCTTTACGACCCGAAGGCCTTCATCGCTCACGCGGCGTTGCTCCATCAGACTTTCGTCCATTGTGGAAGATTCCCTACTGCTGCCTCCCGTAGGAGTCTGGGCCGTGTCTCAGTCCCAGTGTGGCCGATCACCCTCTCAGGTCGGCTACGCATCGTCGCCTTGGTGAGCCGTTACCTCACCAACTAGCTAATGCGCCGCGGGCCCATCTGTAAGTGTCAGCCGAAACCGACTTTCAGCTTTTCCTCATGAGAGGAAAAGGATTATCCGGTATTAGCACCGGTTTCCCGGTGTTATCCCAGTCTTACAGGCAGGTTGCCCACGTGTTACTCACCCGTCCGCCGCTAACCAACAGGAGCAAGCTCCTATTGATTCGCTCGACTTGCATGTATTAGGCACGCCGCCAGCGTTCGTCCTGAGCCAGGATCAAACTCTCCAAGAAAGTTGATTAGCTCATTTTGTTACGTTGGCTTAGTTTCGTAATTGAAACTAAAATTTTTGTTTGATTGCACGATTTTGTTTGTTTAGTTTTCAAAGGACAATTTCTCTATCGCCCGTAAGCGACTTAACTAATATACCATCTGTAAAAATTAAAGTCAACAGTTTTTCTATCTTTTTTACTTTGAACAATATAATAACTCTTTCTTACGATTACATCTCTATTTTATAATTCATGGACATAGAAAAGGAGCACATCTATTGTGTGCCCCCTCTACTTTTTTATTCTACATCCTCGTTTGTTTCAACCTCATGATTTTCTTCCGGAGAGTCTCCTTCAGCTTCATTAGGATTATTTTCAAGGTTTTCTTCCTCTTCTTCTTTCTCTACTTTTGCCACAGTGGCAACAAATTCATTTTCGCTTTCCTTCATACTAATGAGCTTTACACCTTGAGTATTACGTCCCATTTTAGAAATACTGCCAACATCCATTCGGATGAGGACACCACCTGTGGTAATAAGCATCAGGTCCTCTTCACCTGTTACCGCACGCATCGAAACAAGGTCGCCATTTTTTTCTGTAACGTGGCAGGTTTTAATCCCTTTACCGCCCCTGCCTTGGATCCGGTATTCTTCCGCTTTGGTACGTTTACCGTAACCATTTTTCGTTACAATTAACACATCATTCGTTTCCTCTAATACTTCCATTCCGACAACTTCATCGTCACTATCGAGCGTAATGCCTTTCACGCCAGTGGCTGTTCGTCCCATTGATCGAACATCCGTTTCCGGGAAACGAATCAGCATACCCTTCTTTGTTCCGATAATCATATGCTTTGTGCCATCAGTTAAGCGGACAGAGATTAGTTCATCCCCTTCACGCAAACTTAGCGCAATTAGGCCGTTGTTGCGGATATGTGCAAACGATGTTAACGGAGACCGTTTTGAAATCCCTTCTTTGGTCGTAAAGAATAAGAACCAATCATCTACAAATTCCGCAACGGGAATGATTGCATTGACCCATTCTCCCTTTTCGACACCAAGGAGATTGATAATTGGTATCCCTTTCGCTGTTCGGCTGTATTCAGGGATTTCATATCCTTTAGAACGGTATACCTTCCCTTTATTTGTAAAGAAAAGGATCGTATCATGTGTTGAGGTGGTGATCAAGTGTTCAACAAAGTCATCCTCGTTTGTACCCATTCCTTGGATTCCCCGTCCGCCTCGTCTTTGAGCACGATAGGTGGAAACAGGGAGACGTTTAACATATCCGTTATGGGTTAAAGAAATAACAATATTTTCACGAGGAATTAGATCTTCATCCTCAATATTTTCAATTCCGCCCGTTACGATTTCTGTCCGGCGCTTATCATTAAAACGCTCTTTGATTTCATTCATTTCTTCGCGGATAATTTCAAATACCTTTTCCTCATCCGCTAAAATTGCCTTTAATTCAGCGATTAGCTTCACAAGGTTTTGATATTCTTCTTCAATCTTTTCTCTTTCCAATCCAGTTAAACGCTGCAGGCGCATATCCAGAATGGCCTGAGCTTGCTTTTCAGAAAGATTAAAGGTAGTCATTAAGCCTTCACGAGCGATGTCTGTCGTTTGTGAGCTGCGGATTAAACTAATAACTTCATCAAGATGATCCAAGGCAATTCTTAAACCATCTAAGATGTGGGCACGTGCTTCCGCTTTACGTAATTCAAACTCGGTCCTTCTACGAATGACTACTACTTGATGATCTAAGTAATGCACTAAGCATTGCTTGAGAGTCAACACCTTTGGATGTCCATTAACTAGGGCTAGGGTGTTAATTCCAAAGCTGGTTTGAAGTGCTGTATGTTTATATAAATTATTTAAAAGGACGTTGGCATTCGCATCTTTACGAACCTCAATAACAATCCGCATTCCTTTACGATCGGATTCATCCCTTAGGTCGGTAATGCCTTCAATTTTTTTATCGCGGGCTAATTCAGCGATTTTTTCAACTAATCTCGCTTTATTCACTTGGTATGGTAATTCATTAACAATGATAACTTCTTTACCATTTGCTTTTTGTTCGATTACTACTTTTGCACGAACTGTTATTGATCCTCTGCCTGTTTCATACGCTTTACGAATACCGCTCCGGCCCAAGATTATTCCACCTGTTGGGAAATCTGGACCTGGGATAATTTCCATAAGCTCCTGCGTCGTAATTTCAGGGTCACGACTAAGCGCTAACACAGCATCAATTACCTCGCCAAGCTGGTGCGGAGGGATATTGGTCGCCATACCAACGGCAATCCCGGTCGACCCATTGACTAAAAGGTTAGGGAATCTGGCCGGTAATACAACAGGCTCTCTTTCTTCGCCATCATAGTTGTCTTGATAATCAATGGTATCTTTGTTTATATCTCTTAATAATTCCATCGAGATTTTAGACATTCTTGATTCTGTATAACGCATTGCTGCCGCTGAGTCACCATCGACAGAACCGAAGTTTCCATGTCCATCTACAAGCATATACCTATAGTTGAAGTCCTGTGCCATCCGAACCATTGTTTCATAAACAGCAGCGTCACCATGCGGGTGATACTTACCGATGACATCCCCAACGATACGGGCTGATTTTTTATATGGTTTATCTGAATGCATACCAAGATCATGCATAGCATATAGAATTCGGCGATGAACTGGTTTCAACCCATCCCGAACATCTGGAAGGGCACGTGAAACGATAACACTCATCGCATAGTCAAGAAAGGAAGCTTTCATTTCTTTGCTAATATTAATCTCTGTAACTTGAGAATTTGGGGTTTCAGCCATACTTATTTCCTCCTTTCACCTTTTCTTTATATATCTAAATTCTTCACGTATTGAGCATTCGCCTCAATGAAATTACGACGTGGTTCTACTTTTTCACCCATTAACATATCAAAGGTTTCGTCTGCTTCGATCGCATCTTCAAGACTTACCTGAAGCATACTTCTATTTTCAGGATCCATTGTTGTTTCCCATAATTGATCAGGATTCATCTCACCTAAACCTTTATACCGTTGGATATTCGGTTTTGGAGCAGCTGGAAGCATGGCAAATATCCGTTCAAGTTCTTTATCATTATAGGCGTACTCAATTCGTTTACCTTGTTGAACTTTATAAAGCGGCGGCTGGGCAATATAAATATAACCGGCTTCTAAGATTTTTCTCATAAAACGGTAAAAGAACGTTAAGAGAAGCGTCCGAATATGAGCACCATCCACATCAGCATCGGTCATAATGACAATTTTATGATAACGGGCTTTAGCAATATCAAAATCTTCACCAATGCCTGTTCCAATCGCTGTAATCATCGCCCTAACTTCATTGTTAGAAAGGATTCTATCGAGACGGGCCTTTTCCACATTAAGAATTTTCCCCCGAAGTGGCAGAATTGCTTGGAAATGGCGATCACGACCTTGCTTTGCCGATCCGCCAGCGGAATCACCCTCAACGATATACATTTCACTTTCAGATGGATCCTTCGAAGAACAGTCAGCCAATTTCCCAGGTAAACTAGAAACCTCTAAAGCACTTTTCCGGCGTGTTAATTCCCTAGCTTTCTTTGCAGCAAGCCTTGCACGTGCTGCCATTAAGCCTTTTTCGACAATTTTTCTAGCAACTGATGGATTTTCCAACATGAACTTATCAAAGGTACTTGCAAAAACGGTATCAGTGATCGTTCTCACTTCAGAATTCCCTAATTTAGTCTTTGTTTGTCCTTCAAATTGGGGATCAGGATGTTTAATAGAGACGATCGCCGTGATACCTTCACGAACATCTTCACCAGAAAGATTGGTATCATTCTCCTTGATTAAGCTATTTTTCCGAGCGTAATCATTGATAACCCTTGTTAACGCAGTCTTAAAACCGGATTCATGCGTTCCACCTTCATAGGTGTGGATATTATTTGCGAAAGAGTAAATGTTATCTGTATACCCCTCGTTATATTGGAGTGCGACTTCAACACTAATGCCGTCACGCTCTCCCTCCATGTAAATCGGTTCTTCATGAATCACTTCTTTTGTGCGGTTTAAATGCTCAACATATGATTTAATTCCGCCTTCGTAGTAGTATTCATTGCGTTTATTTTCAACACGCTTATCCTCAATCGTGATCTTTATTCCCCTGTTAAGGAAGGCAAGTTCACGAAGTCTAGTGGCTAGAATGTCATATTCATATACTAATGTTTCTGTAAAAATCTCACCATCTGGTTTAAAGTGCGTAACTGTACCCGTGATATCAGTCGTTCCAATGACCTCTAATTCTTGAACTACCGCGCCGCGCTCAAATTTAATGGAGTAAATTTGACCATCCCTGTGTACATATACCTCAAGTTCCGTGGAAAGGGCATTAACTACTGACGCACCAACACCATGCAGTCCTCCGGATACCTTATATCCTCCGCCGCCGAATTTACCGCCGGCGTGCAGCACAGTCATAATGACTTCTACCGCTGGTCTACCCATTTTTTCCTGAATTCCGACTGGGATTCCACGGCCATTATCCTTTACCGTGATGCTGTTGTCTTCTTCAATAATGACATTGATTTCATCACAGAAACCAGCCAGCGCCTCGTCAATACTGTTATCAACAATTTCCCAAACAAGATGATGAAGACCTTTACCACTTGTTGAACCAATGTACATACCGGGTCTTTTTCGAACAGCTTCAAGTCCTTCAAGAACCTGTATCTGATCCGCACCATATGCTTCTTCGACTGCTTTTTGTTCCAAAGTCATGCTTGTTCACCTGCACCTTCTGACAAAAATATATCTATATCGTTAATTAAAAAATAAATAAATATCAAAATTCATGTATATTCATTTGAGTTGATCGTTTCTTTAAAGTTCCTGAAGAAATCGGGGATAAGTATACATTGTCATATGTAATAATGACTGATTTAAAGGGGTTTTTCGATAGATTGATTACCTTTTCTTTACGTTGACTGATGAACTCCTCTACAAGCGGCGAGTTGTTTGCACTCTCTTTATCCAAGATAGAAATAATATCTCTTGCCCTAATATTAATATCTTCCCCGATATGGATATACATGGTACACCTCAATTAATTTTCTTTATGACACCAGCTTCAACGATAAACGTGGAAGCTTCCCTTAATGTTTGATGGTCAATACCCTCGACACTTGTGGTAGTCACGAAGGTTTGAACTCTTCCTTGGATGGTATTAAGCAAGTGAGACTGCCGATAGTCATCTAATTCCGATAAAACATCATCTAGCAGTAAAATGGGATATTCACCAATTTCAGCAGAAATTAATTCAATTTCTGCAAGCTTTACGGATAGTGCTGTGGTACGCTGCTGACCTTGTGATCCAAATGTTTGAACGTCTCTACCGTTTACATAAAAAAGCAGATCATCACGATGGGGACCGAAAAGCGTAGTACCTCGCTCAATTTCCCTAGTTCTAACCTTGCTGAATTTTTCTTCAAAGCATGCTATCATCTTCGACAAATTTTGATCTTCTAATACCTCTACCGACGGTTTATAGGTAATTTCGAGCGTTTCCAAGCCTCTTGAAATCCCTTGATGAATCGGTTTTGCCCAATTCTGAAGTAAGCGCAGGAATTCAAACCTTTTCGCCACAATTTTCACAGCCATCTGGATAAATTGTTCCGTTAATATCTCAAGCATGGTCTGATCGGTCTGTTTTCTGATCTGTAACATTTTCAAAAAATGATTACGCTGCTGGAGAATTTTTTGATATTGACTCATATCATGTAAATAAATGGGCGATACCTGTCCAATTTCCATATCAATAAATCGTCTTCGGACCTGCGGGCTGCCTTTCACTAAGTTAAGGTCCTCAGGAGCAAACATAACCACATTCATATTGCCTACATATTGACTTAATTTTTGCTGCTCAATATGGTTGCATTTTGCTTTTTTGCCCTTTTTAGAAATAATTAATTGCAGCGGCAATGAGCTGTGTTGTTTTTGAACCCTACCCTCTATTTTAGCATACTCTTGGTCCCAGCGAATAAGTTCTTTATCATTGGAGGTCCGGTGCGACTTCGCCATGGCCAAAACATAAATAGATTCCATGACGTTTGTTTTACCTTGGGCGTTTTCACCCAGGATGACATTTACTTTATTTTCAAATTCTACGAACAAATCTTCGTAGTTTCGATAATTTGTTAGCGCTAATTTTTCGATATACATGCAAACGACATCCTTTAGCCTTGCTACTCGGTAATTATTTTGATAATTACTCGGTAATCACAAACTCCCCAAAACCAGCAATTTGGATTTTGTCACCTGTGCGCAGCTTTCTTCCTCTTCTTTGATCTTGTTCGCCATTAATGAATATATCATGTTCACTTAAAAACCATTTTGCCATGCCGCCCGATTGAATTACTTCAGCCAATTTAAGAAATTGACCCAGCGTAATAAATTCAGTATCGATCTTAATTTTTTCAGGCAAATCGTCACCCTCGTTTCTAAAATGGTCTCAATACTTTATTTTACTAAATATTTCACAGAGATACAAAGGAAACTAAAAGAAAGCCACCAATGTGTGGTGGCATATGGGTTTAGGCTCTATAAATTTAGTATGTTCGAACGGGTAATATTAATTGCAAAATCGTTTCATCATGAAGCGGGCGAATGACGAACGGGCGCATGGCTCCAGTAAAGCTTACCCTAACATCTGTTCCTTCAAGCGCCTTTAATGCATCCATCATATATTTGGCACTAAAAGAAATCTTTAATTCTTCACCCTCGATGGCTTCGCTTTGAATTTCCTCGACTACCTTCCCGACCTCAGGAGTATTTGAAGAAATTTCAATAATTCCGCCTTCAATTATCGAAAATTTGACAACATTGTTTCTTCCTTCTCTTGCCAGCAAAGAGGCACGATCAATTGCATGCAAGAATTCCTTTGTATTTACCGTCACATCCGTTTTACTTTCATTCGGAATTAAACGAGAGGTATCCGGATAATTTCCTTCTAACAATCTTGAGAAAAATAATAAGTGCTTCGCTTTAAATAATATTTGATTCTCGGTAATAACAATATCAATTAAGTCATGGCTGTCATCAATAATCTTACTCAACTCATTCAAGCTTTTTCCTGGAATGACCACATTATAATTTTCGTTGTTCGCTATTTCGATCTTTGCCTTTCGAAGCGCGAGCCGGTGACTATCTGTTGCAATACAGTTTAGTTCCCCGTTTTCAACCTTCCAGTTTACACCTGTCAAGATCGGGCGTGTTTCTGAGGAGGACACTGCAAAATGAGTTTGGCGAATCATCGCTTTTAAAAGATCTGTTGCAATATGAAATTTATTATTTTCTTCGATCTGTGGAAGGTGAGGATACTCTTCAGCATCCAGGCCAATCAAGTTAAATTCAGATTTTCCAGAACGAATGACCGTTTGAAGCGAGCCTAAGACTTCAATTTCAACCGAATCAGTCGGGAGCTTTTTGACAATTTCACTAAATACTTTTGCTTGGAGAACGATCGCTCCTGCTTGTTTCAATTCAATAATTTCATCACCAGCATCCTCTTTTGGAATAAAGGATTCAATGGAAATATCGGAATCACTTCCTGTTAGGGTAACACCTTCAGATGTAGCTGTGATTTTAATTCCGGTTAAGATAGGGATTGTTGTTCTTGTAGTAACAGCCTTCATAACGTCTTGAACACTCTGAACTAACCGATCTCTTTGAATGATAAATTTCATCGCATGTATTCCTCCGTTTTAAGCATATTTTTTATAGCTATAACATAATATATTTTTTAAAAAAAAGAGTAGAAGTACTAGTAGGGCCTGTTGATATGTGGATAACTGGATTATTTCAACGGAAACACAGCCTATCCACATGTGGACAGACTGTGTGTAAATGCAAAGAAGTTATTCACATATTTGAAAGGAAAAAACACCAATAACTGCCTAAACTTTTAATAGTTCATGCAGTTCTTTCATTTGCCTTTGCAGCTGGGCATCGGTCTGAAGAAGTTTGGAAATTTTCTCATGCGCATGTATGACAGTCGTATGATCGCGGCCGCCAAATTCTTCTCCTATTTTTGGCAAAGAATAATCGGTTAATTCCCGTGATAGGTACATTGCAATTTGTCTAGGAAAGGCAAGCGACTTTGTCCGCTTTTTTGCCTTAAAGTCCTCGAGTTTTATACTAAAGAGTTCCCCGACTGTCTTCTGAATATCCAGAATGGTTATTACTTTAGGCTTTGAACTTGGAATAATATCTTTTAATGCCTCTGCTGCTAAATTAGCATTAATATCTTTATTGATTAAGGAAGAATAGGCGACCACTCGGATCAGTGCTCCTTCTAGCTCCCGGATGTTTGTATCAATTTGATTGGCGATATAAAGCATTACCTCGTTAGGTATATCTAATCCTTCGGCTCTAGCTTTTTTGCGAAGAATGGCAATTCTCGTTTCCAAATCGGGCGGTGTAATATCTGTAATCAATCCCCATTCAAACCGTGACCTGAGCCGGTCCTCTAACGTTGGAATTTCTCTAGGCGGCCGGTCGCTGGAGATAATAATCTGTTTGCTTTCCTCATGAAGAGCATTGAAGGTATGAAAAAATTCTTCTTGTGTTGATTCTTTTCCAGCTAAAAATTGAATATCATCTATAAGTAAAATATCGACATTTCGATATTTATTGCGGAAACTCTCTGCTTTATTGTCACGAATCGAGTTAATAAATTCATTTGTAAATTTTTCTGATGATAAATAAACCACTTTTGCTGAAGGGTTATGATCTAAGACATAATGGCCAATTGCATGCATTAAGTGCGTTTTTCCTAATCCAACTCCTCCATAAATAAAGAGGGGATTGTATGCTTTGGCTGGTGCTTCGGCAACTGCCAGTGATGCAGCGTGGGCAAAACGGTTGCCTGAGCCTATAACAAACGTATCAAAAGTGTATTTCTGATTTAGAATACCCTGAGGAAATTCCCCATGGTCATCGTCCTTTTTTACCTTTTTTGGTGGCAGCAGGACATCACTTTCTGTCTCGTTTTGATTTTGCGGAATGATAAACTTAACAGAAAGCTCTTCTCCGGTAATTTCATAGAGGATTCCAGAGATTAGCTGCGAATAACGCTCTTCCAGCCAATCACGAGCAAACTCATTGGGAGCAGTGATGATTAGCAAATCGCCTTGAAGGGAATGGGCCTTTGTGGACTTAAGCCAGGTATCAAAGCTTGGTTTGCTTATTTTTTTTTCTATATTGGCTAATGCAGCATGCCAAAGATCCGCAATATTTTCCAAATAATATCCCTCCTTTGTTGTGTTTTTTTTATAAAATAACGTGCTTTTCTTAATTATACCGTCAGTACAACCTATTAATTTATAAATATACGAAATAGTGAATGTGGATAATAAATAATAAGGAAGTAAAATGGAGTTTCGACAATATCCACCTCTTGTGGACAACTTTCTGCAGTACCCTCGGATAAACTATCCACATGATATCCACAAATTGTGGATAACGTATTATTGTGGATAAAGTTATTCAGAGTGAAAACACAAATATGATATCAAATAATTGCTTGATGTGCAATGCCTTTTCGTAGTTTATCCACAACTGTAACAATATGTGCACAGTAATTGTCCACAAGTAGATGTTTTGTGCAAAACCTGTCAATATCTTGTGTAGAATGTGAAAAAAATGTCGAAAATTTATCCACAGGATATTCGTACCTTCCAGGAGAAAGGGCTGGATGAATTATGGGAGTAAAAATAAGAATTCCACTTTCATGGTTCAGATCTATTCTTATAGCTATAGAATTTCTGGAAATTAGCAAATTCATGTTCAATAAAATTTGGAAATGGAAACAATAGTGAAGAGTAGTTGACAATTTTATGGTGAGGTCTTTATAATAAGTAAGACTGTCATTTAAACTTGATAGCTATTCCTCAGGGAGGTGTCATATAATGAAAAGAACATATCAACCAAATAGCCGTAAACACAGTAAAGTTCATGGCTTCCGTAGTCGTATGAGCTCAGCTAATGGCCGTAAGGTTCTAGCTCGTCGTCGTCTAAAGGGAAGAAAAGTATTATCAGCATAGACCACTGCAAAGTCAGTGGTCTTTTTTCTAATCCGACTGAAGGTGTTTTTATGAAAAAAGAGCTGCGTATTAAAAAAAATAAAGAATTTCAAACGGCATTTCAAAAGGGCCAATCATTTGCAAATAGGCAATTTGTCGTCTATTCATTAAAAAAAGAGGGACAAGACTATTTTCGCATTGGCCTGTCGGTGAGTAAGAAGATTGGAAATGCGGTGACAAGGAACAGAATTAAAAGGTATGTAAGACAATCCATTTTTGAACTGAACGAACAGTTAGCACCAGGGAATGATTACGTGATTATTGCCAGGAAACCAGCAGCTGAAATGGATTTTTTTGAGGTGAAAAAAAGTTTAACCCATGTACTTAAAGTTGGGAAGGTTTTGAAAAAGTGACTTTAAGGACAAAATTTGCAAAGGAATTCGTTGAATATTTATATCCTATTGAAGACAATTCCTTTGCCTAAGTGATAAAATACCTTTGAAATCATCCAAAATAAATTGTACATAGATTTGATTCTAAACTGTTCATTATCTTTATTGTAAGGAGGAAAATTTGGTTGAAAAAACGAATATTACTAGGTATTGGTTTACTTTCTGTATTTATGTTCCTAACAGGATGCAGTGAAATTAAGAAGCCAATCACATCGGAGAGTTCAGGCTTTTGGAATGAGTACATTGTCTATCCTTTATCCTGGTTGATCAAGGAAGGGGCGCTTATTCTCGGGGGCAGTTTTGGGTTATCGATTATTGTCGTAACTATCCTGATCCGCCTTGCGATTTTGCCGCTAATGATCAAGCAGACAAGAAGTTCAAAAGCGATGCAGGCATTGCAGCCAGAAATGGCCGAACTGAAAAAGAAATATAGTTCTAAAGATCAAAAAACACAGCAAAAGCTGCAACAGGAAACCATGGCACTTTTTTCAAAACATGGTGTAAATCCAATGGCTGGCTGTTTTCCATTAATTGTACAAATGCCAATTTTAATTGGTTTTTACCATGCCATCTCACGAACAAGGGAAATTGCAAACGATAATTTCCTATGGTTTGACCTTGGTGATAAAGATCCTTACTATATTTTGCCGATAGTAGCAGGTATAACCACGTTTATTCAGCAAAAAATTATGATGGCTGGACAAGATCAGAATCCACAAATGGCGATGATGCTTTGGATGATGCCAATCATGATTGTTGTTTTTGCCTTTAGTTTCCCCGCCGCGCTTTCGTTGTACTGGGTAGTAGGAAATATTTTTATGATTGTGCAAACCTATTTTATTAAAGGACCGGATTTGAAAATGGCAAAAGCATCCGGTAATGCGGGAGGAGCAAAAAAGTGAAACAGGTAACTGCTACAGGACAAACTGTCGAAGAAGCAGTAAAATCAGCTTTAGCTCAATTACAAACCAGCAAAGACCGCACAGATATTGACATTATTGATCAAGGGAAAAAAGGGATTTTTGGTATTTTTGGTTCACGTCCAGCTGTTGTAAAAGTAACCGTCATTATTGATCCCATTGAAGAAGCAAAGAAATTTCTTACTCAAGTAAGTGAACAGATGGGAGCGCCCGCAGAAATAGAAATCAAACGCGACGGTAAACATGTTCATTTTATTATGACGGGTGAAAAGATTGCGTTATTGATTGGAAAAAGAGGTCAAACATTAAATTCGCTTCAATATTTGACGCAATTAGTGCTAAATCGTTTTTCGAATCAGTATTTAACCGTGATCTTGGACGCGGAGGATTACCGAAAAAGAAGAAATGAAACGCTGATTCAATTAGCCCATCGTCTCGCCCAAAAGGTGGTTAAGTCAGGAAAAGATGTAACCTTAGAGCCGATGCCTTCCTATGAGCGAAAAGTGATTCATGCTGCTTTATCTGATAATAAACGCGTCAAAACACTTTCTGATGGATCGGAGCCTCATCGCTTTATTGTGATTACTCCAGCATCAAAAAGATAAGGATTTAAACTTAAAAACAAAATCACAAAGGCATCCTATTGAATGATAGGGTGTCTTTTTTTGTCGAATTTTAAAAAAATGAGCCTGTTGATAACATTCAATTTTTTCACATTTTTCGTTTTATTGTTATTCACATGTGGATAAGTTAAAATAATAATGAGATAGAAGTGAATTGTGGATTAATTATTTGGAAGAGGGATTACTTTTTCCACAGAAAATGATGTGGTATTCTATTGTTTTGGAGAAAAAATATTTTTTATATATATGAACCGATTTTTTAAATGTGAGGTGAAGGAAATGGAATCTGATACGATTGCGGCAATATCGACTCCGATGGGCGAGGGTGCGATTGCGATTGTGCGTTTGAGCGGGGATGAAGCATTCCCGATAGCAGACAAGCTATTTAGGAGTATCGGTGGGAAAAGGCTGACTGAAGCAGCAACCCATACGATCCACTATGGACACTTGATAGACCCTAATACGGGGCAAGTGGTTGAAGAGGTTATGGTGTCTGTCATGAAAGGGCCAAAAACTTTTACAAAAGAGGATGTTGTTGAAATAAACTGCCATGGCGGGATTGTTTCTGTGAATAGAGTTCTTCAGCAGGTGTTAACGAATGGAGCGAGACTCGCGGAACCTGGAGAGTTTACAAAAAGGGCATTTTTAAATGGACGGATTGATTTATCCCAAGCGGAAGCGGTAATGGATTTAATCAGGGCAAAAACGGATCGCGCGATGAACGTCGCCTTGGGACAAATGGAAGGGCGCCTGTCGAAATTAATTCGAAGACTACGGCAGGAGATTTTAGAAATCCTTGCCCATGTGGAAGTGAATATAGATTATCCGGAATATGACGATGTCGAAGAAATGACTCATAAGATGTTAGCAGAGAAGGCCCATTTTGTTCGGGAAGAGATCAAAAAGCTATTGCAAACGTCGGAACAGGGGAAAATTTTACGAGAAGGACTGTCTACTGCGATTGTTGGCCGTCCGAATGTAGGAAAATCCTCGCTATTAAACAGTCTAGTTCATGAAAACAAGGCGATTGTGACAGATATTCCTGGAACCACAAGGGATGTAATTGAAGAATACGTGAATGTTCGCGGTGTCCCATTGCGACTTTTGGACACGGCAGGAATTAGGGAAACCGAGGATATTGTCGAACGAATTGGAGTGGAGCGTTCCCGCCAAGTTTTACAAGACGCGGATTTAATTTTGCTTGTTTTAAATTACGCTGACAAGTTAAGTATGGAAGATGAGCAGCTTTTTGAAGTGGTCAAAGGGATGGATGTTATCGTTATCGTCAATAAAACGGATTTGCCGCAGCAAATTGATCTGGAGAAAGTGAATGAGTTAGCAAAAGAGCATAAGATTGTCACTACTTCACTACTTGAGGACCGTGGCGTCGATGAGCTAGAGGAAGCGATCGCTTCGTTATTTTTTGCAGGCTCGATTGATGCAGGCGATATGACCTATGTTTCAAACAGTCGTCATATTGCACTATTGCACCAAAGCTTAAAGACAATCGAAGAAGCAATTGATGGGGTCGAAATGGGTACCCCTATTGATATTGTTCAAATAGATTTAACAAGAACATGGGAATTACTTGGCGAAATCATTGGCGAGAGTGTCCACGAAAGCCTGATTGACCAGTTATTTTCGCAATTCTGTTTAGGGAAATAGAAAGAGGAGTGACTACATGCAATACGAAGCAGGAAATTATGACGTTATTGTCGTTGGAGCAGGCCATGCCGGCTGTGAAGCGGGCCTTGCGGCGGCGAGACTTGGCGCCAAAACATTAATGATTACCATCAATCTTGATATGGTTGCCTTTATGCCATGTAACCCATCCGTTGGCGGACCAGCTAAGGGGATCGTCGTTCGTGAAATAGATGCTCTGGGTGGGGAAATGGGTCGAAATATTGATAAAACCTATATCCAAATGAGAATGCTGAACACGGGAAAAGGTCCAGCTGTCCGCGCGTTAAGAGCGCAGGCTGATAAATTTGCTTACCAGCATGAAATGAAAAAAACACTTGAGGAAGAACCGAATCTAACCTTACTCCAAGGGATGGTCGAGAAACTGATTGTCGAGGATGGAATTTCTAAAGGGGTTATCACAAAGACAGGTGCGGTCTACCGCTCAAAAACGGTCGTCATTACAACCGGAACCTATTTGCGTGGGGAAATTATCCTTGGTGAGTTGAAATATTCAAGTGGTCCAAATAATCAGCAGCCATCGATTAAGCTGTCAGAACATTTAGAGGAGCTTGGTTTCGACCTTGTCCGTTTTAAGACTGGAACCCCGCCACGTGTTAATAGTAATACGATTGATTATAGTAAAACAGAAATCCAGCCTGGCGACGAAGTTCCACGATCTTTTTCCTATGAAACAACGAAATATATTACGGACCAACTGCCATGCTGGTTGACCTATACCAATGAACGCACCCATCAGTTAATTGACGCCAATCTACATCGTTCTCCAATGTATTCCGGAATGATTAAAGGGACAGGACCAAGGTATTGTCCATCGATTGAAGATAAGGTCGTCCGCTTTAATGATAAGCCGCGCCATCAGATTTTCCTTGAGCCTGAAGGAAGACACACAAAGGAAGTCTATGTACAGGGTCTATCCACGAGCTTACCGGAAGATGTACAGCAGGAAATTCTTAAAACCGTTCCAGGGCTTGAAAATGTGCAAATGATGAGAGCTGGATATGCGATTGAATACGATGCGATTGTGCCAACACAGTTATGGCCTACCCTGGAAACCAAAGTGGTTGAAGGACTGTATACGGCGGGTCAAATTAATGGAACTTCCGGCTATGAAGAAGCAGCAGGACAAGGAATCATGGCTGGTATCAATGCAGGACTGAAAGCGATTGGCCGTGACCAGTTAATTTTAAGTCGTTCCGGTGCGTATATTGGAGTTTTAATTGATGATTTGATCACTAAAGGAACAAATGAGCCATACAGATTGTTAACGTCAAGAGCAGAGTATCGCCTACTGTTACGACATGATAATGCTGATTTACGCTTAACCGAAATAGGCCATCAAATCGGACTGATTCGTGATGACCGATACGAACGATTTTTAGCAAAGAAAGACGCAATTGAGGCTGAAAAGCAGCGTTTAGAGTCGACGTTTTTGAAACCGACGGCTGAGGTTCAAGAGCTGATTCGAAGCATTGGCGGCAGTGAATTAAAGGATGGAATCCGCGCTTCTGATTTATTAAAAAGACCAGAAATGAACTATGAACTGCTTGAAACCATTTTTCCAAGTGATGTCAGCCTTGATGAAGATGTGAAGGAACAGGTTGAAATCCAGTTAAAATATGAGGGCTATATTACCAAGTCACTACAACAGGTTGACCGCTTAAAGAAAATGGAAGATAAGAAAATCCCTGAGAATATTGATTATGACATGGTGTCAGGCCTTGCGACAGAAGCCAGACAGAAACTAAAACTAGTCAAACCGCTATCAATTGCCCAGGCATCCCGGATTTCAGGAGTGAATCCAGCGGATGTTTCGATCCTGCTTGTGTACCTAGAACAAGGCAAAATAGCTAGAGTTTCAAATGAATAATTATGTGAGGAAGATTATTGAATGATCATTGAACAATTTGCAGCAAACCTAAGGGAAAAGGGGATCTCCCTTTCAAGTGAACAGCTCGGCCAATTTGAAATGTACTTTGAGACATTGGTCGAGTGGAATGAAAAAATGAATTTAACCGCCATTACTGATAAAGCTGAAGTGTATCTAAAGCATTTTTATGATTCGATTACGGCTTCCTTCTATTTTGATTTTACAAAGCCTTTCCATCTTTGTGATGTGGGGGCGGGAGCGGGGTTCCCTAGTATTCCGCTAAAAATTGTTTTCCCACATATCGAAGTGACGATTGTTGATTCACTAAACAAGCGCATTTCGTTTTTAAATCATCTCGCGAAGGAATTAAAATTGGAAAATGTTCATTTTATTCATGATCGCGCCGAAACCTTTGGGGTAAATCCAAATTTCCGCGAAAATTTTGAAGTCGTAACCGCTAGGGCCGTGGCAAGAATGTCTGTGTTGAGCGAGCTCTGCCTGCCACTTGTTAAAGTAGGCGGACACTTTATTGCCATGAAAGCTGCCCATGCGAAAGATGAATTAGAGATCGGTCAAAAGGCAATTTCCATTCTGGGCGGCAGGTTGGAAGATATGCACACCTTTACATTGCCAATGGAAGAAAGCGAGCGGAATATTTTAATCATTAAAAAGGAAAAACAAACACCAAAGAAATACCCGCGCAAGCCTGGGACACCAGGAAAGACACCGATTGAATAAGAAAAACGGATTTGGAGTGCTAACAATTTTTCAATAAACATGTTATTCTAGGCAGGAAGAATGTCTGTATTCAGAGAATAAGTAATAGGGAGTTTCGTAAAGGTGGTGTTGGGGATGAAGCAATCGTTTACACGCTTTTTTGGCCTCGGCGATAAGGGAGAACAAGAGGTTGCGCTTGAAAAAGAGCTAATTGTAGAAAAAAACGAGGAAATAAAAAAGATTCCAATTGACCATATTGTTGCAAACCGATTTCAGCCTCGTACGGTTTTTGATGAAGAGAAAATTGAAGAATTAGCGCGAACAATTCACATTCATGGGATCATTCAACCGATTGTCGTTAGAGAGTTTGCCATTGACCAATATGAAATTATTGCTGGGGAACGCCGTTTTCGTGCGATGAAAAAGCTCGGTTGGACCGAAGCACCAGCCATTATAAAAAATTTATCAGATACTGAAACGGCCTCTGTTGCTTTAATTGAGAATTTACAACGGGAAGAGCTGTCGCCGATTGAAGAAGCGATGGCGTATGGGAAATTGCTGGAATTGCACAATTTAACCCAAGAAGCATTAGCACAACGCCTTGGGAAAGGGCAGTCAACCGTTGCCAACAAGCTTCGTCTTCTTAAATTGCCGCAGCCTATTCAAGAGGCATTGTTAAATAAAATTATTACAGAGCGTCATGCACGTGCACTGATCCCTCTTAAAGATCCAGAAAAACAAGTGGTGCTATTGGCTGAAATTATTGAAAAGAATTTTAATGTCAAGCAGACAGAGGAACGTGTGGTCAAACTGCTTGAACAAAAAAGCGAAAAGCCAAAGCCGAAACGGAAGGCTTTCAGTAAAGATATGAGAATCGCCGTAAATACCATCCGTCAATCATTAACAATGGTAACGGACAGCGGGATTAACCTCGATGCTGAAGAAGAAGAATTTGATGAATTCTACCAATTTACAATTCGCATACCAAAGAAAAAGTAAGATCAATAGAATAATAGATGCTAGAACCAAACGAAATCACAAGTTTGGTTCTTTTTATTATGTTAAAGATCAATATTGATTTTGGCACTATGTTGATTGGAGCGGAAATCAACATTTCAGTATAAATAGCCTTTACTTGAGGAATTTTCGTAATAAATAGTAATTTATGGATAATTAATGTCCATTCCCCCTCTAAATCACAGATATAAACTAATTGAAAATTTGAATATTTTTAGAAAAAATCCAACAACCTTTCTGTTTCATGCTAAAATAAAGGAATGGAAATTTTCCTATCATAAATTCAGTTTAGATTAGCCAAATGACTAGTATTTTAATAGAATTTAATAGAAACATAGAATAAAACTTTGAGAGAATAAAAGGGTAGGTGACATCGTGGGCAAAATTCTTGCAATCGCGAATCAAAAAGGCGGAGTCGGTAAAACGACTACCTCTGTCAACCTAGGGGCCTGCTTAGCATATATTGGGAAACGTGTCCTGCTAGTCGACACGGACCCGCAGGGAAACGCAACAAGCGGGATTGGTATTGAAAAGGCAGAAGTTGACCAATGCATATATGATGTTTTAGTAGATGATGTAGAAGCAAAGGATGTTATTAAACAAACATCGGTCGAAAATTTGTATGCGATACCAGCAACAATTCAGCTGGCAGGAGCAGAAATTGAATTGGTTCCGACGATTTCTAGAGAAGTTCGTCTGAAACGAGCACTTGGAGAGGTTAAAGATCAATTTGATTATATTATTATTGACTGTCCGCCATCGTTAGGCTTATTGACGATCAATGCGTTAACGGCCTCTGATGCTGTCTTAATTCCTGTTCAATGTGAGTACTATGCGTTAGAAGGCTTAAGCCAATTATTAAGTACAGTAAGACTTGTTCAAAAGCATTTGAATCAGGATTTGAAAATTGAAGGCGTCTTATTAACGATGCTTGATGCTCGAACCAATCTTGGCCTTCAAGTAATTGAAGAAGTAAAAAAGTATTTTCAAGATAAAGTGTATAAAACCATTATTCCAAGGAATGTCCGTCTAAGTGAAGCACCAAGCCATGGGGAACCAATCATTACTTATGATTCGAAATCGCGTGGTGCTGAGGTGTATTTAGATTTAGCGAAGGAAGTGGTCTCAAATGGCTAAAGGTTTAGGAAAGGGACTAAACGCAATTTTTACGGATGTTGGCAAGGAAGAAACAGTTCAAGAAATCAAGCTTAAGGAACTGCGCCCCAACCCTTACCAGCCGCGAAAAACCTTTCAACAAGAGGCAATTGATGAATTAAAAGATTCTATTTTAGAACATGGAATCATACAGCCAATCGTCGTTAGAAAAAGCCTTAGAGGGTATGAAATTGTTGTCGGTGAACGGCGTTTTCGGGCTGCAAAGGAAGCAAAGCTTGAAACAGTCCCGGCTGTTGTCCGCGACCTTTCAGAGCAGCAAATGATGGAATTGGCCGTCCTTGAAAATCTGCAGCGGGAAGATTTAAATCCCATCGAAGAGGGTTTAGCGTATCAAACATTAATGGAAAAGTTAAAGCTAACCCAAGAAGAGGTAGCGAAGCGATTAGGCAAAAGCCGGCCGCATGTAGCGAACCATGTTCGTCTGCTTTCCCTCCCTCCGAACATTCAAGAGTTAATATCCACTGCTAAGATATCAATGGGACATGGCCGTGCCTTGTTAGGACTCAGGGAAAAGGCAAAAGTTCCTGCATTAGTGGAAAAGATCATCAAGGAAGCGCTCAGCGTCCGTCAGTTAGAAAAACTGATTCAGCACTTAAACGAAAGTGTTTCACGTGAAACAAAAAAGCCAGAAAAGAAAAAAGATGTGTTTATCCTGGAACGTGAACACACCCTGCGTGAACGGTTTGGAACGACTGTAAACATTAAGCAGAATAATAATAAAGGGAAAATTGAAATTGAATTTTTCTCTCAAGATGATCTTGAACGAATTCTGGAAATGCTTGATCAAAATGAATCCTTATAACCATCATTTCGATGGTTTATTTTTTTGGGTAAATATGATAGTTTATTAGGTATATATTTCGAAGGTCGAAGAAAAAGGTGGAAATAGGATGTTTTTATTAGGAACACTTGTAAATGGGCTGTTAATAGTCATTGGAACGCTTCTTGGGAAGTTGTTAAACCGCATCCCAGAAGGAATGAAGGTTACTGTCATGTATGCCATCGGGTTGTCCGTCATGGTTTTAGGGTTGCAAATGGGCTTGAAGAGTGAAAACTTTCTCATTGTTATTATTAGTTTGGTGGTTGGAGCTGTGGCCGGCGAGGCTCTCAAATTAGAGGATAAATTAAATGACTTAGGTATATGGCTTGAGCAGAAAGTCGGCTCTAACAATGGAAAAGGGAGTATCTCAGAAGGGTTTGTCACTGCTACCCTCATCTTTGTAATTGGGGCGATGGCGATTATTGGTGCACTTGATAGCGGCATCCGCGGCGATCATGCTGTTTTGTACACCAAATCATTGATCGATGGATTTACGGCGTTAATCTTAACGACAACTTTAGGGATAGGCGTTATTTTTTCTGCGATTCCGGTTGTCCTTTATGAAGGGTTGATTGCCCTGTTTGCTACCCAGATTGATCGATTTGTTCCCCAAGCATTAATGGATCAGTTTATTGTTGAAATGACGTCTACGGGTGGGATCATGATTTTTGCGATTGGCCTAAATTTAACCGGAATGGTGAAAATTAAAGTAGCCAATTTGCTGCCAGGCATTGTTGTAACGGGACTGATTGTAACCGTTCTTTATTATTACCATCACTATTTGTAGCCAATAGAAATAAAAGAGCAATCGGATATAACACCGTTTGCTCTTTTAATTTGTCTTCTCTTCTTCGAGCCAATTTAAGTTTAATTCCGTCCAGGTTTGTTTAGGGTATAACAGGCTTGCTTGATAGATCCCATTGGCAATCGTTTTTGCCATTCTCATGACAAGATTTAAGCGGGTGTTTTGCAGGACAAAAAACTCCATAAACCCACTGACATTGACGATGCCGGTGATATGTATATCTCCGACCGCTGGAAGTTCTTTGTTTACTCCAGCTCCTGGTTTGACAGGACCATTTCCTAATTGAATGACTCCGACATTTTTAATCCTGCCCAAACAAGCATCAATCCCAATAATATAGGGGTCATCATGTTTTGCATGGATTTCCTTTAGTTTTTCAGAAAGATTGACGGCATGAATCGGTTCATCTAATGTTCCGTACACATAAAACGACCTTATACCCTTTTCTTCCAGCAGTGTCCCAACAAGTGGTCCTAATGAATCCCCTGTGGAGCGGTCGGTACCAATACAAACAAAGACAATTGGGCGCTTTGTCAGACTGGGAATCACAGCAAGCAACTCTTCAGCTAGATTTTCAGCCGCATGCAAATCATCGTGGCTGATTCGCGTCTTAGCCCTCCTGTCAAAAAAACTGGTCTTCAGATTCATTAAGTCACTCCCTCGCAGTAAATAGTCTTATTAGTATACGGAATTTTCAGTAAATCTATACATGAACTGGGGAGAAAAAGGAAAATTCATTATGCTATTAACTGCGCAGAATAATTGCTAAAATAGATGTGGATTATGAAGTTATTAGAGGATGGTGTCTGAATGAGTCTCACACAAAAGGGAATGCAAAAATTAATCGATAAATTTCAAAATGAAGATACATGGTTGAATATGGGTGAAGCCTTTCTAAAAATCCTTGCGATTTTGGTCATTACCAATATCTTGATTCGAATTGGAAATTTGATGATCCATAATATCTTTAAAATTAGAAACCTCTCTCCGCTCAATACATCAGATCGGCGTGAAGAAACGCTCTCAAGGCTGCTTGATAATGTCCTTTCTTATGTGGTTTATTTTATCGCTTTTATGATGATCCTTTCTGTGTTAGGAATTGATGTAAAAGCACTGATTGCCGGAGCGGGGGTTGTTGGTTTAGCCGTTGGTTTTGGTGCACAAAGTTTAGTGAAGGATATTATTTCTGGCTTTTTTATTATTTTTGAGGATCAATTTTCAGTCGGTGATCATGTTCGCATAGGACAATATGAAGGTAATGTCGAAACTATAGGGTTAAGAACCACAAAAATAAAAAGCTGGACCGGGGAACTGCATATTTTACCAAATGGCAGTATCATCGAAGTAACCAATTTCTCAATAAATAATAGTATCGCTGTTGTTGATATTGCCATCGCCTATGGTGAGGACATAGCCAAGGCGGAAAAGGTAATTGAGGAAACCATTCAGTTTATGCCTGCCCAATATGAAGAGTTAGTTAAAGCCCCTGAGCTATTAGGGATTCAAACAATGGGTGCAACCGAGGTTGTTTTACGGGTTGTCGCAGAAACACAGCCTATGAAGCAAGCGGCTGTTTCTCGAAATATTCGCAGGGATATCAAGCTTCAATTAGACGAGAATGGCATTAAAGCACCAACTCCAAGAGTGGTCATGTATGGATCTGAACAACCAAAATAAGGGGAGATTTTGCAATGGAAGAAAAAGAATTTGCCTTAAATGATGTTGTCGAGATGAAGAAACAGCATCCCTGTGGAACAAATCGTTGGAAGGTGATCCGCATGGGGATGGATGTTCGGATCAAATGTGAGGGCTGCGGTCACAGCGTTCTCATACCAAGGAGGGAATTTTCAAGGAAAATGAAGAAAATTTTGGTGAAGCATGAGGAGTAGTTCATGCTTTTTTTTAATGGAAAACTATATTATTCTTATTAGAAAAGTAGAAATAGAATTTTTCACATAGGGGATGGGGAAATTGGCACAAATACGTAAGGCAGCATGTCCGTTAAATTGCTGGGATAGCTGCGGTTTTAATGTAACAGTCGAAAATGGCCGGGTCATTAAAGTAGAAGGAGATCCCTCCCATCCGATCACACAAGGGAAAATTTGCGGACGGGGACGGATGCTCGAAACAAGGACAAACTTCTCGCAACGGTTGTTGCATCCATTAAAAAAGATAAACGGTCAATTTGAGCAAATTTCCTGGGAACAGGCACTTAATGAGATTGCTGATAAATTAAAACAAATAAAAGAACAGTACGGTTCTACCGCTGTTTTACACAGCCATGACTATGCGAATAATGGCTTATTGAAAAACCTCGACCAGCGTTTCTTTAATTGCTATGGCGGTGTGACCGAGCTTTACGGCTCGCTCTGCTGGGGAGCAGGAATTGAAGCACAAAAGTGGGACTTTGGCGATGCTTACAGCCACGAACCAGATGATCTTTACAACAGCAAAAATATTATTGTCTGGGGACGAAATGTCGCCCGCACAAATATGCACTTTTACGAAAAACTTTTAGAAGCGAAAAAGCTTGGCGCGAAACTAGTGGTTATTGACCCTATTTTTAATGCAACGGCGAAAATTGCCGATGACTATATATCGATCAAACCTGGGATGGACGGACTATTAGCGGCGGGAATTATCAAGGAAATGCTCCGCTTAGGAGTAGAAGACCGCAGTTTTATTGAGCGATTTACCGCGGGCTTTGATGAGGTGGAACAGCTCCTTAACAGCATCTCAATCGAAAAAATTAGTGAAATGACGGAAGTCCCTTGTGAAGTGATCACTAAATTAGCTCATGTTTATGGGGACAAACCAACTTCTACCTTTATGGGGCTTGGCTTACAACGCTATAAAAATGGCGGCAATACGATTCGCTTCATTGATGCCCTTGTTGCATGCAGCGGGAATATTGGCATTGCCGGCGGCGGCGCCAACTATGCCAACCTTCAAGTTGGACAAAGCTTCGTGTTTGAGGAGTTGACCCTGCCAACTCGCAAACAAAAGCAGCGCCAATTTTCAATTATGAAACAGGCAGAAGAAGTGTTAAAGGCAATAGGCCCAGAAATTCAGATGATTGTAGTGACGTGTGGGAATCCCTTAACCCAGGTGCCTGACACCCAAGTGGTTGAAAAAGCCTTCTCTTCCGTAGCGACGCTGGTGGTGATTGATCAATATATGACGGACACAGCGCAGCATGCCGATTATGTGTTGCCGACCACAACTGCCTTTGAGGAAGAGGATATTTATTATTCTTCGATGTATCATCATTATGTTAATTATGGTCCTAAGCTTGTAGAAGCACCGGGTGAAGCCAAACCGGATTTATGGATCTGGACAGAATTAGCAAACAGACTCGGTTTTGGGGCGGATTTTAATTTTTCAAGAGAGCAATTCCTAAAGATGGCCTTTCAAGCATTGGAAGAAAAGGGTGCATCTCTAGAAACTTTAATGGATAAGCATACATTAGAATTGCCGGTACTCGCCATCCCATGGCAGGACCGAAAGTTTAAAACACCATCCGGTAAGTTTGAATTCACGGCACAGTTAGGTCAACGTAGCGGCAGCGATGGACGGTTAACCTTAGCTGTACCCGCAGAGTCTAAATGGGAAAATCCGAAGCTTGCTGAAAAATATCCATATAGTCTGCTGACGATTCATCCGATGCGCTCTAATCACTCGCAGAACTATCACCTTTATGCAGTGACACCAAAAGTGAAGGTGGAGGTTGCCAAAAATATTGCTGATGTTCTCGGTTTGCAAAAGGATGATTTTGTAAGGGTCTGGAATGACCGCGGCGAAGTAAAGGGCTATATTTCGATAGCAGCGGCTGCCCATCCGAACACCATTAATATCGATGAAGGAATTTGGAAGCAGTTTGGCGGGTCTGTTAATCACCTGACCTCGAGCGAGGCATCTGATAATGGTCTTGGGAGCACCTTATATGATTGTCTCGTGAATATTGAAAAGGTCCATTAATTTATAATAGAATAGGGGGCTGCCGAGCGGCCCCCTTTCTCATAACTAGAATTAATTATATTTCGGGATCTCTAGTACTAGTTTATAAGAATCTATTAAACTATATAAATTGTAAATTTGGTGGACTTGCTTGGCAGCCCAGCCGATATCTGACGCATATTGATGTGTTGCACGACCGCTTGTTACTGTTGAACCTGGATTCCATCGCATTTTATAGAGGGTATCCTGCCCTGCGTTAATATATCCGTTGGCAATAAATTGTGCACCGCCGAGAATAGCTTTCTCAGGAGTAAACCAACCAGCATTATAAGCAAATTGGGCCCCACTGGTGACCGCAGTTTGATCATAAGCACCAATTCCGAACATATTATAAACAGTTTTCCCATTAATTTGGACACCTTGAGCCAGTTGTGATTTACCTTTATTTGTTTCTAATAAAGCATGGGATATTAAGTAAAGTTCATTTATTCCATATGTATTTCCAGCCTTGATAAAGGTGGATGCTAATCCTTGCAAACTACCTTTTCCAGACAGAATTCTTTCATTAACCTCTTTAGCACTTATATTGGCTGTCACTGACAGTTTAAGAAATTGCAAGGAATCGACCGTATTCTTTTGGAAATTATTTGGATCTACATAATAGGTAATATCTTCCGGACTCGCATTTACCCAGGTTTTATTAAATTTTACCCGGTACCAGTTATCCCCATCTGTCCCCTTTAGTTTACCAAGAATTTGTAGAGTATCCTGTTTCTTCACTTGGCCGACTACCCAATAGCCAGGACCAGCCCCACCTCTTACATTCCAACTCGATCCATTGACCGTCCCGCTTGTTTCACTAGTTAATGTTAAGCCATCAGCTCTGATGTACGTATCATATGACTTGTCTGTTTGTGGATTAACTGCCATCTGCTTTTGTACCAAATCAGATAAGGGAATGTCATAGCTTTCAATAACCTTATCAATGGTTCCACTAGTGGTATTGGGATTAAAGGGCGGAGTTGTTGACAAGTATTGCGTGCTGATATATCCCGTTTTCCCATTGGCCGCTACTTTAGCCCAACCATTTCCTTCGGAAAGAATCGTGACAAGGGTTCCTCTTGATAACTTTGTTACGATAGAGGCGCTCCCAGCAGCGCTAGAACGCATATTTAAGCTGGAACCATAAATAACATCCACATATTTTGTCTTCGTAGTTTCTTTACTCGGTTCCGAATTATTATTGTTCGCAGCAACCGATCCGGCAGGGGGAGTTGTTTCAGATAAATAGTGAGCTTGGACATAGCCCGTTTGCCCATATGCTTCTATTTTAGCCCAGCCCTTTGCTTCAGAATGAACGATTACTTTCACCCCACGAGCTAATTTAATTAAAATGGATGCATTCAATGAGGCACTTTTGCGCATATTTAGAGTGGAGCCTAGGTTGATATTTACATATTTGTTTATGGTCGTTTGTTTATCCGGTATTTCGTTCACAGGGGTAGTATTTACTTTCGTAGTAGAAAGATATCCAGAACTTACATACCCCTCTTTCCCATTGAATTTTACTTTAGCCCAGCCATTTGCCTCGGAATAGACCTCTACTTCAGTTCCATTTTTTAATTTTTCAAGAACTGTTGAACTGGTTGATGGACCTTTCCTTAGGTTCAAGGTAGAGCTAGCACCAACATTTACAACCTTTTTTGTGGTTTTCACAGGGGTAGAAGCTGATGTACCCGTACTAGGATTTTTGCTTGGACTCGTACCAGATAGAAAAGCAGAACTTACAAAGCCAGTTTTTCCATAAACTTTAATTTTCGCCCAGCCACCCGCTTCAGAATAAACCATTACCGCCGTCCCTTTTGCAAGTTTCACAATAAGCGATGCACTTGTTGAAGTACCATTACGCATATTTAACGTGCCACTTTTTACATTTACGTATTTAGTTTTGGCGGTTGTCGTTGATGCTGGAGTAAAATTGGTCGGGCTTTTGGATGATAGAAAGCCCGAGCTGACATATCCAGTTTTACCGTTCACGCTTACCTTGGCCCATCCCTTTGTTTCAGCAGAGACCTTTACTGCCATCCCTTTTGATAGAGTTGTGACGATAGCTGAACTAGTCGAAGTACTTTTTCTCAAATTTAATGTCCCGCTGGTTATATTTACATACTTGGTAGTCTGAACACTATTACCACTGATTTGTGTAGAACTTGTTTTTTCTGCAAAAATTGTTTCCTCAAAAGCAACGGTAGACAGCACTGCAAAACAAAAACTCGGAAGTAAGGCTTTTTTTACAATACTTCCTGAAATCCAGGGTCCATCTGACTTTTTAGGTACTTGTTGTGTGTTTGTTTTTTTCATTACTCCTCCTCCATATATCTATTAATCTATTATTCTAGTAAAACTATCAAGTAAGGTTTGTATTAAATTTACCATATTTACTAAATAATATAGGAAAATTTGTAGAAAGAGGGGGAATTAGTTTGAAATTTCGATCTCTTTTTATCTTTATTTAGCATTTATTGGCATAAAACCAAATCTTCGTACCTCCTTTCTTTGATTGTCGTTACCATTAATCATTCTTGTCTTTTTACATTGAAATGCCTATAATTGTGAAAGACTTGTCTTTTTATTATCAGAACTAATTTTATTTAAAATAGATCTTATTTTTTTGAGGAGTGAAATAAATGGCATTAACAGCTGGTATCGTAGGTTTGCCGAACGTTGGTAAGTCTACTTTATTTAACGCAATTACCCAGGCAGGGGCAGAATCGGCCAATTACCCTTTCTGCACGATTGACCCGAACGTCGGAATCGTTGAAGTACCTGACGCCCGTCTGCAAAAATTAACTGAACTTGTTCAACCAAAAAAGACGGTTCCCACCGCTTTTGAATTTACCGATATTGCCGGGATTGTTAAAGGCGCAAGTAAAGGTGAAGGACTCGGAAATAAGTTCCTCTCACATATTCGCCAAGTGGATGCGATTTGCCAAGTAGTCCGCTGTTTTGCAGACGATAACATTACCCATGTATCTGGTAAAGTTGATCCTATCGATGATATTGAAGTCATTAACTTGGAGTTAATTCTTGCTGACATGGAATCGGTTGAAAAGCGGATTAACCGTGTTGAAAAATTGGCTAAGCAAAAAGATAAGGAAGCAGCGGCTGAATTCGAGGTCCTCTCCATGCTTCGCGATGCGTTTGAAGCAGAGAAACCAGCTCGTACCGTAGATTTTACGGAAGAACAAATGAAACTTGTTAAAGGACTTCATCTGTTAACAATCAAGCCTGTTCTTTATGTGGCCAACGTGAGTGAAGATGATATTGCCGATCCTTCTGACAATGAATATGTTCAAAAGGTCCGCGAATTTGCTGCTGCAGATAATGCAGAAGTGATCGTGATTTGTGCGAAGATTGAAGAGGAAATTGCTGAACTTGAAGGCGAAGAAAAGCAAATGTTCCTATCGGAGTTAGGAATTGAAGAATCCGGTCTTGACCAATTAATCCGTGCGGCCTATCACTTGCTTGGCTTAGCGACTTATTTCACAGCAGGTGTTCAAGAAGTTCGGGCCTGGACCTTCAGAAAAGGAATGAAGGCACCGCAATGTGCAGGAGTTATTCACTCTGATTTTGAACGCGGCTTTATTCGCGCCGAAACCGTTTCTTATGAAGATTTATTAGCAGCTGGCAGTCATACGGCAGCAAAAGAAGCGGGCAAGGTCCGTTTAGAAGGTAAAGAATATGAAGTAAAAGACGGCGACGTCATCCATTTCCGTTTCAACGTATAATATTCCAAGCTCTGCAGGATTTGCAGAGCTTTTTTAATTGGAAAAATCTCAATCCTGTGAATGAGATTGCTTTTGTTAAATAACTATGCTATAATTTCAACTTGTGAGTAATGAATAATTGCTCCTTGCCCAAATGGGCCGTTTAGACCAAAAGGAGGTGACTGTGATGAATAAGTACGAAATCATGTACATCATCCGCCCAAATATTGAAGATGAAGCTAAAAAGGCTCTTGTAGAGCGTTTTAATACAATTCTTCTTGATAACGGTGCGGAAACTGCTGAAACAAAGGATTGGGGTAAGCGTCGTTTAGCATATGAAATCAACGATTTCCGCGACGGATACTACGAAATCACTAAAACAACATCTTCAGCTGCTGCAGTACAAGAATTTTCTCGTCTTGCAAAAATCAGCGAAGATATCATTCGCCATCTAGTAATTAGAGAAGAAGCTTAATAATAGATTTGAAAATGTTTCATGTGAAACATTTTCTGAAAAAAAAGGAGTTGATTCTGATGATAAATCGTGTTGTTCTTGTTGGCCGTTTAACCAAAGACCCTGAACTGAAATATACACCAAATGGCATTGCGGTTGCTACATTTACTCTTGCAGTAAATCGTCAATTTTCAAATCCCCAAGGGGAACGTGAAGCAGACTTTCTTAACTGTGTAGTTTGGCGAAAGGCTGCTGAAAATGTTGCCAACTTCTTGAAAAAGGGCAGCTTAGCAGGTGTTGATGGTCGAATTCAAGTTCGTACTTACGAGCAGGATGGAAAACGTCAGTATTTTACTGAGATTGTGGCAGATAATGTTCAATTTCTTGAGCCTAGGGGTTCTTCAGGCGGAAATGGTAGAAACGACAACAATCAATTCGGTGCTCCACCAAGGGAACCTCAAGGGAATCCTTATGGCGGCGGCAATCAGAATCAACAACGTCAAAACCAAAACACGAATAATGGTTTCCAAAGAATGGACGAGGATCCGTTTGCAGGTAATGGTCAAATTGATATTTCCGATGACGACCTTCCATTCTAAACAACCTTAAATGAACGATAAACTAAAATGATAAAGGAGGGAATTTTCATGGCAGGAGGACGTAAAGGCGGTCGCGCAAAACGCCGTAAAGTATGTTATTTCACAGCAAACGGTATTTCTCGCATCGATTATAAAGATGTGGATTTACTTAAGAAATTTATCTCTGAGCGTGGAAAGATTTTACCACGTCGTGTAACTGGTACTAGCGCTAAATACCAACGTAAATTAACAGTTGCAATCAAACGTTCACGTCAAATGGCATTACTTCCATTTGTTGCAGGTGAATAAAAATAGATAAGTAAAAAGGCAGTTAGGGTTATCCCTGCTGCCTTTTTGTTATACTCTAGAGTTGAATAGAACACCTTATATCGCTAAAATAAAGAATAGCGTTGTAAAATTAGGGGTGAAGTAGTGAAAGATGTACGCAAGCTTACAGAGGGTGCTGTTCTTTTGGCGGCCTTTGCTGCACTATTATTAATAACGATTTATGTTCCTGTCGTTGGATCAATCCTAAACCTGGTACTGCCGCTGCCATTTATCATGTTTTCTGTTAAAAATAATCTGAAACTGATTGCCGCCTTTTTAGTAGCAGCCATATTTATTGCATTTATTGCAGGCTCTTTAATGGGTGTTGGCTTAATGTTGATTTATGGTTCGGTAGGTACCGTTATTGGCTATCTGCTCCAAAAAGGCAAGAGCCGGACGTTCATATTAATAGCTAGTTCCCTTACATTTATGGCTGGGCTAGTGATTTCATATGTTGTCATGGTTGCTTTTATGAAAATCGATATTATCCATGAACTTACTGTAGCGTTAAATGAATCAGTTAAAAGCTCTGAGGTAATGCTTAAAGCAATGGGAAGAGAAGACCAAGTTGAACTCTTAAAAGAGCAAAATGCCTTAATGCTTAAGCAAATCGTAACGCTTGCACCAAGTGCTCTGATTTTCGCTTCCATCCTTTCCTCTTTTATTACTCAATGGATTTGCTTTCCAATTGCGAAGAGGTTTGGGGTGAACGTACAGCCATGGGGCAGTTTTCGCAATCTTGTCCTGCCTAAAAGCCTTTTATGGTATTATTTAATTGCCTTAGGGATGATGCTGCTCTTTCATCCGCAAGAGGGAACTTACTTATATTCTGTTTTAATTAACGCCAGGTACATATTAGAGACATTTATCATGCTTCAGGGTCTGGCTCTTTTATTTTTTATTTTCCACCAAAAGTCGGTTGCAAAGGGACTTGCTGTATTAGTTGTAATTCTTACTTTCATGATTCCAATAGTCCGTTATATAATAATGTTATTAGGCATTACTGATTTAGGCTTTGATTTTCGAAAGCGATTTGAAATGAAAGAGTAAGATTCACGACTAGGAGCTGAAAATATTGCCTGCATTTTTAGAAAAGCGGTCGATTCGTTACCCTTTTTATGGGTTAATAGGCGTTACAGTGGTATTGATCATTGCCCTGTCCTTCTATAATTGGACCATTAGTGCAGCCGGGCTGTTTATCATGCTCTTCCCGCTCTACTATATGTTTGTTGTTGACCGTCGCCAAAGAAAAGAAATGGAAGAGTATATCGCGACCCTTTCTTACCGGGTTAAAAGGGTGGGCGAAGAAGCATTGATGGAAATGCCAATCGGGATTATGCTTATTAATGATGAGTATTATATCGAATGGACAAATCCATTTCTAGCCTCTTGTTTCGATGAGGATACCTTGGTCGGAAGATCACTTTATGATGTCGCAGATACGCTGATTCCGTTAATTAAACAAGAAGTAGAGACAGAAATCATTACGCTCCATGAACGAAAATTCCGTGTGATTCATAGACGGGAAGAACGGCTTTTATACTTTTTCGATGTGACTGAACAAAAGGAAATCGAGAAAATGTATCAAAATGACCGAACTGTCATTTCAATCATCTTTTTAGACAATTATGATGATCTTACCCAAGGAATGGATGACCAGATGCGTGGCAGCATTAATAATTTGGTGACGTCAATCCTGAATAAATGGGCGCAGGATAATGGGATCTTTTTAAAAAGAATTTCATCTGAACGATTTATGGCTGTGTTTAGTGAAGGAATTCTTCAGAAGTTGGAAAAAGGTAAATTTACGATTCTTGATGAAGTAAGAGAGATGACTTCCAAACAAAACGTCTCATTTACCTTAAGTATTGGCGTCGGAACAGGCGTTTCTTCCCTGCCAGAATTGGGGGTTTTAGCCCAATCCAGCTTGGACTTAGCCTTAGGCAGAGGCGGCGATCAAGTGGCCATTAAACTGGCAAGTGGCAAGGTGAAGTTCTATGGCGGTAAAACGAATCCAATCGAAAAGAGAACCAGGGTTAGGGCACGGGTCATTTCGCATGCCTTAAGGGATTTAATTATGGCAAGTGATAAAGTCATCATTATGGGCCATAAACATCCGGATATGGATTCGATTGGCGCTAGCATTGGCATTTATAAAGTAGCCCAAATGAATCAGAAGGATGCTTATATCGTTGTTAACATGCAGGAAATAGACAATGCCGTCAAACGGCTCATGTCGGAAATCCGCAATCAAGAGCAATTATTTTCACATTTTATTGGTCCAGAAGAGGCGCTTGAAATCGCATCTGATAAAACCCTACTCGTCGTCGTCGATACCCATAAACCTTCCATGGTCATGGAAGAACGGCTTCTTAATAAAATTGACCATGTCGTTGTGATTGACCATCATCGCCGCGGTGAGGATTTTATCCAAAATCCGTTACTTGTATACATGGAACCTTATGCCTCATCGACATCAGAGCTTGTGACTGAGTTTCTTGAATATCAGCCAAAACGGGGTAAAATTGAAATGATTGAAGCGACCGCCCTGTTAGCAGGAATCATCGTCGATACAAAAAGTTTTACGTTACGAACAGGCTCAAGAACGTTTGATGCGGCCTCCTATCTAAGAGCACATGGAGCAGATACGATCCTCGTTCAAAAGTTTTTAAAAGAAGATGTTGATACATATATCAAACGTTCCAAGTTAATTGAGTCTGTTACCTTTTACCGTGATGGGATTGCCATTGCAAAAGGAACTGCAAATGACTTTAATGATCAAGTGATTATTGCCCAAGCAGCGGATACATTGTTAACAATGGACGGAGTGCTTGCTTCCTTTGTTATCTCCGAACGCAGTGAAGGGGTCATTGGCATCAGTGCAAGGTCACTCGGAAACATCAATGTCCAAATAATTATGGAAGCCTTAAAAGGCGGAGGGCACCTGACTAACGCCGCCACACAGCTGAGTGGTTTATCGATCGCAGAAACGGAAAGTAAATTAAAGCTAGCAATTGATGAATATTTTGAAGGAGTGAAAAAAGAATGAAAGTAATTTTCTTAAAAGACGTGAAAGGTAAAGGGAAAAAGGGCGAAGTCAAGAATGTAGCTGATGGTTATGCCCATAACTTTTTAATTAAACAAGGTTTAGCAAAGGAAGCCAATAACGCGAATATTAGTACGCTGGATGCACTTAAGAAGAAGGAAGAAAAAGCAGCTGCCGAAGAATTAGCGGAAGCACAAAAATTAAAAGAGGTATTGGATCAGATTACGGTGGAATTAAATGCTAAAGCTGGTGAAGGCGGCCGCTTATTTGGTTCGATTACAACAAAGCAGATTGCTGAAGAATTACAAAAGAAACATGGTATTAAAATTGATAAACGCAAAATGGAATTAGCGGATGCGATTCGTACGCTTGGCCACACAAAGGTTCCAGTAAAGCTTCATCATGAAGTAGTCGCAACGTTAACCGTTTCTGTTACAGAAGTAAAATAAAAATTTTCCCAGTGCGAAATCGCTGTGGAACATGATAGAATATAAAATGTAATCAACGACATGTGATCGGTCTTAACTGGTCACTTTTTCCTTTTTTGGATAGGATATGATAGTTTAGAACTTTGATAATTGTTGAGCTTTTGCTATTTTAATATAAATCATCCTCTTCATGATAGGAGGTTTTTGATAGATGAATGACTTATATGCGGACCGGATGCCGCCGCAAAATATAGAGGCCGAACAGGCTGTTTTAGGGGCGATTTTTTTAGAACCTGCCTCTTTGATTTTAGCTTCAGAAATATTAATTCCTGAGGATTTTTATCGTGCTTCCCACCAAAAAATATTTAATGTCATGCTTAGTCTAAATGATCAAGGGAAAGCAGTTGACTTAGTTACGGTAACTGAGGAGCTTTCAGCTGCCAAACTGATTGAAGATACAGGCGGGGTTAGTTATTTAGGGGAATTGGCCGCCTCTGTTCCGACAGCAGCAAATATTGAGTATTATGCAAGAATAGTAGAAGAAAAATCATTACTTAGAAGATTAATTCGTACCGCAACGAGCATTGCTTCGGATGGGTATTCCCGCGAAGATGAAGTGGAAGCTCTCTTAAGTGAAGCGGAAAAAAGTATTATGGAAGTGGCCCAGCGAAAGAATGCCGGTGCTTTCCATAATATCAAGGATGTACTTGTGCGTACGTATGACAATATTGAGGAAATGCATAACCGTGTTGGGGACATTACGGGTATTTCAACAGGATTTGCGGAACTGGACCGAATGACAGCAGGATTCCAGCGTAATGACTTAATTATTGTTGGCGCTCGTCCTTCCGTGGGTAAAACAGCGTTTGCCTTGAATATTGCAGCCAATGTGGCGACGAAAACGAATGAAAATGTCGCGATTTTTAGTCTAGAGATGGGTGCCGAACAGCTGGTTATGCGTATGCTTTGTTCGGAGGGGAATATCGATGCGCAAAGGCTTCGTACAGGTTCTCTGACGGATGAAGACTGGGGTAAGCTGACGATGGCGATGGGCAGCTTGTCGAGTTCAGGGATTTTTATCGATGATACTCCAGGGGTACGAATCAGTGATATCCGTTCCAAATGCCGCCGTCTCCAGCAGGAGCATGGTTTAGGCATGATTTTAATTGATTATTTGCAGCTGATCTTAGGAAGCGGACGATCTGGTGAAAACCGTCAGCAGGAAGTTTCTGAGATTTCACGTTCCCTAAAGCAATTAGCACGTGAATTAAAGGTTCCTGTTATTGCCCTTTCTCAGCTCTCCCGTGGTGTCGAGCAGCGTCAAGATAAACGCCCGATGATGTCCGATATCCGTGAATCCGGAAGTATTGAGCAGGATGCCGATATCGTGGCGTTCTTGTATCGTGATGACTACTATGATAAGGAATCAGAGAATAAGAATATTATCGAGATCATTATTGCAAAGCAGCGTAACGGCCCGACTGGAACAGTGTCGTTAGCCTTTGTAAAGGAATATAATAAGTTCGTCAACCTCGAGACACGGTATAATGATCCGCCGGGTGCATAGATTAAGGCTAGCCAAGTTTTTTTGGCTAGCCTTTTTTGTGTTTAGATTAATAGCGACTATTGGTCGTGGAGGCTTAGATAATGGATCAGCGGTATGCTCAGCTAATTTGAAGTGTCTTTTATTCAATTTTGCCGGCTTCGTATTTAACTTTTTCAAAAAGCGGTTCAGCTGTGTTGGAAAAACAATAGAAGGATTTATTGAGGTTTGATATAAATGAAACTCAGGGTTAATGAAGATAAGGTAGGATTCCAGCGGATAATGATAACCGAGGTCGCGGAGCAAGGATCGAAGTAAAGTTTCACAACGGCTCAATTGGTGTAACGGATTCTTTCCGTCTTTTTAGCGCTAATATACCATTTATCACCTTCAACATAGTGGTCACCTTCATAATTTTTCACATCTAAAGGGTAAATGGTGTCCTGAGAAATAAGTAAGGTATCAATTTGAAATTTAGAATTGTTATACTCAAGTAATAAATCATGGATAATAAGCCAATCCTCGGAAAGCCCCTCTAACCATATATCACTCTTTTGCTCCCCTTCGTATCCTTTTTTAAGATTTAAATAGTTAGTTACTTCTTTGTCTGATAAACTCATTCGAACATTTAAAGATCTTAAAATTATTATTTCCGATCGCTCTTGCCGATGTTTAATAATCATATTCCACATCCTTATCATTATTTTACGAAACTATAATTCTATTTTATGGAAAAATATTCGGATTTACAAGTTGGGATATTGATAGATTCCTAAATTAATATTTTACGAACATAATAATATATGCTTATATAAAATGTTCGTGTTTTGTTTGCTTTTGGCCATGAAAGTTGGTAAACTTGTGTATGGAAAATAGAAAAACGTATTTAATTTGGAGGTGCCTTATATGTCATCAGTAGTAGTGGTTGGGACGCAATGGGGAGATGAAGGAAAGGGTAAAATTACCGATTTCCTTTCAGAAAATGCCGAGGCAATTGCCCGTTACCAGGGAGGAAACAATGCAGGCCACACCATTAAGTTCAATGGAGAAACATACAAATTACATCTAATTCCATCAGGAATTTTTTATAAGGAAAAAATCTGTGTCATTGGAAATGGTATGGTTGTTGATCCAAAGGCACTTGTAACCGAACTTGCCTACTTACATGAAAAGGGCGTTACAACCGATAATCTTCGTATCAGTAACCGGGCCCACGTCATCCTTCCATATCACTTAAAACTTGATGCAGTGGAAGAGGAAAGTAAGGGCGCTAATAAAATTGGAACGACTAAAAAAGGGATTGGACCTGCCTATATGGATAAGGCAGCTCGCGTGGGGATTAGAATCGCTGACCTGCTCGAACATGATGTATTTGAAGAAAAGCTTGATCGTAATTTACAAGAGAAAAATCGTTTGTTCGAACGTATTTATGAGACTACCGGATTTACGAAGGAAGAAATCCTAGAAGAGTATTATGAATATGGTCAGCAAATTAAACAATATGTTTGTGATACATCAGTTGTATTGAATGATGCCTTAGATGATGGCAAACGGGTTCTTTTTGAAGGCGCACAGGGTGTCATGCTTGATATTGACCAAGGTACATACCCATTCGTGACCTCATCTAATCCAGTAGCCGGCGGTGTGACGATTGGGTCTGGTGTCGGACCATCTAAAATCACTCATGTGGTTGGAGTGTGTAAGGCATACACTTCTCGTGTTGGTGATGGACCTTTCCCTACTGAACTAAATGATGAAATCGGCGATCGCATCCGCGAAGTTGGTCGTGAATACGGCACAACAACTGGGCGTCCTCGTCGAATTGGCTGGTTTGACAGTGTGGTAGTTCGCCATGCTCGCCGTGTAAGTGGCTTAACCGACCTGTCCCTCAACTCGATTGATGTACTGTCGGGTATTGAGACATTAAAGATCTGTACTGCATATCGTTATAAAGATGAATTGATTACAGAATATCCTGCAAGCTTAAAGGTGTTATCACAGTGTGAACCTGTCTATGAAGAATTACCTGGCTGGAGTGAGGATATTACTGGAGTTAAAACATTAGATGAATTACCTGAAAATGCACGTCATTACGTGGAACGTGTAACACAGCTTACTGGAATTCCGTTAACAACTTTCTCTGTCGGACCAGATCGTAATCAAACAAATGTAGTCCGCAGCCCATGGAGACAAATTTAATTATTAACTTAACTAATGGAGCCCTCTAATTAGAGGGCTTCAAATCTTTTGAAAAGTTTTTTTGAAAAAAGTATTGCGTTTAATATGTAGTCCGTGCTATTATAAAAAGCGTCGTCACAATACGATAAAGTTTTTAGTACGAGCCATTAGCTCAGTTGGTAGAGCACGATCGAATAAGCTTCCTTGAAATAGCATCAGGGCACACGCCGAGCTGCTACTTGAATAAGCTTACTGAGGCGTGGGCATCCGGCGAATTAATGGATTAGAGAATTATTTTTGTACGAGCCATTAGCTCAGTTGGTAGAGCATCTGACTTTTAATCAGAGGGTCGAAGGTTCGAGTCCTTCATGGCTCACCAAAGTTTTTTGCTTTAGCAAAATAACTTTCAATATATGGCCCCTTGGTCAAGCGGTTAAGACACCTCCCTTTCACGGAGGTAACACGGGTTCGAGTCCCGTAGGGGTCATGGCTTTTGATTGTCAGTAAGAGGCTGGCAAGGACGGTTTCCTTGCTGACAATCAATTAAATATTGGTCTGGTAGTTCAGTTGGTTAGAATGCCTGCCTGTCACGCAGGAGGTCGCGGGTTCGAGTCCCGTCCAGACCGCCATATAAGTGGCTCAGTAGCTCAGTCGGTAGAGCAAAGGACTGAAAATCCTTGTGTCGGCGGTTCGATTCCGTCCTGAGCCATAAAAAGAGAAGCTTGCATATGCAGGCTTCTCTTTTTAGTTAAAAATTGCGATTGCAATCCCTGTGTAATAAAACCACCTCGTTTTTACAAAAGAACCATGAGTTTTTGTCGATTATTGTAATAATTTCATCCTCCACCTTCTGGACTAGAAAAACCCTTATTTAATAGGGCCTTTCCCCTACTTTTTAAAAAGAAAAACAAGGAAATCTAATTAGAATATTTCACTTAAATGTAGGTAAATGTCAGTAATTATACATTTTTGTTACAGTATAAAGACTATTAATCTATTTGCAAAAAATTATGTTAAAGTATAGAAGGTCTAAAATACTGGGGAATTCTTAAGTGGGTAAACACTAGATTAAGAGGGTTTTACCGTGGTTTAGGGAGGATAAATGCTACTTTTCAATAAGATATCAAAAACAAAAAAGTTATTTCTCAAGACAACGATGGCTACTACAATCGCTTCATCGCTGATTGCATTTAGTAACGGACCGGTCGCTTTTGCCGATACATCAAATTCAACCAAGGATTATGACGTATATCTGGATGGTACATATATAGGAAATGTTGCAGATAAAGCTGTAGTAAATAAAATAATTGCTGCAAAAGTCGATAACAGCAACAATATCGATCAACAGGTGCAAAACATTCCATATCAAGTATTTCCTTCTTCTGCAAACAAACAAGAAACAGTCCGAACTATTAAGAGTATATTCCAACTTCAAACAGAGGCCTCTGCGATTATTATTGATGGTAAGCCCGTTGTTTACGTAGATAATCAAAATACAGCTGAAGAAGTTATGAAGAAGCTGATCCAACATTACGTGCCGGAGGATCAATTAACCGAACTTAAGGCCAGAAAAGCTTCCGTCAATTCGAAATTACCAGCATTAAAAGAAAATGAGTCTCGTCTATTAGACGTTCGATTATCAAAAAATGTTTCCTTTTCAGTAGAAAATATTGTTCCAGAAAAAATGATGTCAGCCGAAGAAGCAGTAACCTTTTTACAAAAAGGTACATTAGAAGAACAGAAATATGTGATTAAAGAAGGCGATGTGCTCGAAATGATTGCACAAGACCACGACTTGACACTGGCGGAAATCTTATCAGTGAATCCCGGACTAAAAGGGGATACGCTCTTAAAAATCGGCGAAAAAATTAATATTACCGTTCCAAAACCATTTATCGAAGTGATTGTGGATAAAGAGGTAAATAAAAAGGAAGAAATTCCATTTAAAAATACAGTTGTTGAAGACTCTTCCTTGCTAAAAGGTGAGACAAAGGTAAAACAAGAGGGTAAAAGTGGCTCGCGGTCTGTTACCTATAAAATTACTGAACAAAATGGTGTAGCAGTGCAGAAAGTGGAGTCAAATGCAACAGTCCTTGAACAGCCTGTGAATCAGATTGTTATCAAAGGAACAAAAGTCATTCCGTCTCGTGGAGAAGGAAACTTTGCCTGGCCGACTGTAGGTGGGTATGTATCCAGTAAACAAGGGCCTAGATGGGGCAGAATGCACAAAGGTATTGATATTGCCAGACCAAGCAACAGAACAATAAAGGCAGCCGATAATGGCGTCGTTGTTTCTGCTGGCTGGGGCGGCGGTTATGGGAATAAAATTGTCATTGACCATCAAAATGGTTTCCGTACCCTTTATGGACACATGTCGTCGCTCAAGGTTAGGGTAGGCCAGACGGTTTCAAAGGGTACTAGTATAGGTGTAATGGGAGCTACTGGAGATGCAACAGGTGTACACTTGCATTTTGAAGTGTATAAGAATGGCAGCCTAGTAAATCCACTTTCCTATTTAAGATAAAAGGTAAGTCTCTAGTTGGCACTAGAGGCTTTTCTTTATTCTTAGAGAATTGTTTGGCTCCAGACCCCAGATCTTGCCAAATAGTACTTATAGGTGAATTTATGCCAATAACATGATACAGTAATCTAGTATAGTTATGACTTCTAGAGCATTTGTTAAATAGATTAGATCGACTAAATGATAAGGAGATATGGTATGGAAAAGAAAATTCTTGTAGTTGATGATGAAAAGCCAATTGCTGATATCTTACAGTTTAACTTAAAAAAAGAAGGTTACGTTGTCTATTGTGCTTATGACGGAAACGAAGCACTCCAGTTGGTTGATGAAATCGAACCAGACTTAATCCTCTTAGATATTATGCTTCCATTAAGAGACGGGATGGAAGTTTGCCGTGAAGTCCGCAAGAAGTATGAAATGCCGATTATTATGTTGACTGCCAAAGACTCTGAAATTGACAAAGTCTTAGGTCTTGAACTCGGTGCGGATGATTATGTAACCAAACCGTTTAGTACAAGAGAATTGATTGCGCGCGTAAAAGCTAACTTGCGCCGTCACCAGCAAATTCTGACGCAGCCAGATGCAGAGAACGAAACCAATGAAATTGAAATTGGTTCACTTACTATCCATCCTGATGCTTATGTCGTTTCAAAACGCGGTGAGACAATCGAGCTTACACACCGTGAATTTGAATTGCTTTACTATTTGGCTAAACATATCGGTCAAGTGATGACGAGGGAACACCTCCTGCAAACGGTTTGGGGTTACGATTACTACGGAGACGTGCGGACCGTTGATGTAACTGTTAGAAGATTGCGGGAAAAAATTGAGGACAGCCCGAGTCATCCAACGTGGATTGTCACTCGCCGCGGAGTTGGATACTATTTGCGGAATCCTGAACAGGAGTAAGATGAATGAGAAAGGTTGGTTTCTTTCGCTCTATAAACGTCAAATTCGTTATCATCTATGTCCTCCTTATTTTAGTAGCCATGCAAATTATCGGTGTTTATTTTGTCAATCAGCTTGAAGAAACATTACGGACAAACTTTCAGACTTCGATAAAGCAACGGGTGGATTTGCTTGCCTACAATCTGGTTGAGGAAATGGAGAAAGAGAGAACGCCTGAAGATCCAACACTCGAAGAGGATATCAAAAAAATCCTTAGAGACTTTGATGCAGGTGATATTTCGGAAGTTCGGGTGATTGAAAACAGATCCCTTAAAATTCTTGGTACCTCACATCCCAGTAACCAAGGGGTGGTTGGACAAAGGACAACAGAGCTCCGAATCAAACAATCAATGGTTTTAGAAGAGGATCAAAGCGCAATATTAATCGACCCCCAAACAGGTCATCGGATTTGGGTCCTCTCTACTCCAATTATGTCTGGTAAAAAAGTAATTGGTGCGATCTACCTTGTCGCAAAAATAGAAAATGTCTTTGAACAAATGAAAACTATTAATGGGATTTTTGCTACAGGGACAGCGATTGCCTTATCGATTACAGCTATATTAGGGATATTATTAGCCCAAACCATCACAAGGCCGATTGCAGATATGAAGAAGCAGGCCTTAGCGATGACCAAGGGTAATTTTTCAAGGAAAGTAAGAGTATATGGTAACGATGAAATTGGGACACTGGCTGTTACGTTTAATAATTTAACGAAAAAGCTCCAGGAAGCACAGGCCATGACCGAAGGGGAACGTCGGAAGCTGTCATCTGTTTTGTCCTATATGACGGATGGTGTAATTGCTACGGACCGGAAAGGCCGGGTTATTTTAATCAATGAACCAGCGGCAGAAATGCTGAATGTTTCACGTGAAACAGTTCTGACCGAGCCAATTGTAACGTTATTAGATTTAGATGATACCAATTCCTTCGAAGACTTATTGGAGGAAAAGGATTCGATCATTTTAGATTACAGTACAAAAACCGAGCGTTATTTCCTGCGTGCCAATTTCTCTGTGATTCAAAAAGAGACGGGCTTTGTCAATGGATTAATTGCGGTTTTGCATGATATCACGGATCAAGAAAAAATTGACGCCGAACGAAGAGAGTTTGTCGCCAATGTATCCCATGAACTTAGGACACCGCTAACGACAATGAGGAGTTATTTAGAAGCTCTTGCAGATGGTGCCTGGCGGGATGAGGAGATTGCTCCGGAATTTTTAGAAGTGACGCGGACCGAAACAGAAAGAATGATTCGCTTGGTCAATGACCTGCTCCAGCTTTCAAAAATGGATAGTACGGATTACAGGCTGAAAATCGAATGGGTAAACTTCGTCGACTTCTTCCACCGCATCATCGACAGGTTTGAAATGTCGAAGGAACAAAACGTCACCTTTAAAAGAAAACTCCCGAATCATGTGATATTTGTTGAAATTGATGAAGATAAAATGACACAGGTTTTATACAATATTATTTCAAATGCCTTAAAGTATTCACCTGAAGGCGGAAACGTCACTTTTTCGATTAAAGAAAAGGACGATAAAATGATTGTCAGCGTACAAGATCAAGGCATGGGGATTCCGAAAGAGAATATTGGAAAGATTTTTGACCGTTTTTATCGTGTCGATAAAGCGAGAACTCGGAAACTAGGCGGGACAGGCCTAGGTCTGGCCATTGCAAAGGAAATGGTTAATGCTCATGGCGGAGCAATCTGGGCAACAAGTGAGGAAGGGAAAGGAACAAAGATTTCCTTTTCACTCCCATATGAACGTTCTGAAGAGGATGAATGGTCATGAGATACGAAAATATTAAATCAGGGATTTTAACCTTTTTAGTTCTGGTTAGTATTCTTTTAACATGGAATCTTTGGACCTACCAGCCTAATTACGACACGATGGAAAAAAGTAATACGGTTGCTGAAGTCACCTTAAGTGAAAAACAAGAGGTCCAAAAGATCGTCAGGCCTGACCAGGTGTTTTTTCACGTGAAGGGTCAGCATTATGGAACCAATAACACGGAAGAGATCGAAAAGGTTCTTAAGCAATTAAGCAGTTGGGCCTTTTTTGATGTAAAAAAATATACAAACGAAGTGAAAAACATCAAGGAATTAATCCATGGCAGCGGCAATGCGGAAATTATTTTTCCAGGAGAAGTCCCGATTGAGTTATATCGCAGTGTCTTAAATATTGAAGGTAAAAAAATACCTTCTTTCACCTTCAATCGAATCATTGTTAATGTTGAGAATTCAGAAAAGGAAAATGGGATTGTTTATTTTGTTTCCACTGAACATCAGCAAGTATATATAAGTCATATTTCTTCCGCTCATTTAAGTGAATTTAATCGTAATATTTATAAAAATGCAGCGCAGTTCCCTCGTCATTTCGCCTATGAAGCTTCTGAATGGCGGACGATTTTTCTTCCAGAAACTGAAACAGAAATGACAACCTATAAATATTTGCCTGTTAATCTTGATTCAGAGGAATTTAAAGAAGCACTTTTCAGCGACCCTAGTTTTGTGCAAAAAAGCTTCGTCCCTTCAGGGGAGGAATATACGAACGATTCTAGTAAAATGACGTTGAATTTTGAAAGTAACGTCCTTCGCTATGTCAATCCAACCGTGGAAGAGAATTTTGTTAATAGCTCTTATGATTTAGTCAAACGGAGTATTGACTTTGTGAATGAACATGGCGGCTGGACAGACCCTTATCGCTATGTTGATAAAAATGAACTTAATCACTCCGTAACCTTTCGTTTATACAGCATCGAAGGCTATCCCGTCTTTAACGGAAACGGGATTGCTGAAATTAGTGAGGTTTGGGGCCGAGATGAAATCAACCAATATATTCGGCCAAATATTTCTTTGGAGCTTCCCCTTACAACGGAAATGAAAAAGGTCACACGCCCATCGGGGCATGATGCACTGGAATTTTTACAAAACAAAAAGAATTTTAAACCAAGTCTTCTTGAAGAAATGATCTTGGGCTATCGGATGGAAAGGGATTCAGATGAGAATAAGCTAATCCTTTTAGAACCTGCCTGGTTCTATCGCTATGATAAAACATGGGGACAGATTACGATGGAAGACCTAGGAGGATTGCAGCATGGATTGGAGTAAGATTAAAACCATTTTTATTATAACGTTCTTAATTTTAGATGTTTATCTCTTATTTCAATTCATGAAAGTCCGTGATGCCAATAAATATGAGGTGATTACTGAGGCCTCGTTTGAAGAAAAACTGAAAGCGGATGAAATCAAATTTGTGGACCTTCCCAAGGATCCCATTAAGGCTCAATACCTCAGTGCAAAGCCTAAGATGTTTAATCAAGAAGATATTAAAAAACTTAAGGGGCAGAGTGTTGTTCTAAGCGGAATCGGGACAACCTCTCTCCATGCCAAATTAGAGAAACCACTGCAGTTAACTAATAAGTTTGAACCGGCAGAGCTTTCTTCTTTTTTAATGGATAATGTTCTTTTTGGAGAGGATTATCAATTTGGAGAGAAAAGTGACAAAGATCAAACGATCACTTACTATCAACGATCAGAGAATTTCCCGTTGTTTAAGAATATTAATGGGATGATCATATTTAAAGTGGATGAAGATAATCAAATTGTTTCTTATGAACAGACCTTCCTGGAGGAAATGGAAACTTTAACAGCAAAAGAAGAAATTCTTAAGCCGTTAAAGGCAATTGAAACCTTGCACCAGAAAGGGATGTTGAAGTCGAAGAGTAAAATTACCAGGGTAGAGCTTGGCTACTCCACACTCATCCAGTTGGCTGCTTCACAAGTATTAGCACCAACTTGGCGCTTTGAGGTCGATGGTAAGGAGAGCCTGTTTGTGAACGCATTTGAAGGGCAGATAATTCAATTTAACAGCGATGAAAATAGTAAATTGGAGTGAAATAGCATGTCTTTAGGTTATAGCATTCTTGCAAGCGGGAGTACGGGAAACGCCCTTTATGTGGAGTCTGATGAACATTCGTTTCTAGTTGATGCTGGGTTTAGTGGTAAGCAAATGGAGGCACTGTTTGGACAAATTGACCGTGATATTAGTAAACTTTCCGGAATATTTGTCACGCATGAACACAGTGACCATATTAAAGGCATTGGGGTTCTCGCCCGTAAATATCAGTTGCCTGTATACGCGAATGAAAAAACATGGCGGGCGATGGAACACTCGGTCGGCGCGATTCCAACGGAGCAAAAGTTTGTTTTCAATATGGAAACAGTGAAGAGCTTTGGTGCTGTTGATATTGAATCATTCGGGGTATCACATGATGCAGCAGAACCCATGTTTTACGTTTTTCATCATGGAGGGAAAAAACTTGTCTTAATCACGGATACAGGCTATGTCAGTGACAGGATGAAGGGGACCATCTCCAATGCAGATGTGTATATTTTTGAATCCAACCATGATGTTCAAATGCTGCGGATGGGCAGATACCCATGGAATATTAAACGAAGAATTTTAAGTGATGTGGGCCATGTTTCCAATGAGGACGCAGCCTTTGCGATGAGTGATGTGGTTGGCGATCAAACCAAGCGAATTTATCTTGCCCATTTAAGCATGGATAATAACATGAAGGACTTAGCAAAAATGGCGGTAACACAGACCCTTCAGGAGCGTGGGCTGATTGTTGGCGAACAATTTGGCCTTTACGATACAGACCCGAAAATCCCGACTGCCTTAACGGCTGTGTAAGCATTTTAAAAGAATGAAGAGCCTTTTTATAGGCACTTCATTCTTTTTTTATTGGCTATGTTGATTGAAGCGAAGCGCTTGGAGCGCAAATCAACAGGCCATTATTTATGAAAAAACTATGAACAAAGTCGTAAGTTTTTATTAATACAAGGTAATTATTTAGTAATTTATAGATGAACGAGTATAATTGTAATTATAAGCCAAAATAAACGGTAGCAATCTTTTCGGAAAGTGAGGAATGATGTAAAGTGGGTTATTATGATGATCATTCACAAAACCGCTTCAGGGAACAGAAAGGAAACAGGGGTGGAGTTTTCCTAGCCAGCGTAGTTGGTGCGATACTTGGTGCCATTTTAGTAATCATTGCTATTCCAGCCTTATCCAATCGTGGATTCCTCCCCTACCAAATTGATACAAATGAAAACAATGCAGTAGAATCAACTAACAATAATAATGATCAGAATATCATCCAAAAACAGGTTTCCTATGATGTGAACACAAATACAACGAAGGCAGTTGAAAAAGCAGCTGATGCGGTTGTCGGAATTAATAATATCCAGTCCACCAGCTTTTGGTCAGATGATCAAGCCGATTCAGAGGAAGAAGCCGCTGGAACAGGCTCTGGAGTTGTCTATAAGAAGGCTGGAGGTAAAGCTTTCGTTGTCACAAACCATCATGTGGTTGAAGGGGCGACAAAGCTGGAAGTAAGCTTGATCGACGGTACAAAGATCCCTGCTAAGCTGCTCGGCAGTGATGTCTGGACTGATTTGGCTGTCCTCGAGGTCGATGCGGACAAGATAAAAAAGGTAGCTGAATTTGGTGATTCCGATAGTTTAAAAATGGGTGAACCTGTTATCGCGATTGGGAACCCTCTGGGCGCAACCTTTTCAGGTTCGGTCACACAAGGAATTATCTCTGGACTTAAGCGGACGATTCCGGTTGATATTAATCAGGATGGATTAATCGATTGGAATGCAGAAGTACTGCAAACCGATGCGGCCATTAATCCAGGAAACAGCGGCGGTGCCTTAATTAATATTACCGGCCAGCTAGTTGGAATTAACTCAATGAAAATTGCGCAAAATGCAGTTGAAGGAATTGGATTATCCATCCCAATCAATTCGGCCCGGCCAATTATCGATGCTCTTGAAAAGTTTGGAACGGTTAAACGTCCATATATGGGAGTGGATTTAAAATCAGTCTCTGAAATTCCAGCCTACTATCAAGAAGAAGCGTTGAAATTGCCTCGATCAATCAATTATGGTGTAGCCTTACGACAAGTCGTACCAAATTCGCCAGCCGCTCAAGCAGGCTTGCAAGAGTTGGATGTCATCGTTGAGATGGATGGGCAAAAAATTAACGACGTCATTGATCTTCGGAAACATTTGTACGAGAAAAAGAAAATTGGCGAGCAATTGGAGATTAAATATTACCGTGAAGGTAAGTTGAAGCAAACGACATTAAGATTAGCAGCAGAAACAACTCAATAAAAGCGTGGGTAAAACAGGAAAGTGAACCGTTCACTTTCCTGTTTTTATTTGTGTTATGATGTATAAGTTATTGAGTTATTTCGTATGACAGGATGATATAAAGTAAACAATAGCTTTAATGAAATGAATAAGTGTAGGAAAGGTGAAGTAGAAAATGATTTATTGCTGTGAGGAACATGTGGATATAGCCTTAGATACGATTGTGGATGATTTTGAGACTTTTCCCGTTTTGTCGAAAATAGATGTGGATAACTTATCAACAAACTGTGAATATTGTCAAAATACGGCTACATATGTTGTGGCGAACAAATGATTCCATACAAGATGTGGATAAAAATTGTGAATATGTGGATAACTTCTGTGGATATCTTGTTTGTAAGCTGTTTGTAATCAAGTTGTAAAGGGCTGTGGATTGTGAATATCTCAATTGTTACGGTTGGTAAATTGAAAGAGAAATATTTAAAACAGGGTATTGAGGAGTATTTAAAACGCCTGACTGCCTATGCAAAAGTTGATGTCATTGAAGTTGCCGATGAAAAAGCACCTGAAATATTAAGTGAGTTGGAAATGGTGCAGGTAAAGCAAAAAGAAGGCGAAAGAATTTTAGCAAAGATTAGCCAAGATACATACGTAATTGCCTTAGCGATTCAAGGGAAATTAGGCTCGTCCGAGGAACTTGCTGATTCACTAGATAAGCTAGCTACCTATGGAAAAAGTAAGATTGCCTTTGTGATCGGCGGGTCATTGGGCTTGAGTGACGAAGTGATAAAAAGATCCAATGAGCAGCTTTCTTTTTCGCGGATGACCTTCCCCCACCAATTGATGAGGCTCATACTCGTTGAGCAGATATATAGAGCGTTTCGGATTAATCGGGGTGAACCGTACCATAAGTAAATGAGATTTTTAACAGCTGAATGTAAAAGCTTAAAAATTATGAGATCATTATAAATTTGGCTCCAGCCATATTAGACTGGAGCTTTATCATTTTCTATTATTAAAGTGCTTCTTTTATTACTTTTTTGTAATAGAGTACGGATAGTATACCGAAAATGGAGTATAATGCGGTATATAATAACATGACCATAATCATCGGTGTCCATAATTCAGTACCAAACATGAACCAACCAGATTTTACTGCAAAATAACTATGGGCTAAGCCAATGACTAAAGGGATACCGAAATTAAAGATTTGCTTTGCTTGAATGCCTCTTAACAAATCCCCTTGTGTGAATCCAAGCTTTCTTAATATCGTATAATTTGGTTTTTCTTCTTCGCTCTCATCCATTTGTTTAAAGTATAAAATACAACCAGATGTAACTAAAAAGGTTAATCCTAAAAAGCCAACGATAAACATGATAAGTCCCATGTTTCTTTGCTGATCATTGCTCATTTCTAGACGTGAATCATTTTTACCATTAAAAGTCATATTTTGAAAAAGATCATTCGCTTCTTCCAAATTACCTTCATCTTGCAAAACAATTCCAATATAAAGAGTCGATTCTTTTTGAATTTCTAGGTTAATATCTTTTTTTAATCGCTCAAAAATAGTTTCGTCCACAATTGCTACGGGTAATCCACCGCTTGTAAAATAGTATGATACGATGTATTCCTTCCTTAAGCCTAAATATTTTTGAGGTATCACTTCATTTTTCCCTTTTAATTCTATTTGACCTGAACTTTTTAGTGGCATAAATTTTTGTAGTAAATCATTATAACCTGTAAAAAGGGTTTCCCCTGCAGATAAATTAACACTATTGGCGTCCTTGTCACTGATGACCGGAATAGTCATATTCCTTGGATCAGAATTCATATCCTCTAATTTTGATTCAGCTATTTTTTCTATGTTTGCATTTACCTGAATGACATCAATCATTTTTTCGTTATACTTAATTTCATTTACTTCTAATGCTTCTTTGAAATTTTCAGCATCTTGTTTATTTGTAATTGAAAAGTCAGCTACTACATTATTTTGGGTTAATCTTTCTGCTGAGTAGTGTGAAATATAGCTTAAGGATAACAAGCCGATAGCAAGTGCAGATACAGTCGTAATAATGGTTAATAATAAAGCATTTGATTTCATCCGAAACATGATGGATGAAAGAGACAATACTTCATTAATAGTTAAATAACCATCTTTCTTTTTTCGTATAACATAAAAGATAAATCGAACAGATCCTTTGTAAAAAAGATAAGTCCCGATAATAACGGAGGCTAAAATGAAGACCATGGCTAAGAATAGTTCAGTCATTGTTGTAAAGTCGCCACCAAATAATTTAGATGAAATATAATAGCCTAAAAGGATCAATAAGATGCCTATAATTCCGTAGATCATTTCAAAAATGGACACTTTTTTTACTTTTTCTTCAGTCGATGAAAGAACTCTAAATAGAGATAAGATACTTTGTCTTTTAATAAATAAAAAATTTATCAACATGATAAAAAAATAGATTATAGTAAAAACAACAACAGTTTGAATCAATGCTTCTGTTGAAAATCTTAATGTGGCGACGTCCTCAACACCGGTAATTTTAAATAAGATCATCATGATTAATTTTGAAATCGAAAACCCGATAAAGATTCCAATAAATAAGGAACCGAAATATAGAATAAAATTTTCAAGTGTAAGAATGCGAAAGATTCTGCTTTTTGTCATTCCTATTAACTGAAATAAACCAATTTCTTTACTGCGTCGTTTAATAAAAATGTTATTGGCGTATAAAAGAAAAATGGAGACAATCGCAATGAGTAAGACGGATGCTGTCTTGATTGCAGCTGCCCCTTTAATTGAACCTTTTGTTGCATTCATTGCAGGATCAAATTGCAGTGTGACAAAGGCAAAATACAGTGCCACTGTAAAAACTAGGGCAAAAACATAGAGATAATAATTTTTTACATTCTTTTTCAAATTTTGTAGGATGAGATGATTAATGCTCATTTTGCACCCCGCCCAATACACCTTGTGTTTTCATGATGTCATGAAAGAAATCCTGTCTCGATTCTTCACCCTTCGTTAATTGAGTATAAATTTGACCATCCTTAATAAATATGACCCGGTTGCAATAGCTGGCTGCGACTGCATCATGAGTGACCATTAGTATAGTGGCATTTCGTTTTTGATTTAAATCGCTTAGTTTGTTTAACAAATCGGAAGCTGATTTTGAATCAAGTGCCCCAGTTGGTTCGTCAGCGAAAATAATGCTTGGTTCATGAATAAAGGCTCGAGCTGCAGATGTACGTTGTTTTTGACCACCGGAAACTTCATTTGGATATTTATCTTTTAGATCATTAATGCCGAGCTCTTTAGCCAATGTATTAAATTTCTCATCTGCTTCTCTCTTGGACGTTTTTGTAATCGATAATGGTAATAGAATATTTTCTTTGACTGTTAGGGTATCTAATAAGTTATATTCTTGAAAAATAAAACCTAAATGATTTTTTCGGAATTCTGCTAATTGCTTTTCTTTCATAGCTGTCATTTCTTTTCCTTCGATATAAATTGTCCCGCTACTAACTTTATCAATTGAGGAAAGAATATTAAGTAAGGTTGTTTTCCCTGAACCCGAGGCACCCATGATACTCACAAATTCCCCTTTTTTAATGCTAACATCTAGACCCTTCAGTACTTCTTGTTTGTTAAATTTATTCCCATAGCTTTTATGAATTTTTGTTGCTTCTAAAATGTACATTTCCACACACCCCTTGATTTGATAGTTTTATTATAAAAGGCTTTGTACTTCATTTCCTTCGATTGACGATACAAAAAATAAAGGCATGTGACAATTTTGTCACATGCCTGAAATATGAAGGAATTGATTTCTTTTCGGAAAGATTAAAGTAAAAGTGGTTCCAACTCCTAGTTTTGAATGTACGTCTATCTTGATTAATAATGGCTTTGCTGCTTTTTTTGCTAGATATAATCCCATGCCTGTTGCCGCATTATCTTGATGTTTTGCAGTTGATGTAAAGCCCTTATCAAATATGCGCGGCAGATCCTTTGGGTCAATGCCGCGTCCAAAGTCCTCTACCTCAAGGATGGTTTGTTCATTTTTTTGGTAAGTTTTAATGATGATATCGGATGCCTCGCTATATTTTATGGCGTTTGTTAAAAGTTGTCTGATGATAAACACTAGCCATTTGGCATCGCTAAGGACTTCTTTAACCTCGGTATGTAAATCAAAGCCAATTCCTTTTTGAATACACCAAGATTGTAAATCTTTAATTTCCTTAGTTATTAAGACTTTTATATCTGTAACCTCTATATATAAATCATTTTCTATAAATGGTATACGTTTCTGATAAAGCTGCTGGTCAAGTAGTAGATGAATTCTTAACCATTCATAAATTAAATTCGATTTCATTGTTCCATTGTCTAGTCGATCAATCATTAATCTCATAGCTGTTAACGGTGTTTTTACTTCATGAATCCACGATAATAATTCATCTTTCTCCTGCTCTAAGGACATCAAATTATGGGAAGCAATCTGTTTCAACCATTCAGTCTGGTTCGTAACACTATTCTCGATAATTACTTCAAAAGGACTCTCTGCATTTGAGATACTCGTTAAATCAAGACTATTTTCCCAAGTCTCTACACTTTTGTAAAAGTTTGTTTCCTTATTGTATCGGATGATTAAAAAGATGATGAAAATAATCATTGATATAAAAACAATATAGACGATAGACATTAACGGTATTGTTGGATCAAAATAAGAGACAACGATGATTAGAAATTGTAGAAATAAAAAGAGAATAATCCAGCTGCGCCTTTCAATTAAATATTTTTGAATCATCTAAAACCAGCCTCTTCTTTAGCGATATAACCTTGACCAACTTTTGTTTCAATAAATTGTCCTAAACCAAGCTCATCCAGTTTTTTTCGTAAACGATTAACATTGACAGTTAAGGTATTATCACTCACAAAGCGCTCATCATCCCATAAGCTTTTTATCAACTCTTCTCGACTAACGATCTTATTTCTTTGTTCAATAAGCAGTTTTAAGATAAAAATTTCGTTCTTTGTTAGCTCTACCGAACCTGAGTCATTTGTGACAGTATTTTTCTCATAATCGACTGTTGCACCATACCATGTTTTAAGTAAGATTGGTTTATTATTGTAATTATATACTCGGCGAAGAATAGCCTGTATTTTTGCAATGAGAACATCAAAATGGAAGGGCTTTTGAATAAAGTCGTCCGCTCCCAGTTGCTTAGACATAACCATATCAACAAATCCATACTATTTTGAATAATAATGTTTTAAATGTTAACCATATTTAAAACTAGGTTGACATTTAATTTGAGATTCATTATTATCATAGTTGTAAATAGTACATATTGATTATTGGGGAGAGATAAGAATGAAAATTAAAGAAATTACCTTTGTAGCAGTGTTTGCCGCTGTCATGGGTGCTCTAGGAGTAGTTCCGCCTATTATGCTTTCTTTTACACCAGTTCCCATTACATTACAAACTCTAGGTGTCCTTCTTGCGGGAGGGGTATTGGGAGCAAGATTAGGGGCGATGAGCCAAACAATCTTTTTATTACTTCTCGCTGCTGGAATGCCTCTTCTATCTGGAGGAAGAGGTGGACTAAGTGTATTTGTCGGACCAAGTGTTGGTTATATAATTTCATGGCCTATTACGGCTTTCTGTATTGGTTATCTACTATCACGTTTTCAAACTTTAAAAATACAACATATTTTATTTATTAATCTGACAGTCGGTATTCTATTAATCTATTTAATTGGAATTCCTGTTCAAGCATTTATGATGGGCATTCCTCTTTTAAAAGCTGTTCAGTTAAGTTTAATTTATATCCCAGGGGATGTCTTAAAAGCCATACTAGCTTCTATTTTAGTTTACAGACTAAGAAAACACCCAGTTTTTTCACGCGCATTAGCAACAAGTTATTCCAATTATTTATCTAAAAATATCTAAATCTTAAGAGGCACCAGAATGTGTCTCTTTTTTATAGAGGAGATATATCATGGGAAATATTACAGAATCATATAAGACTTTCGCAAAATTATCCCCAGACAAAATCGCAATCCATACGAATCATCAACAAATCAGTTATCAAGAATGGTATGAATTAATCAATCAAACAGCGAACTGGCTTCATTCTCTTCATTCAGAAAATAAAACTATTGGAATCCTTTTGCCGAACGGTATCCCTTTCCTACAGCTCTTTGCAGGAGCCTCCAAGGCAGGTTGGATTGCTGTTCCATATGATTTGAAATGGAAGATAACCGAATTGGAAAAAAGGGTGATACTTTCACATCCTTCTATCATTGTCACAACTAGAGAAATTTACTCTCAAATCGAACAAAGTATTCCTAATGTAATGATTTTGGATGATAGTTTACAGGAAATCTCTCAGTTCGATCCTACAACTGTATTGAAAACGGAAGGAAATCTGCCTTTTTACATTGGATTTACATCTGGTACAACCGGAAAACCAAAAGCATTTGTTCGCTCGCAAGATTCGTGGGTGGCTAGCTTTGATTGCAATCGTTTTGATTTCGGGTTAGATGAATCCGATCATGTTCTTATTTCTGGAGCCTTAACCCATTCTCATTTTCTGTATGGAGCCATTAGCACTTTGTATTTAGGTGGAACCGTCTATCTATTAGAAAAGTTCTCTCCTATTGAAGGACTATCATGGATACATTCCTTTCCAATTACAACGATATATGTAGTTCCGACAATGGTAGAAGCATTCTTGAAAGAAGGAATTCAAGTTGATAAGTCTATAAAAATTATTTCATCTGGTGCCAAATGGTCGGATAAATCGAAATTAGAAATTCGTAATATGATTCCTAACATGACTATGTACGAGTTTTATGGGGCTAGTGAATTGAGTTTCATTACTGTACTTCCTGATAGTGAAGGTATTCAGAAGGCTACAACTGTCGGAAAGCCTTGTTATGGTGTAGAGGTACAAATACGGCGTCCAGATCAGGAATTAGCAAAGCCAAATGAGACCGGAAAAATATATGTAAGAAGTAAATTGATGATAAATGGGTACTTGGATCATGCTGGAAGGTCTATTCATTCTATTCAAGATGAAGGGGGCTGGGCCACAGTCCATGATATGGGGTATTTTGACGAGGATGGCTTTTTATATATTGTAGGTCGTGAACAAAATATGATTTTATATGGAGGAATAAATATTTTTCCTGAAGAAATAGAAAAAGTGATTTCCTTACATCCAGATGTCGAAGAAGTTGCTGTAATAGGCCTATCAGATTCGTATTGGGGTCAGGTTGTTGCTGCGGTAGTGAAAGGAAAGGGTAGCCAATTAGAGTTAAAAAGATTTTGTAAGACACATTTATCTTCTTACAAAATTCCACGTAAGTGGTTTTTTCTATCTGAAATGCCATATACAACGAGTGGCAAGATAGCTCGTGCTGAGCTAATAAAACGAATGGAAAAAAAGGTGGTCAATGATTAAAAGAGCGGTAATTGTTGAAGCGAAACGAACACCAATTGGAAAAATGGGTGGAATCTTACGAGATATTCAGCCACATGAGCTTGCAGCTCCTATCCTCCAACATTTAGCGAATGGATTGGAGGAAAAGATAGAAGACATCATTTTGGGAAATGTAGTTGGACCAGGCGGAAACGTAGCTCGAGTTGCTGCATTAGAAGCAGGACTTCCTCTTTCTGTACCGGGAATCACAATTGACCGTCAATGTAGTGCAGGGTTAGAGGCGATTCGAATGGCATGTTATTTTGTCCAAGGCGGAGCTGGCTGTTGTTATATCGCTGGTGGTGTAGAAAGTACGAGTACCTCTCCGTTTCCAGCTAGAGCAAGATTTTCTCCTGAAAAAATTGGCGATCCAGATATGGGCGTTGCAGCAGAATATGTGGCTGAAAAATATGCTATTTCAAAGGAAATGCAGGATGAATATGCGCTTTTAAGTTATAAACGTAGCTGGGAAGCTTACGAAAAAGGATATTTTAATCAAGAGATCATTCAAATTGGAGATCTCCACCAAGATGAAGAATTTTTTAGGAAAAGAAAGATGGAAGTACTTTTAAATAGGATGAAGCCAATATTTAAAAAGAACGGTACGGTTACTGCAGCGAACAGTTGTGGGATACATGACGGGGCTTCAGCTGTACTTGTCATGGAAGAAAACATGGCATTAAATAATGGATTCCAGCCTATTTTACGATTTTTGGATAGTGAAGTCTCAGGTGTACTTCCGAATTATCCAGGAGAAGCCCCTATTCCGGCTATTCAAGACTTAATAAAAAGAAACCAGTTATCCATTGAGGATATTGACCTAATTGAAATAAACGAAGCTTTCTCCTCTAAGATTGTTGCCTGTACAAAAGAACTTTCTATTTCTTATGACAAGTTAAATGTGGGCGGAGGTGCTTTAACGATAGGACATCCTTATGGGGCTTCGGGAAGTATCATGATCACGAGGCTTTTCTACGAAGTACAAAGACGAAAGGATATTAAATATGTACTAGCCGCGATTGGGAGTGGTGGAGGAGTCGGAGTAGCGGTCCTATTCGAGGTGGTAACATGAAAACTAAGGAACATGAGATTATTTTTAAAAAAGAAGATGTGCAACAAATTGTCCAAGTGATTGGTGATCGAAATCCTATCTATCAGAGTTCGGAGAGGGCAAAAGACTATGGTTTCGAAACGATTCCTCTTCATCCAACAATGCCAATGATGGCTTATAAATGGATTGCCCCCCCATGGGAGCTGCAACATCCTATTATTCATCGAAAACAGAAATGTATCCAGCATCAGAGAATGTATATTGATGAGGTCTATAGAGCGATAGTTGAAGTTACAGATCAATTTCAACGTCAAAACCTTACTTTTATTAAACAAACGCTATATTTATATAATAGGGATGGAAAACTTTGTTTTGAAGGAATATCTGATTTGATTTTGGGTGGTTTGTCATGAATATGATAACTTTTCAAATTACCGAAAAGGACGTTGAACAATATGCTGTCATTTCTGGTGATTACAATCCAATTCATTTAGATATGGAGGCGGCGAAGCAACAAGGATTCACTAATAAAATTGCCCATGGAATGTTAACAGTGGCCAAAGTGTTAAGTGTAATTTCGAATGAATCTCTCATTCCTCAAGTGTTGTTGAGTCAGTATGAATTTACCTTTATCTCCCCTGTTTATGTGGGAGATCTAGTAACACTGACTATCAAACAAGCGGAGAATAAAATAAGAGTAGAAGGAAAATGTGGAGAAAAGATAGTCGTAAAAGGATGTTTAATAGTAGTTAGAGGAAATCCCTGATGATTTATACTGGATCCTGGTCCCAATCCTGTTCAAAAGTAACTAAGGAAAATATAAATAAAAGTTTTTCTGATAAAGTAGTCTTTAGGGCTGCTTTTTTTGTTTTTCAGCGCCCTTATTTCACTGAGCATCGCCCCTATTAAAAAACGTTAAGAAATTCTTAAGAAATCTATCCATAAATTCGTAAGATATATCCGTTACTATTAACTTCATCAGCATTCGGTTCCCGCCAGCTTTTGTTTATGTTTGCCGAAAGATGTAAAGTACATGAAAATAAATAATAAAGGGGAGTTGGGATTTCCAATAAATTTAGAGGAGTGGCTTACATGAACATATTGGTTTGCGATGATGATCAGGCAATTGTGGATGCAATCGGAATTTACCTGGAAAACGAAGGCTTTTCAATTTTCAAAGCTGCCAACGGACTAGAGGCGATTGAACTTATAGGTGATCAGGAGATTCATCTAATTATCATGGATATTATGATGCCTAAAATGGATGGAATAAGAGCGACTATGAAAATTAGAGAAGAGAATAATATACCATTGATTATGCTTTCAGCAAAATCTGAGGATTACGACAAAATTTTAGGATTAAATATAGGAGCAGATGACTACATAACCAAGCCTTTTAATCCCTTGGAGCTGATCGCAAGAGTTAAATCACAGCTGAGAAGATATACAACATTGGGTAGTCTTGAAACCAAGAGCCATGTATATCGGTCGGGAGGGCTCGTGATTGATGATGAAAGCAAAAACATCTCTGTTGATGGAGAGGCGGTCCATCTTACACCTGTGCAATATAAGATCTTAAAACTTCTGATTGCTAACGCCGGAAGAGTGTTCTCCATCGAAGAGATTTATGAAAAGGTATGGAATGAACCATCCTTTAGTCCGGAAAATACAGTAACTGTTCATATAAGAAAAATTAGAGAGAAAATAGAAATCAATCCGAAAGAACCTAAATATTTAAAGGTGGTGTGGGGAGTTGGATATAAGGTTGAAAAAATTTAGTCATTCTATTACAACAAAACTAATTGTTTTTATCATCATGATTGCTTTGTTTGTAGGTGCCGTAAAGGCAATTGGCGATTTAGTTGTGGCGAATGATGGGGATATTGGAATCGTTTTTGAGGACAATTACTTTCTAAGTAAGTCATATATAATGGAAAGTGAAATGCTTGTAAGTGACCTCACGAGGCTGGTGGGAGAATATAAAACTGAAGAACATATTTTAAAGGGCGGGACTATTAGTAAGGAAGAATTAAGAATCGAAGTGCAGGACTTATTTTCTGATTATCAGTTGGATTCAAAAAATTATAATCCAAATCTTAGTGAAGCGGAGAACTACGAAAAGTTTAAAGTGGAGAATGCTAAAAAAATAGCCCAGGTAAAGGATAAGCTGATAAAGAGGGATTTAGGAGAATTCCATTTACTGTTGCAAAGTATAAAAGGGGTTAAAGATCCATTATTTTATGCAAGCGATGGCATAAATGTATTTACGAACAGCACGATGAATGAAAGGGAACAATTTAAAAGCTATCCATCTTATATGATGTTTGATGGATATAAAACAGAGGTCTATCCAAAAAAAGTAGAAGCGAATAAATACTTGGATTGGGTTTCAGTGCAAATAGATGACTTGGGCCCAGAAAACCATATGATTTATATTGCTTTTACGAAGGATTTTTTAAATTCGAAAATAAATACGTGGAATGAAAATAAAGTAAATGCTACAAAAGCCTTTTATCATTTTCTAGGATTCTTAGCAGGATTTATTATATTCTTTTTCTATCTGATGCTTGTGAGCGGTAGAAAGTTTTTTAAGGATGAGGAACTTCACCTGCATCCAGTCGATAAATTATATGTTGATTTAAACCTCTTGTTATGTTTAGTGCTATTGATGCTATGGGCTGCCATTCTTGCCGAGATGGGCATTCAAAACGTCTCCAAATGGGCAGTTTTAATCACAGTCCCAATTTCTATAGCCGTGTTTTCGTTCGTATTCTCACTAGTGAGGCATATGAAGAATAGAACGTTCTTTAAGCATACTTTAATCTATCAAATTATTTTTAGGCTGGTTCAATTTGTAAGAAATGTTTATGATAGCGGAAGTGTCGGAGTAAAGACAGTGCTCATTGTAATTGGGTATCCACTATTGATTGCTTTAACGTTCTTTATGTTCCCGGTCACCATAGGGATTGCTGCCTGGTTTACCTTAAAGAAAGTCCAGTCATTTATTGCTATTAGAGATGGGGTAAAAAGAATAAAAGATGGAGATATTACTCACAGCATTGATGCTGGTGAAAAGGGGGAGTTTGCCAGTCTTGCTGCTGATATTAATAGCATCACAGATGGGTTGAAAAAAGCTGTGGACAGCGAGCTGAAAAGTGAGCGGTTAAAATCGGAGCTCATCACCAATGTATCCCATGACATACGTACACCTTTAACATCCATTATCACTTATGTGGATCTATTGAAGAAAGAAAGGAACCCATCAAAGATAGAAGAATATATGGAAGTACTGGATCAAAAATCTAAAAGACTAAAAATCCTGACAGATGATTTATTTGAAGCAGCAAAGGCCTCCAGCGGAACCATTCCGCTACAGTTGGAGCGAATCGATATTGGTTCGTTAATCATCCAGGGGCTGGGAGAAGTAGGTGAAAAGATTAACGAGCTGGAATTAGAATTTAAGTTCAATCAACCTGTAAAAAAGGTCTATATTGCAGCTGATGGAAAATTATTATGGAGATCGATTGAGAACGTATTATCCAATATTTTTAAATATGCTCTTAAAGGGTCAAGGGTCTATATTGATATTGAAGATTTAGGTAACGAAGCCTTGCTTACCTTTAAGAACATTTCGTCTTATGAGTTAAATATTTCAGCAGATGAATTAATGGAGCGTTTTAAAAGAGGCGATGAATCTAGATCCAGTCAAGGCAGCGGGCTGGGACTATCCATTGCAAAAAGCCTGATTGATGCACAAAAGGGGAAATTTGTAATTCAAATTGATGGGGATCTATTTAAGTCCATGATTTTTATGCCTAAACATAGCAATGAGTGATTGATCAATTACATTTCCGTTTGCCTGTTCCACGTGAAACATATAGGAATGATAAGAAAAACCGCCACTTAGACATGTGCGGTGAACCGTACCATAAATAGAGGCAGTTTTTTTGAATAATCTGGGCTCATAAAGCCCAAAAGGCATGGGCCAAGTGGAAAATGGTCGCTATGAAAGGTTCATAAATCCCAAAAGGCATGGGCCAAGTGGAAAATGGTCGCTATGAAAGGTTCATAAATCCCAAAAGGCATGGGCCAAGTGGAAAATGGTCGCTATGAAAGGTTCATAAATCCTAAAAGGCATGGGGCAAGTGGAAAATGGTCGTTATGAAAAGTTCAAAGAGCCCAGTAGTATCATGAAATATGGTTTTAATTGAAACTGAAAATGGAGTCTGTCCTTCAACGTGTCGATGAAGGACATTTTGAAATAAGTGCCTATCACCACCGTATATGTAGGTAACCTTTTGTATTGTTCTTTCTAGAGAATTTGATAATTAACAGTAATTTACGCTATGTGTTAAAACAGATTCAAGTTCAAAGGAGGACTAGCTTATTATTCACATTCTTTCTTTTAGTAACCTGCCCCTTTACTACCATAGTAAAGGATCCACTTCTGTAAATGTTTCAGAAAATAAAACAAATATTTTTAACTTCATTTTGATAAGTTACAGTGAACCGTACCATAAATAACTGCTAAAATTTGAGCCTCTCGTTTGGTAATGAGAGGCTTTTTTATATATTTTAAAAAATTTTTAAAAAAGGGTTATCTTCGTTTGAATTCTACCTTTTCGGAAATCATAAGATAAGGTTTCTGCTTATAAAAAATCGTTTTATCTAAGGTAAAATTTCAAACAAGGAGATCAAAAAAATGAATGCGATTAATACGAATGATGCTTCTATAGAAAAAAAAGAAACGGTCATGAATAAAATTTTAGGAGCAATCAGTGGAAGTTTCGCGCCTATTTTAGGGGTACTTGCTGGATCCGGATTAATTTCAGCCTTATTATCCATTTTATCGACCTTAGGATGGTTATCTGCTAAAAGCGGAACCTATGCCATTCTTTCTGCAGCTGGACATGCTGTTTTTTATTTCTTCCCCGTTTTTCTAGGGATTACATTAGCCTTAAAACTGGGAGCCAACGGCTATGTTGGTGGTGCGATCGGTGCAGCACTTTTGGAACCGCATTATACGGGTTTAGTTGAAGCAAATGCTCAAAACGTAGATTTCTTAGGGATTCCTGTTATATTAGCAAATTATTCTTCAACCGTTTTTCCAATATTAATGGCTGTTTCCATATATTCCGTATTAGATAAGTTTTTGAAAAAAGTAATTTATAAAGACTTACAAATGTTTCTAAATCCACTTATCTCATTAATGGTGATTGTTCCTTTAACCGTACTCGTATTTGGTCCTTTTGGTACATATGTGGGCGGGGCCTTAGCAGTGGTTATCAAATTTTTAAGTTCAAAAAGTGGAATGTTAACTGGAGCGGTGATGGGAGCTGCATGGTCATTCTTGACTATATTAGGCCTCCACTGGGCCATAATTCCAATATTTATTGCAAATCTTGCGACTGGCGGTGATCCGCTTAGCGCGATGATATCAGCTGCTCCTTTCGCTCAAATCGGGATGGGTCTTGGGGTGTTCTTTAAAACGAGAGATAAAAATTTGAAAACGCTAGCTGCATCAGGGCTTATCCCTAGTGCCTTGGCAGGTACAACAGAAATCCTTACATACGGTATCCTAGTACGTTACAAACGAACGATGCTTTTTGTTGCAGTAGCCGGAGCAATTGGCGGATCGATTAATGGGGCACTTGAAGTAAAAGGGACGGCATTTGCTCTTCCAAGTTTCTTGTCGATTCCTGTATTTACACCAATCGGAATATATTTAACGGGTACTTTAACGGCATTAGTTATCGCATTGGTTCTGACACTTGTATTTGGATATGAAGGGAAAAGCGACGCAGTCCCTGCCAAAACGGTGAAAGAATTTGGAATAGCGAATGTAAAGAGAGAAACCATTTTAAGTCCATTAAGCGGGGAAATTGTTCCATTAAGTGAAATTAGCGATCCGCTTTTTTCAACTGAGACGGTAGGTAAAGGAATTGCGATTGAACCAACAAACGGCGAAGTGATCTCACCCGTTGATGGAACGGTTACCACTCTATTTCCAACCGAGCATGCCATTGGGATTACATCAGAAGATGGGGCTGAAATCTTAATTTGTATTGGGGTTGATACTATTAATTTAAAAGGTCAATTTTTCACTTCTCAAGTAAAACAATGGGATAAAGTGAGAAAGGGCGATTTGCTAATTCAATTTGACATTGAAAAAATTAAAGCTGCAGGCTTTGATGTAAAAACTCCTATAGTCATCACTAATACCAATCAATATGTTGATGTTGTCCCAGCCATAGATGGGAAAGTCCAGGCAAAAGATGAATTAATCAAGCTGGTTGTATAAATGAAAACTCGCCTATTGGAGTGTCCGCTAAGACAGTTCACATTTGTTAGGGGTGAGTGGGTTGGATCCATTGTCAGATTTTCAAATATCATTTCAACATATTGAGTTACTAGTTCCTAGAGTAAATAAAGGGATTCAATTTATTCTGGTAATTAGTGGTAAATTATTAATAGAAACATCTAGTCGCTTTTATCATATGGTAGAAAATGATTTGCTTGTCATTAATCGTAATCAGCTTTACCAGGTCCAGGGGAGTGAAAATAATAGGGTAATGATACTAACCATTTCGGATGCCTTCATGGACCATCATTACGGGGACTATCGAAATCGGCGATTTGACTGCTATTCTAGAGAAATTGATCTGGGAAGAGAAGATATGATTTTTTCAATTCGCAAGCTACTTGCAAATGTGATGATTAGTTATTATAGACAAGATGAAAGCTATCGAATTGAGGTGAAAAGCTATATCTGTCAAATGTTACTTATCCTGATTCGTAGTTTTAAAGAAGAAGGCAGTGTTCTTGAGAAAATGGATACCGGGGATCTGCGTTTATCGCAAATCATTGACTATATGGAAGAAAACTATGACCAGATGATTACATTAGAGGAGATTGCTAAGAAATTTTTTCTTTCAACAGGCTATCTATCCCGCTATTTTAAACAGAAAATGGGGATGGGGTTTAGTCGTTTTTTAATGAATATCAGGCTTAAGCATAGTATGAAAGATTTGCTTTATACGTCTGACTCCATTTCGCAAATCGCCATGAATAATGGCTTCCCAAATACAAAGTCTTTATCAACTTTTTTTAAAGAAGTGTACGGAATGACCCCTCATGTATATCGAGAGAGCCATCCTGTACAAAAAGAAGATTCCGTTCAAAGCTATAGCAAAGAAGATGCTTCAAATCTTGTCCAATCACCAGAAATTGTAGCAAAATTAAGCAGCATGATTTTAGATGAACAAAAACCCTATACCCATTCAGAGACAAGATATGAAAAGTTGCCGGTAAACTTGTCCAAACCTGTGGCAATGAAATTAAATTGTCCTAATCACATTCTTAATATTGGAGAAATTATTGAATTATTAAAAGAAGATGTCCGATCTCAAGTACTAGATGTGAAAAAGGATTTGCAATTAAGGTATATCGGAGTTCGTCATCTTTTTAGCAATACAGCCATTCCTCCTGAGGTGGAGACAGATGAAGAGATTCCGACAACATCTCCGTATTTTAATATTGATAGTGCTTTGGAATTCATGAAAAAGCATGATTTATCTTTGTTTGTACGGGCCGATTATATGGATATTTCGAGAAATGAAGAGGGATATTTTACAAAACTCAGTCAATTCATCAGACATTGTTTGCAACTGTACGGAGAATTGTTTATTAAGCAATGGCATGTGATGTTTTATGAGCCGTACTATACTGGAGTCGAAGCAAAAGAACTTCAGAGGGTGTATTTAAAACTTCACGAAGTATTGAAAACAATTATCCCTTCCATTCAGGTAGGAGTGTATATGCCTTTTTCTTTCCGTAAAGAAAAGACAAGTGATAATCATGCATGGCAGCTAGATTATGGCGTGTCTATTGATTTTATCGGTTATAACGCTAACCAAAATGAGGTCATTGATTTTAAAGAAATGGCGGATACTAAGTTCGATTTAGCAAAGGATTATATTAAAGAAAAAACCGATAAGATGAAGTATTATTTAAAAAGGAACAATATGGAAAAACCGCTTCATCTCGTATCATGGAACACGTTGTCTGGAAATACTAGGTATACGAACGGCACTTTTTTTCGAGGAGCATTGGTCTTGAAAAATGTCTTAGATATAGCCAGTGACGTGAAAACAGTTGCTCTCTGGATTAATACCATCGTACATGAAGATGCAGGAAAAGATAAGCGATATCGAATGGATGGCGTAGAATTATTCCATTATCTAAACGGAAAACGCCCAGCGTATTTTGCATTGATGTTTTTAAAACGCCTACATGGCGAGATTGTTGCACATGGTCAGGATTACGTAATGACAAAGAATGAGCGGGGATATCAATTGATTCTGATGAATTGTAATATCATCAATCCGTATTTCTCCGTTGAAGAGACCTTTCTTCAAAAACTCAATAAAGAAATTCACGTAACAATTACTGGAATGCCTAAAGGGGAATATCAAATACGCAAGCATGTATTTGATAAAGATCATGGAGCTTTGTATACAAAATGGTGGAACTTGAACAGTAAGCATGGTATGGATGCTGAAATTATTGATTATATTATTAATTCCAGCAGGCCTTCCTTAGAAATCTTCGATGAATCCATTGAAGATGATTGGTCATTTTATTCCTATTTAACAAGCAATGCTATTCACTTTTTCGATATTCGAAAAACCTATCGATAAGATTGATACAATAAATATCGAAATGAGGACAACCTAAAAGGGTCTAACCCCGCGGCCTTATACACTTGAAATGTATATAGGATGGCGGGTGTGGACCCTTTCCTTGTTGGGAATGGCAAAAATCGACCCTATTATTTTTACCTCATAAAACTGCAGGTTAATTATTTTACACTTTGTTATGTTGATTTACATAAAAATTGACTCACTTAAATACGCTTAAATTTTTATAATCAAGGTATAGAAACACAACCATGTGTTCCTGTTAGTTATTAAGTGCTTTAAGGTTCATTCATTAGGAGAATACAAACTTAATTAAAGTGTAGGGGGTTTAACCATGGAGACAAATTATAAAGGTACAGATAAGATGATCACAGGGATTGTGTTCGGCGTTATCACATTTTGGCTTTTTGCACAAGCAATGGTCAATGTGGTCCCGGCCGTTCAAGAAGATTTGGGGATTACATCCGGAACATTGAATATAGCCATCAGCTTAACAGCCTTATTTTCTGGAATGTTTATCGTAGCGGCTGGTGGGCTCGCAGATAAAATTGGCCGCAAAAAAATTACCTATCTCGGGTTAATTTTAAGCGTTGTCGGTTCCCTTTGCCTAGTATTAGCGCAAGGAGCGACATTGTTAATTATCGGACGTATCATTCAAGGACTTTCCGCAGCTTGAATTATGCCATCAACGATTGCCTTAATGAAAGCTTACTTTGATGGAAAAGATAGACAACGTGCCCTTAGTTACTGGTCCATTGGATCTTGGGGCGGTTCAGGGGTATGTTCGTTTGCAGGTGGTGCCATTGCAACTTATATGGGATGGAGATGGATCTTTATCTTCTCTATTGTATTTGCCCTTCTCGCCATGTGGCTGATTAAAGATACACCTGAAAGTAAAGCAGAAGGAACCGGTGAGTTTAAATTCGATTATAGTGGTTTAGCTATCTTTATCGTCACCATGATCGCATTAAACGTTTTTATTACATTTGGTGCGGACTTAGGCTGGACAAGCCCAACTTCCATCATCTCTGCCATTATTACCATTATTGGAGCTATTGTCTTCTTCAAAGTTGAAAAAAGGAAAAAGATTGCACTAATTGATTTCTCTTTATTTAAAAATAAACCATACGCAGGTGCCACATACTCAAACTTTTTGTTAAATGCGGTAGCCGGAACGCTCGTTGTGGCAAATACGTATGTTCAAGTCGGTCGAGGATTCACTGCATTTCAGTCAGGGATGCTATCCATTGGATACTTAGTGGCGGTGCTTGGCATGATTCGTGTCGGAGAGAAAATCCTGCAAAGAATGGGTGCGAAATTACCAATGATTTGGGGCGCTGTTATCACGACTGTTGGTGTAGCGGTTATGGGTTTAACCTTCTTGCCTGATTTTGCTTATACCGTTGTCGTATTCATTGGGTTTGCCTTATTTGGTCTTGGACTTGGGGTATATGCGACGCCGTCTACAGATACATCCGTATCCAATGCCCCATCCAACAAAGTGGGTGAAGCAGCTGGGATTTATAAAATGGCAAGCTCACTAGGCGGAGCATTCGGTGTTGCCATTTCCGCAACGGTTTATAGTTCAGTTGCAGCGGCTGGAAGTGTTGAAACTGCTGCATCCATTGGGATCATTGTAAATGTGATTTTTGGGGTGCTTTCTATTCTATCGATTATGATTATGGTTCCTAATAGTGCAGGAAAACCTTCAGAGGCTTCATCGACAAAGTCAAGACGCACACCAAAACCAAAACCAACACCGTCAGAAAGTCACTAATTGAAAGAATAGAATGGAGATTCCTTTCATTCTTTGCCATCAAAAGGGGAGACGAAAATGATGAAAAGCGAATTAATGAGCATGTTAGAATCACGTAAGGAAGAAATAATCAAAATCCGCCGCCATTTACATGAAAATCCTGAGGTCTCTTTTAAAGAGGAGAAAACGGCTCAGTATATTGCAGATTTTTATAAAGGGAAAGATGTTGACATACAAACGAATGTTGGAAATGGTTATGGTATGATCGTAACGATTAAAGGTGGAAGACCTGGAAAAACCATTGGTCTTCGTGCTGACTTTGATGCACTTCCAATTGTAGAAGAAGCGGATGTGCCGTTTAAGTCAAAGAATGAAGGTGTCATGCATGCGTGCGGACATGACGGACATACGGCTTACCTGTTAGTTTTGGCTGATTGCTTAATTCAATTAAAAGACTCCATCCCAGGTACCATCAAAATCATTCACCAACATGCAGAAGAAGTTCCGCCAGGTGGGGCAAAAAGTATTGTCGAATCTGGCTTGATTGATGACTTAGATGCCATTTATGGCATTCATTTGTTACCGATGGGACCTGCGGGAACTGTAGGATATCATGCGGGGTATTCCTTCAATGGACGAGCTTACATGAAATTGAAAGTTCAAGGAAGAGGTGGACATGGTTCCTCTCCTCATTTAGCTAACGATGCCATTGTTGCTGCTGCACATTTTGTTACAGCTGCTCAAACCATCGTTAGCCGCAGATTAAGTCCATTCGATGTCGGTGTGATCACAATCGGATCCTTTGATGGAAAAGGGACATTCAACGTAATCAAGGACAGCGTCGAACTTGAAGGCGATATTCGCTATATGACTGTAGAAACAAAAGAAACGATTGAGAAAGAAGTTAAACGGATTGTAAGAGGAATTGAAGAAGAATTTGGCATAACATGTGAGCTTACTTATGCCCCAGATTATCCACCTTTATACAACAACCCGGAGCTTACGGCAATGGTTGCAGAAAGTTTACGAAGCATAAATGATAAAGATATAAAAGAAGTAAAAGAATTTCCGGCTATGTCTCCATCCGAAGACTTTGCTTATTATGCTGAAAAATTCCCTGCCTGCTTCTTTTACATCGCATGCACACCAAAAGGAGTAGAAAATCCTTACTTCAATCATCATCCAAAATTTGATATCGATGAAGATGCACTCCTAGTAGCTGCTAAAGCTGTTGGACAAGTGGTTTGCAGTTATTATCAATTAGATTAAAAAATTTAAAAAAACCTATCACATCCGCTATTAGATTCAGTATGTGATAGGTTTTTTTGCATGGACAGTGACACGATATTAGTACCACCTTTGTAGAAACTGGATGCCATTTGACTAATTTCAGTTATAATAGAATGAATAGATTGGAGGAAGGAGTACATATTTTTGAACAACGATAAACAGGATCAAACGAAAACATCCAATATTCAAGTGATCACTCGTGCGGCTAAAATACTAAGGGCTCTTAGAGACCATCCAAAAGGATTAAGCCTATCGAAAATTGCTAAAGAAGTAGGTCTGGCCAGATCGACGGTTCAAAGAATTGTGACTGCTCTTGAACAGGAGAGGTTAGTTTCAGCAGCTTCCGCTAATGAAGGTTTCTGTCTTGGGCCAGAGATTGCGTTGCTAGCGGCTGCGGTCCAGAGTGATTTAAGAGAAGAAGTCAGGCCATTTTTAATAGAACTATCACGTCAAGTTAATGAAACGGTAGACCTGTCCGTTTTAGATAACAGTAAGGTGCTTTTTGTGGATCAAATAATCGCACCGCATCCATTGCAAGCAACTTCACAACCTGGTGCGTCTTTTCCATTACATTGCACGGCAAACGGAAAGGCGATACTGGCCTCCTTACCTATAGCAGAGGTTGAGAAATTAATACCGCTGGACATGCAACAGTTCAATGATCAGACAATTACAAGCCGGTATGAACTGTTAAAGGAATTAGAAGTGGTTCGTAAAGAGGGAGTAGCTTTTGCCAGGGAAGAGCATATTCAAGGAATTTGTGCAGTGGGCGCAGTTATTTTTGATCGAATGGGAAATTTAAGTGCTATCTCGATTCCGCTCCCCTCCATTCGTTTTTATGGCAATGAAGAGAAGCTAGCGGCTGCCCTCCTTCATACATGTCAAACGATTAACCAGCACTTTAATAACAAATATTGAAGGATGGATATCATTGATCTTCGTTATGGCTAAAATGAAAAAGGACCACGAAATGATATTTCGGGTCCTTTGAATCTTCTGGCTAACATACGGGTATGTTAGTTTAAAATGGTTACCTTTAATTGTTTTACCCCAAAATTGATGGCATCTTGTTCAGCAGGAATAAAGACATCAATTCGATTGCCTTTAATAGCCCCGCCAGTATCTGCAGCCGTTGCTTCACCATAGCCTTCTACATAAACTTTACTGCCAAGCGGTATAACCGATGGGTCAACTGCGATGACTTTTGCATTTGGATTTGCTTTAAGGTTAATTCCAGTTGCCGTAGTACCAGAACATCCCTCACACGAAGCCGTATAGGCTGTAGCCCTCACTGTAATTTCTCTTGAACTTGTATTAGTAGTTGAAGCAGCTTCTACCGCTGGTTCACTTTCTTTTGGTGCTTGCGCTGCAGGCTTTCCTGATGCTGTAGGTGCAGCAGGCTTCGTTTGTTTTTCTGATACAGCCGTATTAGTAGTATTTAAACCTTCATAGATTAATAGATTTAATCCAGGATGGATGAGATCGGTAGTTAATTTGTTCCATTCTTTAAGTTGCGAAACAGTTACCTGATAATCAAGGGATATATCCCATAGTGTGTCACCTTGTTTAACAGCATAATGTTTTTCCGGTGCAATGGTTAGTATATCTCCAGGGTGAATTAGATCCGTAGTAAGATGATTTAACTTTTGGATATTTTCTAAAGATGTATTATTTGCGCGTGATAGATCCCAAAGGGTATCCCCTTTTTGTACTGTTACTGTTGCAGCTTGTACATTAGCACTTACAGTTACTGAGAGTACAGCAACTGCTATAATTGAAATAATTTTTTTAAGCATTCTTTTACCCTCCATGTTCTTTGGTTGCTAAGTTTTTATCATCGTAACATAGATTTTTCTGAAACAAAGAACAGGGAGATGTTAAATCGTTTACATCCGTGGCAATAGTATTGCGATAGTATTTCTAAATTCATTTAATAATCTGAGAATACATCCCTCCAAGGCTTCTAAAATGCAAAAGACCCAGTAGGAGTCCTATCTGGGCGCGTTACTTCTATTTTTACAATAGTGTTACATAAAATGAATTTTAAGTTTATATTATCCTATTATTTTCCTTAAATACCATTTGTTTTTTTCTTTAAAAACTAATTTCCCATCAAAACAAGGCACAGCATTCGCCGTGCCTTGTTTTTTGGAGTGTTTATTTACGGGAGAATATTGCCTGCTGCACGATAGATACGGTACCATTCTTCACGTGTTAACTGAACTTCGCTTGCCTTACAGCAGTCCTTTAATCTGTCGATATTCATCGTTCCGATCACAGGCTGCATGTGGGCGGGATGACGTAACAGCCAGGCGGTAGCGATGGTCGTGTTGCTCACTTCATATTTGGCGGCAATTTCATCGATCTGCTGATTCAATTCTGGGAATTTGTCGTTTTCAAGGAATACTCCTTCAAAGAATCCATATTGGAATGGAGACCAAGGTTGAATGGTAATTTCATTTAGTCTGCAAAAATCGAGGATGCTGCCGTCCCGGTTAATTGCAGAATCATTTTCCATGTTTACATTGATGCCATTAGAAATCATATTGGCGTTGGTAATACTTAATTGCAATTGGTTAGCCACAAGTGGCTGCTTCACAAATTTCTGAAGCAGTTGGATCTGCATCGGATTTTGATTGGAGACACCAAAATGGCGCACTTTTCCTGATCTCTCAAGGGTATCAAAGGCCTCGGCAACCTCTTCAGGTTCGACCAGCGCATCCGGGCGGTGCAGAAGGAGAACATCAAGATATTCGGTGTTCAGCCGTTTCAAGATTCCGTCGACTGATTCTAAAATATATTCTTTCGAAAAATCAAACATTCCCTTGCGAATGCCGCATTTGGATTGCAGGATGATTTTTTCACGAATTTCCGCGTTCATGTGGATGGCATCTGCAAAAATTTCTTCACATGTTCCGCCTCCATATATGTCCGCATGGTCGAAGAAGTTTGCCCCTTCTTCTAAAGCAGATTGGACAAAGCGTTCAGCCTCTGTTTTTTCTAGCGAGTTAATACGCATACAGCCAACTGCTATGACTGGCACCTCTAATGAACTGCTACCTAATTTAATGGTTCTCATCATTTGTTTCCTCCAATTTGTTATACTTGGCGAACGATGTCGATAGGTAATGCGGATATTCGACTATTTCTTCCAACCACATTACCAGAATGAGTGAAACTATTTTTACCTATTCTTCCCTATTTTGACACATGGGTTTAGTAATAGGCAATTTTTAAACAGCAGCGGCTACATCCATATCGAAGTAGCGATAAAAAAATAAATCCGGAAACAGGCTTCCTGCCTCAAGCAAATCAACCGGCCATGCATATTTTAATGGTAATTACTATTACACGATAGTTAATCGATCATTTAGCATGGTTTTATTTTTGCATAAAGGGGCTGGTTTTTCTTGGCACGAACGCCATTGGCAAGTATACTGCAGAAATCATTTTTGTTGGCAGGTACTGAAACGAAGAAACCATTAAGTACTGGACAAGCTATTACGCTAGATAATAATAATTTACAAAATGCTCTACTTACACCACAAAATTATACGAATGAGGGTGGAAAGGCTGCTCCTAGGATCGTCATTGTAGGAGCCGGATTGGCAGGTCTCACGAGTGCTTATCGACTTAAACAGGCTGGGATCACATCAACTATTTATGAAGCGACCGATCGGGTTGGGGGACGTTGTTGGACAAGAAGAGGGTACTTCAACGACGAGCAAATTGTCGAGCGTGGCGGAGAATTAATAGATACCTGCCATATCGAAATTCAAGAACTCGCCAAAGAGTTGGGATTAGAATTAGATAATTTAATCATGACAGAACCCGTTAACACCAAACCATTTTATTTTTTTGATCAACGCCCTTACTCCTTTGATGAAGTAACTAATGATTTTATAAAAATCCTCCCTAAACTACAAAAGGATCTGAAAGCAGTGGGTGAAACGACCCTTTATAATAGTTATACTGAGCGAGGATTTGAACTCGATCATATGTCTATAGTCGATTATATCAATGAGACGGTACAAGAAGGCATCCATTCAAGATTTGGTAAATTACTAGCGCTTGCCTATTCCATTGAAAATGGAGCGGATGCTCACCAGCAAAGTGCCTTAAATCTACTTTATATGTTAGGGTTTGCACAAAATGAGCCCTTTCGAATGTACGGTGATTCAGATGAATGCTTTCATATAAGGGGAGGGAATGACCAACTCCCTGCTTTATTAGCAAAAAAACTTCAGGGGCAAATCGTATGTAATGCCCAATTGATTAAGGTTGAACAGTCCATTCAAAATAAAATAACGCTTATTTTTCGAAATAAAGAAAAGGAATGGAAGGTCATAGCCGATAAAGTTATTCTTGCTCTCCCTTTTAGTATTTTAAGAACGATAGATTATGAGAATGCAAGATTTCGTCCGTTAAAGGAAACAGCAATTGAAGAGCTCGGAATGGGGGTAAACACAAAACTTCATGTACAATTTGTTAATCGGTTCTGGAATGTGCTTGGAAATAATGGTGAAACATTTGCGGATACAGGCTATCAACAGACCTTTGAATCATCTCGATCTCAACCAGGTAATTCAGGAATTCTTGTTAACTTCCTAGGAGGTGAAACAGCGGCGCAACTGCTTGCTTCCACAGATCGAGAATTAGAAGAGAAGACGAAAGAACTTTTGGACAAGCTTGAGCCAGTACTGCCTGGAAGTAATAATAAATGGAATGGTTTAGCAACCGTAGAACATTGGCTAAGTAACCAATGGACTAAAGGAGCCTATTCCTATTGGAAAGTTGGCCAATATACAAAATTTGCTGGTATTTTGGGAGAGCGGGAAGGCAATATCCTCTTTGCCGGTGAGCACACTTCGATTAAGTTTCCTGGTTATTTAAATGGGGCGGTCGAGACTGGTGAGAGGGCAGCACATGAAGTAATCAATGATATAAAAGTAGATTAGAAAAAAAATGCTGACAAATATGGAATCTGTTGTTCCTATGTGTCAGCCTTTTTTATTGTGAATTTCTAAGGGAAAGCTAACGGTGTTTAGAAAATGTCATTTAGTTCGCTATCAGAATAGATGGAAATTAACACAACTGCTTTACCATCACCAATATTTTTTACGAAATGCGGGACACTAGCGTTCCAACTGAAGGAATCGCCTTCGTCAATGATCATTGAGTCTTCGCCTTGTTCGGCCAGGACTTTTCCCTCCAAAACCAAATGACATTCTTCTCCTTCATGGGCATTTAATTCACCCATGGAAGCACCAGCAGGGAATTCGACCAGCATCATTCTTAATCCACCTTTGGAGGTTAGATGCTCAACCTTCAAATGGTTAAAGGTGGAGTGAGTCCTTTCAGCCTTTCGAACGACGCGCATATGCTGCTTCTTTTCTAATAATAAATAAGGTAAAGGGATACCAAGAAAGGTTGCAATGGTTTGCAAAGTACTAATCGATGGTGAGGTGTTATTGTTCTCGACATTTGAGATAAACCCCTTTGAAAGTCCAGTCCCCTCACACATTTGCGCAATGGTGATTTTTTTTCTATTACGTATTGCACGGATTTTCGATCCAATATCCAAATGATCCACCTCAAAGGTTTCCAATTAAAAAACATAATTCTATTTTACCATTCTTTCGGCTGATAGTTTAAGTCTGCAAACAATTGATTGCGTTCTTTCTTAGATAGGTCGCGCCACTGTCCGATCGGTAGATTGCCTAAATGAATATTCATGATTCGCGTCCGCTGCAACCTGACAACTCCATAGCCAAGGGCAGAACACATTCGGCGGATTTGCCGATTTAGACCCTGTGTTAAGATGATTTGAAATACATATTTAGACAATTGCGTTACTTTACATGGTAATGTCTTTGTATCTAGAATCTCCACACCCGCTGCCATTCTCTTTAAAAATTCAGGTGTGATCGGTTTGTCGACTGTCACGATATATTCTTTTTCGTGCCTATTTTCGGCACGCAAAATCTCGTTAACAATATCTCCATCATTCGTTAAGAGAATTAATCCATCTGATTCTTTATCTAAACGGCCAATATGGAAAATCCGTAAGGGATGATTGACCAAATCAATGATATTTCCCTTTATATGTCTTTCCGTTGTGCTGGTAATCCCAACGGGTTTATTTAAAGCGATATAGACATAGTTTTTAGCCACTTTAATCGGGCTGCCGCTAATACGGACATCATCCCCGGGCTCAACCTGGCTCCCGATCACCGCAACTTTTCCATTAATCGTAACTCTTCCTTCACTAATTAACTTATCTGCTCCTCTTCTAGATGCCTTGCCAGACTCGCTAATAAATTTATTAATACGCATGATACACACCCTTAAGTGGAGAATTGTAAGTTTACCATACCCAACTACTGCCTTTTTTTCAAGTCTTCGGTGCCTGACACCGTTTTAAGTTTTATATAGAACTTATCTTTTAAACCATTGATTATAAAAATTGAAAATATAAGAAAATGAAAGAAAAACGTATTATAGTGAAAGAAAAACGTTCTTTATAGTGAAAAACAACAAAAAACAGGGATTTTATTTTTATATTTTGTTCTATATAATGAACTTAATGTTCGATATAATTTATTTGAAGGGAGGGAAAAGGATGCTTAAAAAGCTCGTTCTTGCTATTTTATTATTCCAATTCTCTACAATGGGATTACATGCTGGGTATGCAGCTGCAGAAGAAACTGTTGCTGCTGATACAGACAGTACTGGGTACACAGAGGCTAATATTCCATCAGATTCGCCGGAGGGAGTTGTAGATGTCGAATTAAGTCAGACATCTACACTAGCAGAAGAACCAATTGAATCACCCGAACAGCAAAATGAAAATACGGCTGAGCAGGATCAAGTTGCACCATCAGATGCAGGACAAGATAAGCCTGCCACAAGTGAACAGAAAGATGCCGTTTCTGAAGATACTATGGATCAGAACCAATCAACAGATACATACGGTAATCAATCACAAGATGTAAATGGTGAGGCAGAGGTTGTCCAAAACCAAATGGCGAATGATGCCGTTTGTCAAGAGCAATCCGTCAGTGCATCTGTTTCCTGTAATGACAAACTTGATAGTGATGTAAATGGAGACTTAGACCAAAGCCAAATCACTAAAATTGAGGCTGGTCAACTGCAATCAGGTGTTTCGTCTGGAAAAGTAGACGCAGACCAAAAGCAAGAGATCGATGTAACATCTGGTCAAACTCAAGAGGTCACTTTACCTTTAGGAGATCCTCTATCACAAAATCAAGGGACGAATGCATCAACAAGCCAGTCACAATCAATAAGCGCAGAAGAACAAGCTGTTTTCTTACAGGAGCAGTTAACAGGAGTGGGCATCAACCAAAGACAGCAGCTTAGCGCCTCTGAAACAAAGGTGGATGATCAGAAGCAGCAAACCATAATAGAAGCCCTGCAAAATCAATATTTGAGCACTTCTGGTTCTGCAAAGGTGGAACAAACCCAAACAGCAGAAGTCAAAAGTAAAGTGGTCGATACATTAAAGAAAATCGTAGAAACTGGAGTGAGTGTAACAACCAGAAACTATGTTGAGATTGTCAAGGATTCCGTTAGCAGTATGGTAAAAGTCTTCCAAGAAATCGTCGTAAATAATGAGTTGGTTGATTTGTATTATCATCAGTTTAAATTAGATGGTACAGAAATCAGCGATGCACCTCAACATAAATACGAGAAGCAATTTGATTGGGGAAATCTTGTTGTTGAAAATTCAGCAATGGTTCATTTTAATGAAGAATTACAAAGTTTTGAGACAACAATGAGCAGTTTTTTAGGGATTACATTTTTTGTAAATTTGTTTAATAATGATGACAAGCCAGATTCAAACAATGGAGGAGATCCAGTAACACCACCTCCAGGAGAAAATGAAAATCCGCCACAAGGCGGAGATAATGGAGGAGATCCAGTAACACCACCTCCAGGAGAAAATGAAAAGCCGCCACCAGGTGGAGATAATGGAGGAGATCCAGTAACACCGCCTCCAGGAGAAAATGAAAATCCGCCACAAGGCGGAGATAATGGAGGAGACCCGGTAACACCGCCTCCAGGGGAAAATGAAAATCCGCCACAAGATAGCGGTAATGGAGGAGATGTAGTAACTTCACCTCCAGTTGAAAATGGGCAAGTATCATCTCCAACCACTGAAACAGAAGTACAAAAACCTGCTGAATCTAAACCAGAAAATGTAATTTATACAGCTGCAGTGTCAGATAAGGCAAATTCACTGCCGATTACAGCTTCAAATACCTATAATTACCTTATCTTTGGGTTGCTTTTGGTTACAGCGGGCTCCGTATTCGTATTAATTAGGAGGAAAAGGGTGTAACCGTTCCTTCAAAAGAGAATACAAGATTACCAGTTTAAAATGGATGCTATATGAGCGTAAGATTGACATTGTCAATCTTACGCTCATTTTTTTTACCCAAATGTGACTAATGAAAAATCAATTGTTGTTCCTTATAAAGAACGAAAAGGTATTTCTAATTACTTTATAGCAGGAAAAATTTATAGTTTGTTTAGCTATATTTTTATCTTTTTAAAGGCTGTGTTAGAGGTCATTATTGATTTTATAGCCATGTTGATTGGAGCGGCAGGAGCTTAGCGCCGAGGAGGCTCCCCGGACCGCCCGCGCCTGGAGAGAGCCTTTTTAAAAAATGAAAAATAAAGAAAAAGAGAGATATACCTTAATAACGAACGAAAATTGTTCTTTATAAGGAAAAAACGGCCGGATATGGGGTTTTTCTTACATCATACGAAGGTCGTATACTAATTGTGGGAAACAAATTTCCAAATATTTATAAAGTGGAGGAATGAAAGGTGAAAAATTATTTGAAAATTAAAAACGTACTGAACATGAAGAAAGTAGTTAGCGTAGGTGTAATTGCAGGAACTTTACTCGGTTCTACCTCTGCTTTTGCATCTTCTGGTGTAAACCAAAAACATGTCGCCAATTCTAACCAATATGGAGCTAGCGTTGCGTTAGGAACATTTATATCGCAAAATCAAGGCGCTGGTGATGCAACAGGCCAATTCCAAACGGCTACACATTCCTTTAAAACAAAGGAAAAACAAAAGGCGTCAAAAACATCTGTTCAACTTCAAGGAGCAGCTGGTGCCCTTATTAGCCAAAATCAAGGGGCATCAAAACTATCCTATCAAGATCAGAATGCAACCTATGATTTTAAATCAAAACAAAAACAAAGTTCTAAAGATAGTTCACTTCAAGGCCAAGGTGCATTGGGCGCGCTAATTTTGCAAGCTCAAGGATCTGGCAGCGAGACAGGTCAATATCAAAATACAAGCGGTGCCTTTAATAACCAAGACCAATCTAGCAAGAATAAAAATGCTCAACTTCAAGGTGCATTGGGTGTTTTAATTGGTCAGGGTCAAGGCTCTGGAAATTCTAATGTTCAAGATCAATCAGCGGGTGGTTTTGGCAACAGCCAAGGTCAAGCTTCTGTCAATAAAGGGGCACAAGCTCAAGGTGCATTAGGTGCTCTTATCGGTCAACTTCAAGGTTCTGCAAATGTTGGAGACCAAACACAAGTGGCAACTGGGGCCAAAAATGATCAAGCTCAAGCGAACGTTAATGTTGGCTCTCAAGGTCAAGCAGCAGGAGGCCTATTGATTGGTCAATTACAAGGTTCTGCTAACAGTTCATCACAATATCAAGACGCTTATGGGTATAAAAATGATCAAGCCCAAGTAAATGCAACAGTAACTGAACAAGACCAATTAGCTCTTGGTGCAGGCATTCTTCAAGCTCAAGGATCTGCAAATGATTCAGTGCAAAATGCTGTTGCCGATGGCAAAAAGAATGATCAAGTTCAAGCTGCTGTAGGTGTTACTGAACAAGACCAAGCTGCCGTTGGAGTAGGCGTAGTTCAAGGTCAAGGTTCTGCTAACAGTACAGAACAAGATACATGGGCTGAAGGAAAATATAACAACCAAGCTCAAGGATCAGTGGATGCTACTTCCCAAGCTCAAGAAGGAGCTTTCGGTGCAAGCCAGGGTCAAGGTTCTGAAAACGCTACTACCCAAGTGGCTGATACAACTGGTGTAGCCAATGATCAAGTTCAAGAATCAGCTAATGGAACAGCTCAAGAACAAGCTGGTGCATTAGGTACTGATCAAGAGCAAGCTTCTGGTAATGAAACAGTTCAAGTCGCTGTTTCAACAGGCGTAGCTAACGACCAAGCTCAAGTAGCAGCAACTGAAACAACTCAAGTTCAAGCAGCAGACTGCGGTGCGGACCAAGAGCAAGCTGCCGTTACTTCTACATCTCAGGAAGCTGATGCTACAGGCGTTGCTAACGACCAAGCTCAAGTAGCAGTAGCTGAAACTACTCAAACTCAAGCTGGAGAAGGCAATGTTGAACAAGACCAAGCAGCTGCTGAGGCTACTAGCCAATCTGCTACTACTGCAGGGGTAAATAATAATCAAACTCAAGCAGCAGAAACTACTACTCAACAAGCACAAGCTGCTTCTGGTAGTGCAAAACAAAGACAGGCTGCTAGCAGCACTAAAAACCAAACAGCAACTGCGGTTGGTGCTAACATCAGCCAAACTCAAGGTTCTAGCTCAGTTGTCATTCAAGGGCAAAGTGCACATTAATTTATAGCTTTAAAATGAATTCAGCTCCATCTGGTAATTTGCTGGATGGAGCTTTCTGTTAAAAAATGGTGCAGTCATTATTTCTTGATTATTATAGAAAACTTTGGAGGGTTTGGTTATGTTGAAAAAAAGCGTAGGTTCTTTATTGGCAGTTGGATTATTAACTGCAGGTATAGGCAGTGCCGCTAGTGCTGCAGAGGTTTCTCAAACTCAAAGTGTTACTCCATCTTGGAGTAAGTATTTCGGAATCCAGTCTACCACTAGTCACAGTTCAAGTGGAGTAAATGCAGGAAGCGCCAATGGTGCACAAGTGCAAGCTGCCAATACTTCAGGACCTGCAACAGCAACTCAAACAGGTACCACTTCTGTAGACCTGGGTGATAATAGTGCAAGTGGTGCTGTGGATCAAACAGCTGCTACTACAGAGCCAAGCCAAGTGATCCAGGCATCAGGAAGCCATTCGGTCGCAAACAGTGTTGATGTAACCCTTCGTAACGGCAAAACCATTCAGCACCAAACTGCGCATACGACAAATGTTCAGTTTTCATCTGTGGTGAAATTGCCAAGCAGATAAGGATGAGTTACAACTTGAGTTTGTAAGATTATGTCAATGAAAGAGAAGTAGGGTAAAGTTTTTTCTTTGCAGTGACAATACTTACATAATCTTCATAGCTAGAGAAGAGAGATTATCTCTCTTCTCCTTTTTTATACGATTTATTAAGAGATGGAATGAGAAGTAATATGTCGAAAAAGTAAAGATTTACAATCAAAATTTCTAAATAGGCAGGAAAATATCACCATTTTCTCTCCAATTTTTGACAAAATATTTTGATTACATATGTTACGTTTAGTAATAACTACATAATTGGGGAGATTACGATGAAAAAACTATCTATTATTTTTGTTTTGCTGTTCAGTGTATTCTTATTTACAAGCCAAGCAGATGCAAGCAGTGGGTCACAATTAATTATTATTAACAAAAAGACAAATACCCTTGCATTCTATGATAGTGGTAAATTAGTTAGAACATTCAGCGTTGCTACTGGAAGATCGAGGTCTCTTACACCAGAAGGGACTTTTAGAATTGTAACTAAGATCGTTAATCGCCCCTATTATAAATTGAAAATTCCGGGTGGGGATCCTCGCAACCCGCTAGGTAATCGGTGGCTGGGATTAGAAGCTCGGGGCACCTATGGTACCACCTATGCTATTCATGGGAATGCAAATGAAAATTCGATTGGTACTTATGCAAGTTCAGGTTGTGTACGGATGCACAATTCGGAAGTACGTTGGCTTTATAGCCATGTCAACAAGTACACATTGGTAGTCATCACCCATTCAAACAGCAGCTTTGATTCGATTGCAAAGGCCAACGGTTATGGCAGTGGCTGGGTGGAACTTAGCGGCAACAAGTATTATTATGTGGATGGCCAAGTAAAAACGGGCTGGCAGTCGATAGACGGAAAAAGGTATTTCTTTGATGAAGCTGGTGTGATGAAAACCGGTTGGATAACCCAGGGTGATAAGAAATATTATCTCGATAACAAAGGTGAAATGAAAACGGGCTGGCTGGACGATAATGGAAATAGGTATTTTCTCGATCAAACAGGTGCGATGAGAACGGGCTGGGTCGCAGACGGTGGGAAGGAATATTATCTTGATAACAAAGGTGTAATGAAAACAGGTTGGTTATCTATCACTGAGAATCGGTACTATCTTGATAGCAGCGGAGCTATGAAAACGGGCTGGCTAGCAGATGCTGGAGAATGGTACTATCTCGATAATTCAGGATTGATGAAAACGGGTTGGGTCAATTCGGAAGGCCGCTGGTTCTATCTCAATGGTAGTGGTGTCTTGAAAAATACTCAGGCTCTTGCCAACAACAGTCAGTGGGATTATCTCGACAAAAATGAAGAAGTAACGGCAGATCGGTCCAATTTATTAGAGGAAAAATACAAACTTAACAGTCAAGAGTCGGTAGTGACTGGTTGGTTGAATTATAAGGAGAAATGGTATTACCTGTATGTAGGTGCTGACATGGTTGCTAGCGCGATGAGTGAAGGGTAAATAGGTTTGGCAGGATATAATGCCTCATAGATTAATAGATAGCTTAAAGTGCCTCTAGCAGGCGCTTTTTTGCTGTGAAGCCATGAGTATTTGAAGGGATATAAACAAGCAAAAACCTACCCTCAGAAGCTTCTGAAGGTAGGTTTTTTATTAGTTTATTTGAAGATTAAGACTTTACCAACGGTACCATCAGCACTTTCACCAACCACACGGAATTTTAATCCGTAATTTGGCACGCTCCGGCCAGCATCAACGAGTCCAGCGTTACTGTAGTTTGCGCTGTCATCAAATAATGGGTTACGTTGAGAGAAGTTATCTTTCATTGTGACACCAAATCCTGGGATATTAGAGTAGTCTAAGAACATTTTATCTGTTTTGCTTAGTCCAAATGCCGCATCATGGACTTGGTAGCGAGTAGCCGCAACGGCTTTATCACTCCAATAGGTTGTATGCTGGTCTGCATCGACAACCCCTAGGAAGCCATTTCCAGGGTGCATTCCAGTCCAGTTGTTGTCATAGGTTTCATCAACATACCAGACCACTAAACCTGGGTCATAAGATATTAAGCTGTCACCACGCCGGATATGAGCAAGTCCTTGGTCAACGCCGTTATGGGATCTCCATTCTAGTAAATAGTAATGTTTAGAAAGGAATTTACCTTTGTCTTTAGTAAAACCATCTAATGTGAATTTAGATACGCCTTCAACGTCATCATTCAGAACTGTGGAAGCACCTGCGGTAATGGAAATATCATCCACATAAATTCCACGTTGAGCAACAAATGGATCTGTCCAGTAGTTGAACTTCAAATCGATTTTTTTACCAGCATATGCTGTTAAATCAAATGTAGCAGGTACCCAGCCATCCGATGTACCAGTAATACCGTTTCCAGGGTTTTGGTCATTTGGATTTTCTGCTGTTGTGATAGTACCTTGAATAGCGGTCCATGCAGTAGAACCTTCTTCCTTAACTTGTACAGAAGCATAGTCCCAATCTTCTTCAATATCATACCAAGCATTAAATTTCAATTCAGCACTAGTTGCGCTAGATAAATCTACAGAAGTGACCATTGAATTTTCCATTTCATTGCCACTTCCGCTATAGTATTCAAATTGACCACTTGTAGGGGTGTTGACAGAATTCTCTTTATCCGGCAAATCTATGCGAACCGCATCATCATTAGTACCTTTAGTTACTCCTTCATCAAGAAGGACATTTGTCCCAGCCTTTGTAATTTCCGAAGCATTGAGTGTTGTTCCTGTTAACCAGTTACCGCCATGTAGAGCCTGGAGCATTTCTCTTGAGTATGGGCTAATTCCAGGTGGTTCTGTCCCAGGAATAGCACCACCCCAGCTTCCGCTTGACATGAGTGACCAATACTCAACCGGCTCTCCTGCACCTGTATACTGTGTATCATACTCATCAGGAAGACCTAGGTCATGTCCGAATTCATGAGTGAATACTCCTGCAGCGCCGTCTTCAGGTTCAATCGTGTAATCCCAAGCCGCTAAGACTCCTCCAAAACGATTACTATTGGATTTTCCACCTGGTACTCCAATAGGTCCTGTAGAGAGTTTCGACCGATGTGACCAAATCGCATCGCCTCCTAGGCTGCCACCACCTGCTTCTTCCCCAACACCAGCATGAATCACCATGAGGTGGTCAATGATTGCATCTGGCTCATTGTATACACCATCTCCATCGTAGTCATCGCGATCCCATACATCGTAGTCAGCTAAATTAATAGAAGGATCTTTAGCTGCCTTTGTCAGAGCTTCAACTACAAGTGATCTTGCTCGAATGTCACTATCCTCTGGACCGGGGGAGTTGGCACCGTAATAGGCCGCTTCATGATCAGCCTTATACCAGCCAGCTACGGTACCTTCAACCGTATAACTGCCGCCAGATTGCTGTTCATAGTATTGCTTCATGGAGATATAATTTTTTCCATCAGGGCCTGTATATCCATTTTTACCGAAAATCATATCTTGGAAATGGTCATGTGTGTAATCTTCATAGAACATATCAGTTTCTTCTTTAGTAATTGAGCTTTTTTCATAGTCTGAGAAATCAATTGCTAGGACCAAGACTTTATCCTTACGAACGGCACCGTTATAACTCTCTTTTTCAACTGAATCTACTGTGCTTTTCTTTGCTTGTCCTAATTTATTACCCTTGCCATTCTTAAGATCATTAGATGTTCCCTTATCACTTTCTTTGATGTTTGCAAGTGACTTTGGTAACGTATCTTTTGTCTTAGTAGATTCGCCTTTTCCTTTTAAATAGCTTTTTAACGCCTTTTCAGATTCTGCCGGACTTGCATTCTTTGCTAGTTTTCCTTCGCGCTTCAACATTTCAATTAATTTTTCGTCATTTGCAATCCCTGCGTCAAATGATGTGGGTACTTTCGTAGCTGCTGCTGCGGACTGTGGAGCTAAGGCAGAGCCTCCCAGCGTTCCAACAAACAAGCTGGAAGCAACGATCGTACTTGCGGTAATACTAGAAAAAACCTTCAGTGCTCGATTTTTCTTTACCAAACGTATTCCCCCTAATTAATTTGTCTATAGTGCATTTTTAATCATACAATAGTGACTGAATGTTGTGAATATTAAAATTACATTACGACAAAATTAGTGATAATCTACTATTCTTCGCTAATTAATAACAAACTTATAGATTAAATTTTTACAAGTAATCTGGTTTAATAGTTTATTAGTTAACGATTTTAGAAGAGGGGAGGGGCACTTAAATCTATGTGAGATCGGACATTGAGGGATCATCGGCAAGTATACATTTCTGCATACATGTTTACATTTTGTATACTTTGTGTTTACAAAGGCGTAAACATGTATACAAATTCGTACACATCGCGTAATGGCGCTGTGTGTACAAGTTTGTAATCGTTGTTTACAAAAACTTGATAACAGCGATACCTGAAAACAGGCTGGCTAGAGGACGGTGTGGAATGTTGTTGACTGGATACTTCTCGTTTCATGAAGACTGGCTAAATAAGCTCTGAAGGCAGATGATGAGTTCTCGATGATATAACATGAATAATAATCCTCAAGCTCTTGTCAGCAACAATCAGTGGGATTATCTCGACAAAGATGAGGCTGTTGATTCAAATAGTTCCTATTTGTTAGAGGAATACAAACTTAATAGGAAAAATGAAGTAGTGACGGGCTGGTAAAATTACAAGGAGAAATGGTAGTGCTTATATGTAGGAAAATATATGGTTGCCAGCTCGATGAGTGATGAGTAGGGGACCTGTGTCCTTCTTCCTCCCTCATGATAAATTAATGGTTAAAGCACACATTAAAGGGGGTGCTTTTTTGCTGATAAAAGTATTGATCAATAGAGGGTGGATCGGACAGCAGGGCATTGGCAAGTATACAATTTTGAATACATGTTTACGTTACTGGTGTGTTTGTATACATTTCCGCATACATGTTTACGGTTTATGTATATTTGTATACAATTTGTATACTTTGTGTTTACGAAAGTGTTTACATGTATACAAAACTGTGTACACTTTGGAGTTGCACGATGTTTACAAGTTTGTTATCGTTGTATACAATAATGTTTACATCCTTCTGAAGTTTACATGTTGTTTACATTTTTACAGTTATATTTTTTTTACTTATAAATCATTGAAGAATCTATCAATCTTCTATACCCTTAAAGGTGTAACTAGAATTACATAACTACTTTTAAAAAATAAATCTATAAATGAAGAGGAATGATGTTTATGACTAAATCCAGAGTTGCAGCTATTGATGTTGGGAATGACTCCATTAAGGCCATTTTCGGAGAACTAGACTATGAATTGAATATTCCTAACATAATTGCTAGGGATACAGAAGATCGACCTGTTATTGGGATTGAAGAACTTGATAATAAAAATCCATTGGATGGAATTCACATCAAAGTCCACTCCCCTGCTTTAAAAGAGAACAACGGAATTTATCGTATTGGTAATTTAGCTACTAAAAGTATTAACGCCACTGAACTAGACCCTGGCAGCAGCAAGTCAGAGGAAGATCAAACGTTAATTATGCTTTTTGCAACATTAGCTTTAGACGCAGTAAAGGAAAATAATTCACATGGTTTTCCGCGTACAAAAAATGTGATTGATGCTAACTATACATTGGGAACAGGTCTTCCCCTTCGTGAAGTAAAAGAAGGCAAGGATGCTGGCTATCGTTCTAAATTAGTTGGTTCCGTTCATCAAGTTGAATTCCTTGTCACACCAAAGTACCAAGGATTGAAAGTAAATATTAAATTTGAAGAAGTAAAAGTATATCCTGAAGGATTCGCTGCATTTATTAACCTTGTTTTGGACAACAGCGGGAAAATAATCAATAAGGAACTTATTGATAAGCGCATCTTAATTCAAGATATCGGCGGATTATCAACGGATATTGCAGTCATCAAAAATCGTAATGTTGATGATGATAAAGCACAAGGATTTAATCTAGGGGTTTCAGAATCATTAGAAGCCATTCGCGAAGAGATTAGAACAAAGCATGGGGTTGAACTCGATAGCCGCCGTGATGTGGTTGAGATTATCACTAAGAAAAGCGATCGTAATCATATTATGGTTAAAGGTAGCCGGACAAGCGTTCATGATATTACCGACCGAATCCTGCTTGATTTAGCTAAAAAACAATATCGTTTATTACGTAATGTTTGGCAGAGAAATTCGCAAACGGAAATTTGTTACTTTGTCGGTGGCGGAGCCAATGTCTTAAAGGAATATCTTAAAACGTTAAATAACAATTTAGACGGTTATAATATTGATTTCTTTGAAGATGAAAAAGAGAGTATTTGGATGATGGCCAATGCATATTATAAACTCATCAACGACTTTGTTCGTAAAGCAGAGAAACAAAAGCCAGTTAGAGTTGAACCTGTAAAAAGCTAAGTAAGGTGATTATATGAAAAAAGCAGCCTCAAATGAGGTTCAGCGGGGTCAAGCGATATCCTTTCGTGTCCCCTCTGATACACCTGACCATATTTTAAAACATTTACAAAAGTTGAAGGATACAGAAAGAAGGAATTTTTCCAGTAAAATTGCAGAGTTTGTGATGCAAGGTGTGAGTAGTTCTGTTTCGAGGGAAAAGGAGACAATTACGATCCCCCTCCCCCAGAAGTTAACGAAAGCCCAGCGAAATTGGTTAAAGCATGAACATTCTGAAGCATTACTTGGAAGTATTCTCTTTCAGCTGATTTCTGACCCGGTTCGCTCGACTTCGCTGCTTGCTTCATTAAATAGTCATTCAATCGATATCGACGAAGCTTTGTACCTTCAGGAAGAAGTATTTCCCGAGGAACTTCAAAGAGATGAAAGTTATCTGCAGGTCGCTGTAGGTAAGGAGGTCCCGCCCTCCCCTATCGACTTAAGTGATATGGAAGATGACCTCAGTGAGTTTGATTGGGAAATTGCAAAAGAAAAGCAGCCGTTAATTGAAGAAGAGGAAAACGAAGTCGAGCCGGATATTGACGACTTACTTGGCGGATTTCTTGCAAACATGAATAAATAAATTAAAAGGGCCAGACCTCACACACCGCCTATGCGCGGTTGAGAGGTTTGGCCCTTTTTTGTAATTAATGCTGTTTATTAGGCATCCTTTGACTTTTTTGGCCTGTTGCTTGACGTTCTTTATTTCTCTTATCTTTTTCCTGTTTTTCATGAAGCTGTTCTACAAATTCGTGTGTACTTTTGTTATCCATTCTGCTTAACCTCCTTGAAAAATCGAACCAATGTTATTTTGACCAAACAGGTAGGAAATATTCTGTAATGCATTTCATTTGTTGTGAATAAGAATAAACATTATAGTCATAGTTGAAAATAAATAAATCTATGAAACTATTAATAGATGCGGTGGTGAGCCCATGGAATTGCTTAACAATATTGTCCGGGCTAATGGAAATTTAAATGAGGAGATCATCCTTAAAAAGGAAATCCTCTATAAGGGGATGAATGGGAGATTTGTAGAAAGATTCTACCTAACTCCATCAACTAGCTATATTTTTAAACCACTGACAAACGATGGCCAATTAGGCAAAGAGGTCTGGGTCCATGAACATATTCTCCCCATATTTCCAGCGATTTATCCAAAAATTATCTCCTATTCCATAAGTGAACGGACTGATTTAAACTGGATGATTCTTGAGGATCTTGGCCCACTCTCCCACGAATTTAAAGAAGAAAGTGTAATGGGTGTGATCAAATGGGTGGCGTGGTGGCATTCGCTCCCCATTGAGGAATTGGGAAATGTCCCGGTAACAGGTTTGAAGCCAAAAATAGAGGAAATAGTATCAGATGTTTGTGATCAGAAGGATGAGTTTTACCGCCTATTGCCATCGTTAAAAATCGAGGAAGAGCTCATCGATGCCATTTTCTCACAAATTAATCACCTGGATTTTTTAGAGAAAAAGGTGTTAACCCATGGCGATTTACATACGGGGAATTTTGCGATCGTCGGCGATGAGTTGAAGATATTGGACTGGGAGCATACCCATCTTAACTCACCGTACTGGGATTTGTACCATCTCATTGATATGTCCCATCCCCTCTTCCCGAAAAAAATAACCAGTCCACTTCGGGATCGCATCTTGGAGTCCTATCTTAGTCTAGTTAAGTTTGAGATTGATCGGGATTATTTTTTCAAAGAGTATTATTTATTTGCGACCGTGTTTTCGATGTGGATGATCCTGCTGATTCAGAAGGACCTAGTGGAGAACGGCGGGAAATGGTCTGTTGCGCAGTTGAATACCCAGCTTGAAGAAACCGTTTCTAGTCTTCAACAGTGCGCAGCAGCTCTTATTTTATGAAAAAGCTAACCTTGTTTTTAGTAAAGGTTAGCTTTTTTTGTTAAAATTTAAGCTTTTTGTTCTGTTAATTTGATGATTTCAATGACGGTGTTGGTAGCTTTGATCATATTATCCACGGAGATAAACTCAAATTTGCCGTGGAAATTTTCGCCGCCTGTAAAGATATTTGGTGTTGGCAGTCCCATGTAAGAAAGCTGGGAGCCATCGGTGCCGCCGCGGATTGGTTTGACAATTGGCTTAATGTCTAGGTTCACCATCGCTTCATGGGCAATGTCGACAATTTCCATGACCGGCTTGATTTTTTCACCCATGTTGTAATATTGATCGTTCAGTTCGAGGTTGAAGGTGTCTGTACCGTATTTTGCCTTGAGTCCATTGACGATGTTTTCGATCAACGCTTTTCTCGACTTGAAGGTTTCCATGTCATGATCTCTGATAATATAGTGGAGCTTTGTGAGCTCGACATCTCCATTGAATGATAGCAGATGGAAGAAGCCTTCGTATCCTTCAGTATGTTCTGGTGCTTCCTGTGCTGGGAGTTGGCTATGTAATTCCATCGCAATTTTCATCGAGTTGACCATTTTGTCTTTTGCGGAACCAGGATGAATATTGTTTCCTTTGATCGTGATTTTCGCCGCTGCCGCATTGAAGCTCTCGTATTCTAACTCACCTAGCGGACCGCCATCGACGGTATAAGCATGCTTCGCATCGAAGGCCGCAACGTCAAACTTATGGGGACCTCTGCCAATTTCCTCATCTGGGGTGAACGCACAGCGGACCTTACCGTGCTTAATTTCCGGATGGTTAATCAGGTAAGCCATTGCTGTCATGATTTCAGTGATGCCGGCTTTGTTGTCCGCTCCAAGCAATGTGGTCCCGTCGGTAGTAATTAGTGTGTGGCCTTTATAGTCGGGTAGGCTTGGAAAATCCTTCGGAGACATCACAACTTTTAGCGCCTCGTTTAAGACGATTTCGTTGCCATCATAATTTTCGACGATTTGCGGGTTAACGTTTTTTCCAGTAAAGTCAGTGGCAGTGTCAACATGGGCCAGGAAGCCGATGGTGGGCACTACTTTTTCTGTGTTTGACGGTAAGGTCGCCATCACGTAGCCGTTCTCGTCGATGGTAACTTCATGCATCCCGATGGTTTGCAATTCCTCGACAAGCATGCGGGCTAATGTCCACTGCCCCTCTGTTGAAGGACAAGTTTCGTTGTTTTCATTGGATTGTGTGTCCACTTTTACATAGGAAGTAAATCTTTCAATGAGTTCGGTTTTCAATTGTACTACACTCCCCTTTTTTGGATGAATTCATGATTATCATATCACTATGAGAGAGCGGTTACACGTTTTTAGAAACTTTTTGAATGGTGTGGTTTACTGGCGGATAACTATCCAATACTGGCGGATAGGCGCTATTAACTGGCGGATAAGTCCACTTTACTGGCGAAAGCCGAAATAACTGGCGGATAACTATCCAATACTGGCGGATAAGCGCTATTAACTGGCGGATAAGTCCACTTTACTGGCGAAAGCCGAAATAACTGGCGGATAACTATCCAATACTGGCGGATAGGCGCTATTAACTGGTGGATAAGTCCACTTTACTGGCGAAAGCCGAAATAACTGGCGGATAACTATCCAATACTGGAGGATAAGCTCCAATTACTGGTGGATAAGAGTCAATTACCGGCGAAACTACTCCTCAATTGTGAATTATTATGGTTTCCTGGTTCTGGCTGAGGTTTTTACAGCTAAAATCCATAAAATAACAACGATCTCGATAAGTCCCCTGGCTTCGCAAATTCATACCTAGCAATATGCGTTTGGCTGTATGGATATCCCCTACCCCCAAAAACTCCCGGCATTCCTTATTCGTGATGGTTCTATTACAAATCAAAAACCACTCTCGTAAAGTCCTAAGGTGGGCAAGATGATCATTCGCTCCACAATATGGGCAGCGCCAGGTCCGGGGCAGCTTCACCATGCCAAACCTGCCGCATGGCAAGCACCTCACCCCAGAACGAAAATCCCCGAAAGGAATACCGTAGGCTGCGCATATCGGTTTTGGGATAAACGGTTGATGACTTTTTAGAAGTTCGGCAGACAGCCATTGAAAGGTTTCTTGGTCCAACTTATTTGCTTGTTGTGGGATGCTTTTCATAAATGAGGAGATTAAGCTGGGGAACAAGATTTTAGTCTTTGCAGGAGGAACGGTAACCATTTGTTTCGGGTAAGCCAAAACGACTGCCCCGTAGATTGGGAGCAGGATGTTTCGATTCAGAAACCAATCACTAATTAACCCACGATTTCTTTCCAATTGGACAACAGGATTCTCAAAACCATCCTTATGTCCATCCTCTCGTGTTCGGATTAATTGAGGGGGATTGTCCTTGAACTCCAGGCTTCCGCCAATATTCTTTACCTCTAAAACCACGCCACCCCAAGGAGTCAGCCCAAACGTATCCATTTGAAAATTTTCGGACCATGCGGGAGATAAATCGTGGAAAATGTGGTGTTCAACTGAAAATGGGTGCTTCCGGAAGACTTCTGCTACTCTTTCCTCTCCTCCAATACCCGCCTCAACGGATGCTCGTTTAGCAGCCAGTACTGGCTGGAGCGAATGGCCAGCTGATAACCGCTGCTGAGCTGCAATTAATCCTTCTAACGTCAATGATACATCTCTGTCTTTAATAATAATCTTCCATCACCTCCATCAATGATACATCTCTGTCTTTAATAATAATCTTCGATCACCTCCGTAATGATACAACTCTGTCGTTAATAGTAATCTACAATCACCTCCTTAAAATCTATCTGTCATCTTGCATCGTAGCACGTCCCCAAAGGGCATACTATACTTCAAACAACTATTTCATATTTTTGTAAAAAAATAGGGCTTGACTGATATTGACCGAATGAGTCAACGGGAGTACAATGTGATTGACTGATGTGGTCAATAACCGAAATAGGAGGGCCGCGACAATGTTTTCAAAATTTCTCAACTTAGATAAAGAAAAACAAGACCGAATTATTAATGCCGCCATAAAGGAATTTGCTGAGAAAGGATATGACCGAGCATCGACCAATGAAATCGTCAAAGAGGCGGGTATTTCAAAGGGATTGCTGTTTCATTATTTTCAGAACAAAAAGCAGCTGTTCTTATTTTTATTTGATTATTGCTACGAACTCGTTACCGACGAATTTTACAAGAAAATTAATTTCCAAGAGACTGACTTTTTTAGGCGTATGCGGCATGCCATCATGATCAAAGCGGATATGCTTGGGACGTATCCAGATATCTTTAAGTTTATCCAAGAGGTATTTTTGGAGGAATCTGCTGAAATTAAGATTGAATTTGATAGAAAAAAATCAGAACTGACACATATCAATATGGAAAGGGCGTATGAGGGGATTGATTTTTCCAAATTTAGAGATGATGTCGATCTGACAAAAATAGTAAAAATCATCAACTGGACGTTTGAAAAGATGAGTGATGAGGCGATACAAAAAGCCAAGTTGTCGCCAACCCACGAGATTAACTATCAAGTGATCCAAGCCGAAGCAGAGGAGTATTTTGAGGTTTTGATTAAATGTTTCTACAAATAGGAGGCTGTCACGATGAATGTAATTGAAATTAACAATTTGACAAAGACGTATGGCAAGTCGAGAGGGATCACGGACATTAGCTTTCATGTCGAAGAAGGCGAGATTTTTGGTTTCATTGGGCCAAATGGCGCCGGTAAATCAACCACAATCCGAACACTCTTGTCGCTTATCTACCCTACCAGCGGCAGTGCGACCATCTTTGGCAAAGACTGTGTTCAATTTGCACCTGAAATTAAAAAGGAAATCGGTTATTTGCCTTCTGAAGTTTTTTACTATGACAATATGAAGGTTAAGGATCTATTAAAATATTCAGCTAGTTTTTATAAAAAGGATTGCAGTAAGCGAATCAAGGAATTGGCTGAAATTATGGACCTCGACCTTAATAAAAAAATTGATGATCTCTCCCTGGGAAATAAAAAGAAGGTGGGGATTGTTCAAGGGCTGCTTCATGAACCGAAGCTGATTATCCTTGACGAACCAACCAGCGGACTTGACCCGCTCATGCAGCAAAAATTCTTTGAACTCTTAGAGGAAGAGAACAAAAAAGGGGCGACGATCCTCTTTTCCTCTCACATACTTAGCGAGGTTCAACGCTTATGTAACCGTGTTGCGATCATTAAAGAAGGTAAAATCGTCACGGTTGAAAAGATTAGTACCTTACAAGAAAACAACTATAAAAAGTTCAAAATTGAAACGAAAGCACCGCTCGATCCAAGCTACTTCAGCATCAGCGGCGTCAATAATTTAGAAGTTAGGGACACGACGACTAGCTTTTTATTTAGAGGAAACATCAATGCTATCTTGAAAAAGATTGCTGACATTGAACTTGTGAATCTGTGGATTGAAGAGCCAGACCTTGAGGAGATCTTTATGCATTACTACGAAAAGGAGGCCTAAGACTATGAATATCTTTTTTCATGAATTGAAGGCTTATCGGAAGTCGACGATTATTTGGTCGGTATCGTTAGTGTTGATCATCGCTCTATTTATGTCATTCTATCCTGCCTTTGCTAAGGATGCAGAGGATTTCCAAAAAATCATGAAAGGCTATCCCGAGGCCATCAGGAATGCCATCGGCTTTAACCTTGGGAATTTCTTTACCATTCTAGGTTTCTATTGTTTTCCGTTGTCATTCATTACACTGTGTGGAGCAATTCAGGGGATGAATCTTGGCACGAGCATTGTCAGTAAGGAAGTCCGCGAAAAGACAGCCGATTTTCTGTTAACGAAGCCTGTTACCCGGCCAACTGTTCTAACAGCGAAACTGATGGCAGCCTTTGTCTCGCTCATCATTACTAATATTATCTATCTAGCTGTAACGATAATTCTGGCATTTAATGTCAAGACAGATGACTTTAGCCTGAAGGTACTTATTATGCTTTCACTGACGATGTTTTTTATCCAGCTGATTTTCCTAGCCTTAGGGGTGATGATGTCGGTGGTTGTCCCTAAGATTAAGTCGGTATTAACCGTCTCCCTTACGACCGTCTTTGCGTTCTATTTTCTGGGGTTTTTTAGCAGCACAACGGGTGAGGAAGCAAAACGCTATATTTCGCCGTTTAAGTATTTTGACACCGCCCATATCATCAAGCATGAAAGCTTCGAAGCATCCTTTTTAGTGGCTGGCGCCGTTATTATCATTCTGGCCATCGCGGCGAGTTATTTTGTTTATTTAAAAAAGGATATCCACGCTGTATAGCTGCGAAATGGAGGGGTTTGGTCATGAATATATTTTTGAAAGAACTGAAATCTTATCGGAAATCGCTGATATTTTGGAGCATCGGTGTCTTCCTCATGGTGGCATCAGGCATGGCTAAATATGAGGCCTATTCCTCATCGGGCCAATCAATCAATGATCTGATTTCCGATCTGCCCAAATCGATGAAGGCAGTCATGGGTTTCGGTGTCGTTGATTTATCAAAGATTAGCGGTTATTATTCCTTGCTGTATATTTATTTATTATTAATGGCGACGATCCATGCCGCGATGCTCGGAGCTTCAATTATTGCCAAAGAAGAACGGGACAAAACAGCGGAGTTTCTCTTTGTCAAACCAGTTTCCAGAAATACCATTATTAGCGCAAAATTATTGGCCGCCTTCACTAATATTGTCATCTTCAATCTTGTCACCTGGGTTTCATTGATTATTTTGGTTGGGAAATACAATAGCGCAGGTGAAGCGGTTAATGGGGATATCGCCCTTACCATGGTAGGCATGTTTATTTTACAGGTTTTGTTTATGGTCATCGGAAGCGCGCTTGCGGCTGTAAAAAAGAAACCGAAGACAGCGCCATCTCTAGCAGCCGGTGTGCTTCTTCTTACGTATATGTTATCGATTGCAATTGATTTGAACGAGAACATCGAAGGCATGAAATACTTCACTCCCTTTAAATATTTTGATGCAAAAAATGTGATGTTTGCCGGTGGACTCGAGGCGATTTTCATCGTCATATCCGTGATTATCATTGCCGCATTATTAGTAGTAACCTTCACTTTTTATAAAAAGAAAGATTTAAATGCATAATGAGAGGCCTGACTTTTGTCAGGCCTCTCATTATGTGACTACTTTTCCCGTGTCATTTTTACAAGGGTATTGATATCACTTGAAAGCTTGCTATAGGAAGGAGTATCTAATTTAATATTTGCCTTTATTCCATCAATGAGCGGCAATGCTTTTGGGTTTGTAATTGTTAAAATTTGAACATGGCCATTAAAGGCTTTATCCATCAAATCTTTTGCTCGATCTAAATTGTCATCGTTATTCAACTTCGAAGGGTCCACCCCATCGAGATTACCGGTTCCAGATTCTCCTGCGGTGTTTTTTAACACCTTGCTTTGTAATTCATCATAGCGAGTGGAGGTCACTTCCGGTTGTGCTCTTGCCAGAATAATGGTGTCATCTAAGACAAATACTTTTATTCCTGGAATCCCCTCTCCAGATAGGCGTGATTCCAAATGGGAGGAAATCCCGCCGTCATGGAGGCTGGAACTGCCAATCAAGCTATAGACATTCGTTCCAACCCCGCTTGTTGTTTGACCATTTTTGTTTGTGGTATCTTTCTTAGCTCTGTCCACACTTGGAATGACATTTGGACTATTATGATGTCCATGGACATTCCCATTTCCTTTTTTATTAACAGCCGGATCATGATAGTCAAGATTTTCTGCAGCCCCGACCTCATTTCCCTTCACTCCGTTTTGGGCTGAACATCCCGACAACACTAATAAGGCAGCCAACGGTAACCCCCAGCTTTTCCATTTTTGTTTAAACATAAAAAATAGCCTCCTTTTTTAAAATGTATTTTCCCCGTGAATTTTATAATTATGAATGGAATATTTCGGAACATATTGAGAAAAGTATTTATTAAGAGAGAATAATGTCGAAAATAATGGAGGTATAAAAGATGGCTGAAGAAAACAAGGAAAATCCAGAATCGTTATCTAGAAGGAAATTCATTCGTAATACCGGTTTCACCGTGGGTGGGCTGGCTGTTGGTGGTGTCTTGGGCAGTCTACTCCCTTTAAATCGTAAAAAAGAGGAAAAAGTAACACAGACAAAAGCAGAAAACTTTAATCAGGCGTTGATGTATTTTACACCTGAACAATTCCAATTGACCGAAGCAGCAACAGAAAGGATTTTTCCGGAGGATGACCATGGGCCGGGAGCAAAGGCTCTAGGTGTGGCTTTCTTTATTGACCATCAGTTGGCTGGTGATTGGGGCTTTAATGCAAGGGAATATATGCAGGCACCCTTTTTCAAAGGTGAAAAGGTTCAAGGCTACCAGGGACGGTTAAGGCGCAGAGATATTTTTGATATCGGGCTGAGGGAACTTCAAAATCATAGTATGTCTGTTTATAAGAAAAAATTCACTGAGTTACAAGAGGAAGAGCAGGATGCCGTTCTGAAAGATTTTGAGGAAGATAAAGTAAGCTTAACGACCATTTCTCCGAGTGGATTTTTTCAAATGCTTAGGGGCGCCACACTAGAAGGTGCTTATAGTGATCCATTATACGGGGGAAATAAAAATATGGAGGGCTGGAAAATGAAGAAATATCCTGGCAGTCAAATGGCTTATACAGACATTATTGACAAGGATTTTAAGGAAGTTAAACCGCAAAGTTTAAAATCTCATATGAATCACTAAGGAAGTAGGTGGAAACGATGGTGAGGAAGTTACCGAAAGTAGATGTAGTTATTATTGGCGTGGGATGGGCAGGTGGAATCATCGCGTCTGAACTGACCAAAAAAGGACTGAAAGTGGTCGGTTTGGAAAGAGGTAAGGAAAGAAAAACGGAAGATTACTTTATGGTCCATGATGAACTTCGGTATGCATTGCGCTATGGGATGATGCAAGACCTATCAAAAGAAACGATTACTTTTCGCAGTAATGAAAGAATCCGTGCACTACCGATGCGACAATATGGCTCATTTCTGCTTGGAGATGGATTAGGGGGTTCAGGTGTCCATTGGAATGGGCAGACCTTCCGTTTTTTGCCGTATGATTTTGAAATCTATAGTAAGACAGTTGATAGGTATGGCAAAAATAAAATTCCTGCAGGAATGACGATTCAAGATTGGGGAATTACCTATGATCAAATTGAGCCCTATTATGATAAATTTGAAAAACTTACAGGTATTTCCGGGGAGGAAAATCCGCTTGCTGGCAAACGATCAAGTAAGTATCCAACTCCACCGATGAAAAAGTCGCCTCCATTGCAAATGTTCGAGGAGGCTGCGAAAAAATTGAAGCTCCATCCCTATATGATGCCGTCTGCTAACCTCTCTGAATCCTATACAAATCCAGATGGAATCGCACGATCAGCCTGTCAATATTGCGGATACTGTGAGCGCTTTGGCTGTGAATATGGAGCAAAGGCCGATCCGGTTGTAACCGTAATTCCTATCGCAAACAAAACGGGGAATTTTGAAATTAGAACCCATTCAAATGTGAGGAGGATATTAAAAACGGGGAATAAGGTCACCGGGGTTATGTACACAGATGTGACAACAGGCGAGGAAATTGAACAGCCTGCTGATATTGTCGTCTTAACAAGCTATGTATTCAATAATATTCGCCTTTTATTAATGTCGAATGTGGGCAAACCTTACGATCCAGGTACAGGAAAAGGCGTGATTGGGAAAAATTATGCTTATCAAGTGATCAAAGGGAATGCCATAGGTTTTTTTGATGATAAAGAATTTAATACGTTTGCAGGCGCCGGTTCGCTCGGAATGGTATTGGATGATTATAATGGTGATAATTTTGACCACTCCAAGGTTGGCTTTATTCATGGCGGGATGGTTTCTCTCAGTCAAACGGGATTAAGGCCGATTCAAAATAACCCGGTCCCTGGAGGCAAGCCTACATGGGGAAAAGAGTTCAAGGAAAAGTCAGTTAAATATGCCAATCGCTATTTATCCGTAGGCGCCCAAGGTTCCTCGATGCCTTTTAAACATCACTATCTAGACCTTGATCCGAGTTATAAAGATGCTTACGGGGACCCTTTAATCCGGATTACCTTTGATTTTGAAAATCAAGATCAGCAGCTGGCCAAGTTCCTTGCCTCCAAATGTGAAGGAATCCTTAAAGAAATGGGAGCAGACCACATCGATGCGATGAAGGATTTAGGTCCATATGATATCACCACCTATCAATCGACCCACAATACGGGCGGTGTGATTATGGGGAAAGATCCGACGACCTCGGCCGTCAATAATTATTTGCAAATGTGGGACGTCGATAATTTGTTTGTGGTGGGAGCATCTGCATTTCCGCATAACTCTGGCTATAATCCGACGGATACCGTTGGTGCCTTAGCCTACCGTGCGGCTGAAGGAATTATTAAATACCATGATAAAGGCGGACAGGTTGTCTAATTCTCCTTGAAAATGGATTAAATGATAACGATAGTGATAATATAGGTAAATGAATTAGAAATAGGAGGAGAAGCAAATGACAACACAAAATGAAAACAATACCTTGCCGCCAAAAACTTGTTCCGTGGAACGCTTAGTCACACTTGAAGGAGATGTAAAGAAGGTACTTTCAGGTGAAAAAACAGCGACGCGCCGGAATGGCCGCTATGCGGATCCTGGTGAAATCATGACATTGGAAGGCCGTGACTTTGTGGTAGACCGTGTCTATTCTCAGTCATTAGGTGAATTAACGGATGATGATGCACGCCGTGAGGGCTTCGAAAATGTGGAAGCCTATAAACAATCGATTCTAAGTATTCATCCTGGAATGCCATGGCTGCCGCAAATGCGCGTGTGGGTTCATGAGTTTAGCCCTGTTCAAAAATAGTCTTAAATGCTCGAGGTCCATTTCAAAAGTGGGCCCTTTTTTTATGGAATTTTCAATGCTAATCCCAAAAAGGCCTTCGAAATATACCTTACATTTACAGGTAAATTATTTGGTTAATCGAAGTAAAAAATTTATAATGTTCCTAGAGAAGGATTTCCGAGAGGCTGGGGTGAGCGAATGAAGTTTCTATCAAAATACATAAAGAAGTACTGGAAATCTTTTAGCATAGCGGTTTTATTCCTCACCATTGAGGCGATTAGTGATTTGATGCAGCCAACCATTATGGCGAAAATTATTGATGAAGGTGTGGCCAACAAGGATATTGGTTATGTTTTGAAAATGGGCGGATTTATGCTGCTCATTACGGCCTGTGGAGCAATCGCTGCTTCCACTAGAAGTGTAGTCGCTAGTATTGTTTCACAAAACTTCGGGACGGAGTTAAGGTCGGACTTATTCAAAAAAATTCAAACGCTTTCGTTTAAAAACATCGATAAATTTGACCGCGCCTCCCTTGTTACCAGACTGACGAATGATGTGACACAAGTCCAGGTGTTTGTAAATGGATTGATGAGGATTTTTGTCAAAGCCCCGTTGCTTGCTATTGGTGGTTTAATTATGGCCACACGGTTAAACCTGCAGCTTTCCGTGGTCCTGGCGGTTGTGGTTCCAATTGTCGCGCTATTAATCATCTTTAATATGAGATTGGGCTTTCCCCTCTTTTCCCGTGTTCAAAATGGATTGGACCGGGTGAATAGTGTCATGCGGGAGTACCTATCCGGGGTCCGAGTTGTGAAGGCGTTTAATCGCTTTGATGTCGAGGTTGGCAAGTTTACGAGGGTAAATGACCAGTATAAAAATCAAGCCATTTCAGCAAATCGACTGATGTCCTCCTTCAGCCCAGCGATAATGCTTACCGTTAATCTAGGAATTGTTGTTGTCCTTTGGATCGGCGGCAATGGCGTGAATACGGGCGATATTCAGGTCGGCCATATTATTGCCTTTATCAACTATATGACGCAAATCCTATTTTCATTGATGATGATCTCGATGGTTTTTACGATGTTTGTTAGAGCAAAGGCGTCGGCAGGGAGAATCGATGAGGTATTTTCTCAAGTGGATAGCGTTTCTTGGAATGAGGAACTTAGGTTAAATTCTATTGAAAAAGGCCGAATCGACTTTGAAAATGTTTCTTTTTCCTATGAACAAGCAACAGGCGAGCCAATCTTAAAAAATATTAATCTTACCATCCTACCTGGAGAGACAGTAGGAATCATCGGCTCAACAGGATCAGGGAAAAGCACGCTGGTCGGACTCATCCCCCGTTTCTACGATACGGTGGGCGGTACGATTAAAGTAGACGGTGTTGATAGTAAACTGGTTAGTCCGAAGAAATTACGAGAGAAAATTGCGATCGTGCCACAGAAGAACATTTTGTTTACGGGGAGTGTCGCGGAAAATATTCGCTGGGGTAATGAAGAGGCAACAGATGCAGAAGTGGTTACGGCGGCGACAATGGCCGGGGCACATGATTTTATTGAGAGGTCACCGGAGGGCTACCAAACAAGGATTGGCCAAGGGGGCGTCAATTTTTCCGGCGGACAAAAGCAACGGATTTCCATTGCTAGAGCCTTAGTAAAGAAACCAGAAATTTTGATATTAGATGATAGTACAAGTGCCGTTGACGTCGCAACCGAGGCGAAGATCAAGGAGGCCTTGAAGAAATATGCTAAAGGGCTTACCTGTTTATTAATTGCCCAGCGAATCACCTCGATTATCGATGCCGATAAAATTGTCGTCCTCGACCGCGGCGAAGTTGTTGGGGTTGGTACACATCAGGAACTATTGAAGGATTGCCGTGTTTATCAGGAAATCTACCAATCTCAAGTTGGCAAGGAGGTGCATCCGTAGTGTCAAAGGGAAACGTACAGACTGGGAATACTCCCCCTGCTCCGCCGCCGATGAGACCAGGCGGTTTTGGCGGAGCCCAACGCCGTGGGCCTGTTGTCAAGCCAAAGAACTTTAAAGGGACATTGCAAAGACTTTGGCAATACTTCGGCAAAGAACGAAAAATGCTCACGGTTATTTTTATTTTTATTGTAATGGACGCAGCCCTGATGCTGCTTGCACCCTTCCTGATTGGAAAAGCGATTGATTCGATGCGAATAAATGGTGGGAAAGTAGATTTTGGCTTTCTAGAGATGATGATCTTGATCTTGGTGGCTGCGTATCTGACTGACAGCCTGTTAACCTTTTTACAAGGATGGCTGATGGCCGGTGTTTCCCAGCGAATTGTCAAAAGCTTAAGGGATGCCCTTTTTAAAAAATTACAAAAGCTGCCGGTATCCTTTTTTGATTCTCGTTCACACGGTGAGTTAATGAGCAGGCTATCGAACGATGTCGATAATATTAGTAATACAATCTCGCAATCAACGACGCAATTAATGTCCGGGGTGGTCATCATTACCGGGTCATTAATGATGATGATACTATTGAGCCCTATCTTGACATTAGCAAGCTTAATAACCGTACCGCTTGTCTTTTTACTCACAAAAACGATCGCCAAACGGACGAGTGTCCTGTTTAAAAACCAGCAAGTGGAGCTGGGAAAATTAAATGGCCATATTGAGGAAACAATCTCTGGAATTGAAATTGTCAAAGCCTTTAATCACGAGGAAAAGGTCATCGAAGAATTTGAAGTGGTCAATACGAGGCTGCGTGAGGTCGGCCTCAAGGCGCAAATTTGGTCCGGATTTTTGATGCCGATCATGAACGTCATTAATAACCTTGGCTTTGCAGTGGTCGCGGTAGTTGGAGGAATCCTTGCGGTCAAAAGCATCATCACGATTGGGGCAATTGCCAGCTTCATCACCTACTCCAGGCAATTTGTCAGGCCGCTTAATGACCTGGCGAATATTTTCAACATTCTTCAGTCTGGCGTTGCTGGGGCCGAACGTGTCTTTGAAATCATCGATGAACAAGAGGAGCCAGAAGATCTCCCAGGTGCAATCGCCTTAGAAAATCCAAGAGGACATGTCATATTTGAGAATGTAAGTTTTGGTTACCGACCAGATGTGGCGATTCTAAAAAATGTCAGCTTTGAAGTGGATATCGGCAGTAGTACCGCGTTCGTCGGACCAACCGGCGCCGGAAAAACGACGATCGTAAATCTCCTGACAAGATTTTATGACGTGACAGACGGAAGAATTCTCCTCGATGGCCATGATATTCGGGAATACACAAGGGACAGTTTAAGAAGATGCTTTGGATTTGTCCTCCAGGATACGTATTTATTCTCAGGGACGATCAAGGAAAATATTAAGTATGGAAATACGAAGGCAACGGACGATGAGGTGGAACGCGCGGCGAAGATGGCCAATGCCGATACTTTTATCAAACGGCTGCCAAACCAATATGAAACGGTCTTGTCTGAAAATGGCGGGAATCTAAGCCAAGGACAGCGGCAGCTGCTGGCGATTGCGAGAGTCATTTTAGCTAAGCCCGCCCTGCTGATCCTAGATGAAGCGACGAGCAGCATTGACACCAGGACAGAGCTCCATATTCAAGAAGCCTTGTTAACATTGATGGAGAACCGGACCAGCTTTATCATAGCCCACCGCCTCAATACGATCCGCGATGCCGACACCATCATGGTCATTGACCATGGGGAAATTATCGAGAGTGGAAACCACGATACGTTAATGAGTCAGCAAGGAAAATATTACAATATGTTTTTTAATCAGTTCAAAAATGTGGAAACGGGTTTGGATGGATAGGTATAGGAGGAGAGACTGGGGTTCCAGTCTCTTCTTTTAGTCAATACATATGGTTGATGGGCTTTCTTTCATTTACCGAGAGAACGACTTTTGATGCTTTAGGGTAAATGTAAACTTACAATAACATTATCTATCGACCCCAATGTAATCTTTTAGCAAAGGACGGACCCCCCTCTACCAAAATAAAGTAAATTATTAATGACAACTGTAAAGACACCTGCTAGAATACTTATGGTTAATCGATTATTTTCGTACCTAAAGTAAAGAAAATTAGGGAATAATGTAAAAAAACAGCTACAACTTAGGGGGATCCATATGAAAGACAAAAAGGAAATTTCAAGCCGGAGATTGCTTGGCATTGCCGGGATGGGCTGGATGTTTGATGCCATGGATGTCGGCATGCTCTCTTTTATCATTGCGGCCTTAAAAGTAGAATGGGAGCTGACTCCTGGGCAGATGGGTTGGATTGGAAGTGTCAATTCCATTGGGATGGCCGTTGGTGCACTTATTTTTGGATTAATGGCAGATAAAGTTGGCCGCAAAAATGTATTTATCATCACGTTATTATTATTTTCCGTTGGGAGCGGGCTTTCCGCAATGACCACCACATTAACCGCCTTTTTAGTGTTAAGGTTCTTCATCGGCGCTGGTTTAGGAGGAGAGCTTCCTGTTGCCTCCACATTCGTATCAGAAAGTGTCCCCGCCGAAAAACGCGGCAGGATTGTGGTTCTGCTTGAGAGCTTTTGGGCAGGAGGCTGGCTAGTTGCTGCAGTTATCTCTTATTTCATTATTCCAAAGTTTGGCTGGCAAGTGGCATTACTTATTAGTGCCATTCCTGCTTTATATGCATTATACCTACGCATGGGGCTGCCGGATTCACCCCGTTTTACGGCCGTTAAGGACAAGGAAAAAATTTCAGTCTTCCAAAGCATGAGGAATTTATTTTCAAAGGATTACAGGCGCCAAACAACGATGCTTTGGATCTTATGGTTTTGTGTAGTTTTCTCCTATTATGGAATGTTTTTATGGCTTCCAAGTGTAATGATTATGAAAGGATTCAGCTTAATTAAAAGCTTTGAATATGTGCTAATTATGACGTTAGCACAGCTCCCTGGTTATTTTACAGCCGCCTGGTTTATTGAAAAATTCGGCCGTAAGTTCGTTTTAGTTGTCTATTTAATTGGTGCAGCAGTGAGTGCCTATTTCTTTGGTGCAGCAGAATCGACTGCCCTGTTGATGACTTCAGGAATTCTATTATCATTTTTTAACCTAGGTGCTTGGGGAGGTCTTTACGCTTATACCCCTGAACAATATCCAACCATCATGCGTGGTACAGGCTCTGGTATGGCAGCAGCGATTGGAAGAGTTGGCGGCGTGTTAGGCCCCTTATTAGTCGGTAATCTTGTCGCACAGCAAGTATCGATTTCAACCATCTTTATGATCTTCTGTATTTCTGTCTTAATTGGAGCAATGTCCGTTTTCGTATTGGGAAAAGAAACGAAAAATACAGAACTAGTATAATAAATAGTCCAAAGAGATTCCTTATAGAGGAGTCTCTTTTTTTATATATAGAACATTGAATCATATTTAACCAAAATATTTAAAAAAGAGAATTCATTTTCCCGTTTCACATAAATCCTTTTCGACTTTAGTGTAATAAAGGCTATTTAGTGGATATAATTCATATATTTGCTTTATTGCAAATTATCTTAAAATAATGTATAATACCACTAGACGAACCCCCGAATATTTTGTACAATGTTTTCAGAATATTATCTTTTTTTAAAACAGTTAGACAAAGGCGTTTGGGAAAATTTTTTCAAAAAACAGGGGGTAAATCATGAGGAAAAAGAAATTGGCTGGTATCTTTATGTCGTTTATGGTTGCAGCAGGTGTGTTGGCAGGATGTAATTCAAGTGCTAGTAGCGATGGGGAAAAAGGAGGCACAATTAAGATTGGTGCGAACCTTGAACTATCGGGTGGAGTAGCTTCTTATGGTCAATCTGCCAAAGAAGGTATTGAGTTAGCAATCGAAGAAATCAACAAAAAAGGTATTAATGGCAAAAAACTAGAATTAGTGACAGTTGACAATAAGTCAGATGCAGCAGAGGCTACAAATGGTGCTCTAAAACTTGCCACTCAGGATAAAGTTGTTGCGATGATCGGTGCGGCAACAAGTACAAACACATTAGCACAAGTGCAGATTGCTCAAGATAACAAAATTCCATTAATTACACCAACGGCAACAAACGCAACGATCACAAATAAAGATGGAAAGGTAAATGATTTTGTGTTCCGTACATGCTTCATTGACCCATTCCAAGGTACAGTTGCAGCAAATTTCGCTTCCAATGATTTAAAGGTTAAGAGCGCGGCTGTTCTGATTGATAGCTCAAGCGATTACTCTAAAGGTCTTGCTGATTCTTTTAAAAAGAATTTTGAGGCAAATGGCGGAAAAATTGTTAAAGAAGAAGCCTATGTGGCGAAGGATACAGATTTCCGTGCAACCTTAACAAATATAAAATCAGCAAAACCAGAATATATATTCGTTCCTGGCTTTTATGAAGAAGTAGGTTTAATTATCAAACAAGCTCGTGAGCTTGGCTTAAATGTGCCAATCATGGGTGGTGACGGTTGGGACTCTCCTAAACTAGTAGAAATCGCTGGAGCAAATACACTGAATAATACATTTATTACAAACCACTATTCATCAGGTGATAGTGATAAGAAGGTTCAAGACTTTGTTGCAGCGTTCAAAGCAAAATACGACGGTAAATCTCCGGATGCCTTTACAGCTCTAGGTTATGACACAGTATACTTCCTTGCGGATGCGATTAAACGTGCTGGAAGCAGTGATTCTAACAAAATTCAGAAGGCACTCGCTGAAACAGATGGATTAGAACTTGTTTCTGGAAAAGTGAAGCTTGATAAAAACCATGATCCAATTAAAGCCGCTGTTATCCTTGAGTACAAAAACGGAGAACAACAATTTAAGACAAAGATTAATCCTTAAGAGAAAAGCGGAAGCGCCTTATCGTTGAAGCTAGCAAAATTTTATAGTTTGCCAGAGGAATAGGGAGCGTGATGTCTCCCTATTCCACTTTATAAAAGAAATGCAAGTTTCCCAACATGCAAACTTTGTTTAATTGTATTTAAAAAAAGATACGTGAAGTCGGTCCAAAGGAGTGTAAGACATATGGAATTAATACAGCAGCTTGTAAATGGAATATCCTTGGGCAGTATTTATGCATTAATCGCTCTAGGGTATACAATGGTTTATGGTATTGTAAAACTGATTAACTTCGCCCATGGAGATGTATTCATGGTTGGTGCATTTATAGGGTTTTATTCCATTACTATTTTAGATTTAGGATTTTTCCCAGCATTACTTATTTCAATGGTGGCCTGTGCCATCTTTGGTGTTTTAATCGAGAGGATTGCTTATAAGCCTCTTAGAAATGCAACTAGAATTGCGGCCCTTATTACCGCAATTGGGGTTTCGTTGTTTATTGAGTACGGTACCATTTATATTCGTGGTGCCCAGCCGGAAGCCTATCCAGATGGAATCGTTCCAATAAAGAGCTTAGAGCTTTTAGGGGTAAAAATTAGCGGTCAGTCCTTACTTATCTTAGGAACTTCGTTAATTTTAATGATTTTACTACAATTTATCGTTCATAAAACAAAAATTGGTAAAGCCATGCGAGCCGTATCACACGATATGGATGCCGCAAGATTAATGGGAATCAATGTGAATAACACGATTTCAGCAACTTTTGCGATTGGTTCTGCCCTTGCTGGTGCAGCCGGAGTTATTTTTGGTGTCTACTATACAAAAATTGAGCCTTTGATGGGAATTATTCCAGGACTTAAAGCATTTGTTGCCGCAGTTTTAGGCGGAATCGGGAGTATTCCTGGGGCGATGACTGGCGGTTTAGTTTTGGGTGTAATCGAGTCACTTGTTAGTGCAGCAGGCTACTCCCTATGGCGTGACGCCGTAGCATTTGTCGTCCTTATCTTAATCTTAATCTTCCGTCCAGCAGGTTTATTTGGTAAAAATATCAGGGAAAAGGTTTAAGGGGGTCTTTTAGCGATGGCAATTTTAAAACAAGCGAAGTTTTTCTGGACCTCGATCGTTTTAGCCGTTATATTTTCAGTCGTCATGCAATTTTTAATAACTGGCGGGTCATTGAACCAGTTTTATGTAAACACACTATTTTTTATCGGAATTAATATCATCCTAGCCGCAAGTCTCCATTTAATTATTGGGATTACAGGGCAATTTTCAATTGGACATGCTGGTTTCCTAGCCGTTGGAGCCTACGCTTCAGCAATCATGACCATGAAATTGGGCCTGCCCTTTCCAGTGGCCATCCTTGTTGGCGGATTGGCAGCCGCTGTGGCGGGGCTCATTATAGGGATTCCGACACTTAGATTAAAAGGAGATTATCTTGCCATTGCCACGCTTGGCTTTGGAGAGATTGTAAGAATTGTCTTTTTAAATATTGAATATGTCGGTGGGGCAAGCGGGATGACAGTCTCCCACTTAACAACGTGGCCATGGCTGGTTGCTTGTGTATTGCTAACCATCATTGTGATTGTGAACTTTACCAACTCGACACATGGACGAGCTTGTGTTTCAATTAGAGAAAATGAAATTGCTGCAGATGCAATGGGGATCAATACAACCTTTTATAAGGTTACAGCTTTTGCCATCGGTGCCTTCTTTGCCGGAATTGCCGGTGCCTTATATGCGCATAACTTTTATATCATTCAGCCGACTAACTTTGGCTTTTTGAAATCATTTGATATTTTAATTTTTGTAGTATTAGGCGGGCTTGGAAGTATGTCTGGAGCGGTTATTGCAGCGGTCTTATTAACGATTATTTCGACCTACCTTTCCAGTTATCCAGAGGTTCGGATGGTTGTTTACAGTCTTGTCTTAATTGCAATGATGCTTTTCCGACCACAAGGATTGCTAGGAACGAGAGAGATTACCTCATTCTTTAAAGCTGGTAAAACCGCTAAAGGAGGAGTGCAAAAATGAATGAAAAAACAACGTTGCTTAAAGTAGAAAATACCGGGATCCGTTTTGGCGGCTTAAAGGCTGTTTCGGATGTAAACCTGGAATTAAATCAGGGTGAACTTGTCGGTTTAATTGGCCCAAATGGTGCCGGGAAAACGACGTTTTTTAACTTGCTAACAGGTGTCTACGTTCCAACCGAGGGAAGCATTACGTTAGATGGCGAAAAACTAAATGGCTTTGCGCCATATAAAATTACCAAAAAGGGAATCAGCCGGACCTTTCAAAACATTCGTTTGTTTAGTGAACTGTCTGTTCTCGATAATGTAAAGGTAGCCTATCATTCGTTGGCCAAGCATTCGATGCTGAGCTCTATTTTCCGCCTCCCTTCCCACTTCTCCGGTGAGAAGGAAATGGAAGAAAAGGCGATTGAATTCTTAAAAATCTTTAAGCTAGAAAATGTGATGCATGAAAAGGCAAAAAATTTACCATATGGTCAGCAGCGTCGCCTTGAAATTGCCCGGGCATTAGCTGCTAATCCTAAATTATTGCTGCTGGATGAACCGGCTGCCGGCATGAATCCACAGGAAACAGAAGAACTGATGAATTTAATCGCGTTAATTCGTGAGAGATTTTCGTTAACGATCCTATTAATTGAACACGACATGCTTCTTGTTATGGGTGTCTGTGAGCGAATTTATGTGCTTGACCATGGTCAATTAATTGCCAATGGTACACCTGAACAAATTAGAAATAATCCAAAAGTCATCGAAGCTTATCTTGGAGAGGAGGTCTCCTAATGCTAAAAGTAAATGATATTAATGTTTATTATGGAAATATCCATGCATTGAAGGGAGTTTCTCTCGAGATCAATCAAGGAGAAATTGTCACACTGATTGGCGCCAATGGTGCTGGGAAAAGTACGCTTTTACAAACCATATCAGGGTTACTAAAACCGAAAAATGGTGAAGTATTGTTTGAAGGTGAACATGTGGAGGGCAAGGTTCCTCAATTAATTGTTAAACGGGGGATTTCGCAAGTACCGGAAGGCCGCCGTGTTTTCTCAAACATGTCGGTTGAGGAAAATCTAGAATTAGGTGCGTATTTACGGAAAGATAAAAAAGGCATTCAAGAAGATTTTGAAAAGATTTATCAGTTATTCCCTCGCTTGCTGGAGCGCCGTAAGCAACTATCTGGTACGCTTTCTGGGGGAGAGCAGCAAATGGTCGCCATGGGCCGTGCATTAATGGCTAGACCTCGTCTATTACTATTAGATGAGCCTTCCATGGGTCTTGCGCCGATTTTAGTAAAAACCATTTTCAAGATTATTGAGGAAATCAATAAAACTGGGACAACCATTTTATTGGTAGAGCAAAATGCTAATATGGCGTTATCGATTGCCGATCGTGCCTATGTCATTGAGACCGGAAAAATTGTTGCTTCAGGTACAGCTGAAGAGCTTAATCAAAGCGATCAAATTAGAAATGCTTATTTAGGCGGTCACTAAGCCTTGGCTATAAAAGAGGAGTTGGGAATCCCCCAGCTCCTTTTAATATTTATATATTCATTTTTCTTCGTTCGGTATCAATCTGGAATTGCTGTCGTCTTTTCGGACTTAATAGATGTCTAATTTTGTTCGCATAATCTTCATAGAGCTGTTCGAGTCCGACTAATGTGAGCGAAAAGAAGTTAGCGTAATTCTTTTGAACTTCCCACTTTAACTCGTTCTTTCCACAAATACTATATTTATTTAACTCTTCAATTTCCTCACGAATCTTTGCTAGTTCACCAGGTTGCTGCTCTGCTGGAAGAGAGAGAACATAATCAATTTTTTCAATATAATCCATCGATTTCTCTATTTTCCATTTGATTTCTAGATAATTTTCTTCATCAATCAGGCCGTATTTTAATTTGAAATCATTTAGTAGTTGTGCCGATTCATAGGTTGAATTAACAATGTCATCACGTGTCATATCTTTTGTTTCATAGCTAAGCATATGCTTCCACGAAGGCTGGGTAATCGCCTTGCGGTGATCCTCAAGTGTGTGGCAGAACTTTTTATAGCCATGGTGTTCTGGATTTTCAAACGCTGGGCTTGCAGGATCTAGGAACGGTGCAAGTGGTGCGACGAAGTAGAATATCCGTTTGTCTTGATTGCAGGCAAGATGGATTTTTTCACAGAAATCAATGTTTTCTAACACGCTGTCATAGGTCTGTCCTGGAATCCCAACCATGAAGAATAAATCAATTTTTTTACAGCCATGCTTTAAGGCAAAATTAAGCGTATCGATTACTTTAGGGTTCGTACAGTTGAATTTCCCGTTGTAGCGTCTGATTTTTTCATCGTGTGTTTCCAGGGTAATTTCAATACTATATTTCGGAACGCTATCATTCATCTGTTGAAAGAACCCTTCGTCTGCATACTGGAATAACTCAAAGACGACCTCATTTTTAAGATGAAGTTCCTTCAGCCGGCTAAAAAATTCCTTCACGTATTCACGTCCGCCCTGGCGCAGGTCATGAAGGATAAAAATCGGTGACCGGCTAAAGCGTGAAATGAATTTAATGTCCTCAACTAGTTTTTCGGGCGACCGTAAGGCAAGGGAGCTTCGGTTACAGTTTTGATCATAGGCATCCTTAGAACCGCCGCAGATGAGACAGTTTTGTGAACAGCCTCTCGCTGTCAGTAAAGCGGTATTTGGATATTGCAGCCAGCCATTGTACGGAAGCGGGTCAAGGAAATTCCGATATTTAAACACAGAACGGATCGCATAACGATATCCTGGAACGTCAAGGTCATCCAAATCCTTTGGTACATAAGTAAGCGGATTGCAGCCGATGCCGCTCCCCTTTTTCCAAGTTAAATTGGGAATGTCCGCATAGTGGGTATTCCCTTGTTCAATTTTATTCATCAATAACAGCATCAGCTTTTCGGTTGAATAGCCGCGCATAACAAAGTCTATGCAAGGATATTCAATTAACTCCCTATGATAATAAGTGGCAGAAAGTCCGCCAAAAATCACTGGAATATCTGGATGAAGCTTTTTTACAATTTTCGCCAGCTCGATACTGCCGTGTGCATGCGGAAGCCAATGGAGATCAATGCCGAAAGCCTTGGTGTTAATATTCCTTAACTTTGCTTCCACATCAAACTTATTACTCATCAGCATCCGATTGGCGATATTAATGATCTTGACCCGAAGACCGTATCTTTCAAGGTATTCTGCAATACTAGTGATTCCGATGGGGTACATTTCAAAAACAGGTGATGATGGCACAACATCACTGATGGGGCCGGCTAGCAGGGAGTTTTTTCGAAAGTCATAAACACTTGGTGCATGCAAAAGCACTAAATCATATTTCATTGATTCCACCTCAAGTAGAATAGTTTGGATGAGCAACTTCTCTCTCTATGTATGATTAAATGTAACTTATTTCAATATAATATTAGTGAGGAATTTCATATAAGCAATTTCTGAATAGTGATAATGAAGATATTATCTATTTTGAAATGTATGTAATTTAATCTTGTTAATTTTAGTGTACTATAATAATGGTTTAATAGAGTGACAAACGGGTGACAGAATTTGGGTGATTTTGTGTAATTTTTGCTGTTCCAGTATGCTGATACTGGATAGTAGTCTTTAAAGTCAGGGAGGAGTTTGTAAAGTGGCACAGGGTAAGACCAATGCAATGCGTATTCTTGACGCAAAAAAGGTTAGCTATGAGATGCTGACCTACGATAATAAAGATGGGAAAATCGACGGTTTTTCTGTTGCGGAGAAAATTGGCCGGGAGCCAAAGGAAGTCTATAAAACGCTTGTTGCAATGGGCGCGAGCAGGAATATATTTGTTTTCGTCATTCCCGTGGCAGAGGAATTGGATTTGAAAAAGGCAGCCAAAGCAGCCGGTGAAAAGAATATTGAAATGCTTCCGGTGAAGGATATTCAGAAATGGACTGGATATATCCGCGGCGGCTGCTCGCCGATTGGCATGAAAAAAGAATATAAGACGTTTATTGATGTAAGCTGCAGGTCGATCGATTCAATCATTGTTAGTGGTGGGAAAATTGGGGTTCAAATCGTATTAGAACCTGTTCTATTGCAAGAGGTCACAAAAGCTGACATTGTCCCCATTATTAAGTAAGATTTTTTCCCTAGGCACTCACCTATAAATAACAATCGCATAAGATAGGGTGAAATTGAATTTATCTTACGATTGTCACTATAAAAGGGAGTGTTGATGAGTGGCAGGGAAAATTAAAAATTACTTTGCAGGCGGGAATACAGCAAGAGGCTTTCATAATTTATATGACTCCAATCTTCAAGGTCTCGACCGGTTATTTATTTTAAAAGGCGGTCCAGGAACAGGTAAATCCTCATTAATGAAAAAAATCGGTAATGAGTGGCTTGAAAAGGGCTATGATATTGAATTTTTACATTGTTCTTCTGATAACAATTCCATTGATGGAGTGTTGATCCCAGCGTTAAAGGTGGGAATTGTCGATGGTACCGCTCCGCATGTGATTGAACCGAAAACACCTGGAGCGGTTGACGAATACATTAACCTTGGTGAAGCCTGGGATGCCCGTGCGCTGGCCATCCATAAAAATACGATCATGAAGTTAACCAATCAGATTAGTCAATCCTTTCATAAGGCGTATGATACCTATAAAGAAGCGCTGGATATCCACGATGATTGGGAAAAGATTTATATCAACAGCATGGATTTTAAGAAAGCCGATCAATTAACTAACAAATTAATTGACACCTTCTTTGGAAAAATGAAGCTCAGTAAAAAATCTGATATCCGCCATCGCTTTTTAGGTGCTGCTACGCCAAAAGGGCCGGTAGATTATGTCCCGAATCTAACCGAAGGAATTCCAAAACGTTATTTCATTAAAGGGCGTCCGGGTTCTGGGAAATCAACAATGCTGAAAAAGCTTGCGGCAGCAGCTGAGGTTAAAGGGGTCGATGTAGAAGTTTATCATTGTGGCTTTGACCCGCACAGCCTTGATATGGTGATTTTCAGGGAGCTGGGCATTGCCATCTTTGATAGTACCGCACCACATGAATATTTCCCAAGCAGAGATGGGGATGAAATCATTGATATGTATGAATTACTGATTGCGTCCGGGACAGATGAAATTTTTGCCGATATCATCACTAAAATCTCAACCAATTACAAAAATAAAATGCTTGAGGCTACTTCCTATTTAGCCAAGGCTAAGGAACTTCATGATGAGTTAGAGGAAATTTATATTGCCGCCATGGATTTTTCAGTCGTCGAACGGATCCAGAGTAAAATTGCGGAGGAAATTAGGGAGTTAGCAGCAAGCAAGGTAGAATAGCCAAACGTTCGAATATCACTAATATATATTAATAGCTTTTCACCAAATTAGGCGGGGCGCATACATTAGAGGGAATATAAATAGAAGGGGACTAAAGCCTTGGATCATTTCAATTACCCTCAGGGTCATGGTAGTATGCCAATTTTTTCTTATGAAAACAACCTGCGGCAATCACCGCCGCATGGTGGAGGCCAACAGCAGCAGCCGCCGTCGCATGGTGGAGGGTATCAACCACCGTCGCATGGTGGAGGGTATCAACCGCCGTCGCATGGTGGAGGGTATCAACCACCGTCGCATGGTGGAGGGCATCAACCGCCGTCGCATGGTGGAGGATATCAACCGCCGTCGCATGGTGGAGGATATCAACCGCCGCCACATGGTGGAGGGCACCAACCACCGTCGCATGGTGGAGGGCATCAACCACCGTCGCATGGTGGAGGGCATCAACCACCGCCGCACGGTGGAGGGCATCAACCACCATTTGGAGGTGGCCCGCATTATGGAGGTGCCCCGACTGCACCGCCGCCAACCTACATCCCTCAGGAAACAGCTGGATTATATGCGGTTGACCCAGGTGGAATTAGGCACTGTCTGTACCGTTATACCTATGTTTGGTTGAATAATGGAAGAAGCTTCTGGTATTATCCAACCTACGTAGGCAGAACCTCGATCGCCGGGTATCGCTGGCGCGGATACCACTGGGAATATTACGGAATGGATTTAAACAGAATCCGTTCATTTAGTTGTCACTAAGTAAGAAAGAACTGACCTGAAATGGGTCAGTTCTTTCTTTTGGTGCCATTCATCTTAATAATCAATGGTTGAGTGTAGCCATAAACATTCCAACTTATATGAAAAGTTTAGATAACAAAGGTGTGAATTGGGCAACATACTTAAATACTTTGAAATCAAAGGGGCTTACATAATGGCAAAAGACGAGAATGCAGCAAATGAAACGATTGAAGCAAACATTAAGATTAACGAACAACTTGAAGATGGGAAGGTACACGCATCTACGGAAAGACGTTCTGCAGCAGAAAGTGCAAACCTCGAAATGCAGGATCAATTCAGAGGTGAGCAAAAACAGCCCTCTGAAGGTGTTTCGGGTGCATTTATTTTTAACCCATCAATAAAATTAAATGAGGATAATGAAGACTAAAAAATCGACTTTCAAATGTGAAAGTCGATTTTTACCTTTTAAGGGTTTGGATTCGTCTTGCTTTTCTGTCCTTTATTCCGCTTATTGCCTTTGCTGTTATCACCGCTCACAAACTCGCTGGCAAATTCAGCCTCTGCATGCCCTGCTTGCGGGGAGTTTTGATTGTTGCTGCCCTTGTTGTATTTCTTGGTCATGGTAATATCCCTCCTTTTCTACTATGATTTAGTTTGGTTTTAGGAAAGTGGTTTATTCGAAAAAAATAAAGGAAATATTGGAAGATAAGAGAATTACTATTGATTTAGTGGGTATTATTTTTGAAAAGGTGGAATTGGATGTCGCCAAATATTGCGCTGTTAACACAACTATTTGAAGAAAATCGCAATGAAGCAAATGCCGAACCGATGAAGAAATATATGAAAGATCATTTCCCCTTCTTGGGCATCAAGAAACCACAGCGCAGTGTGCTGGAAAAGCAATTTTTTCAAGAGACAGGGATCTTAAAAGAGCCGTTTAACCAAGATTTGATTCGAGAACTTTGGGCGAAGGAAGAACGAGAATACCAATATACAGCATTGGTTTATATGGAAAAATCGTTGAATAAGCTCGAGAAAACGGATTTGCCATTTATGGAGCAACTGATTACAATCAAATCTTGGTGGGATACGGTTGATGCGATTGCTCCCAAGCCGGTTGGAAAAATTGCCGAGAAATTCCCTGAAGTGGTGGCCGAAACAATTAATGGCTGGGCCAATGACGACAATCTATGGCTGCGAAGAGCGGCACTGCTTTTTCAATTAAAATATAAGGGAAAAACGAATGAAGAATTGCTTTATCATTACATACAGCAAAATGCGGACAGCAAGGAATTTTTTATCCAAAAGGCAATTGGCTGGGTGTTACGGGAATATTCGAAGACAAATCCCGCCTCTGTAAAGGGATTTATTGAAGGAACAAAGTTAGCACCGTTAAGTGTTCGCGAGGGTAGTAAGTATTTAGCATGAGCATATGGGAGATAATGTTTTGGTAATCATGTTAAAATGGCAATAATGAAAATGGATAGAGGGGGGACAACATGATTAAATGTATTGCATCAGACATGGATGGAACATTATTGAATTCGAAGCAATTAATCAGTGAGGAAAATAAGGACGCGATCGTAAAAGCACAAGCGCAAGGAATTGAATTTGTGGTCGCAACGGGAAGGTCGTATCAAGAAGCAACTTACGTCCTAGCTCAAGCAGGCATAAATTGCCCGGTTATCTGTGCGAATGGCGCAGAGGTACGCTCCAAGGAAGGAGTCGTTCTTTCAGCCACACCAATCAGCAAACAAATGGCAAGAGAGGTAGCGGCAAGGCTAAGGGAAAAGGATATTTATTTCGAAGTATACACAAACAAAGGTGCCTTCACGATGGATGCCGACAAGGCGGTTTCCATTCTCGTTGACATCATCATGAGTGCCAATCCCGAAGTAAATCGAGAAGAGATTACTGAGGCTGCTGGGGCTAGACTACGTGATGGCCTAGTACATACGATCGAGGATTATGAACTTTTATTTGCTGATGAAAACTATCAAATCTATAAATTACTTGCCTTCTCTTTTGATGCAGACCGATTGGAGTCAGCAAACGAGTCCCTTTCAGAGCTAGAAGGAATCGTCGTTTCAACGTCTGGCCATGATAATTTGGAAATTACCAATACACAGGCTCAAAAGGGGATTGCACTGGAGTCGTTTGTGAAATTAAAAGGGATTGATTTAGCTGAAACCATGGCGATTGGCGATAATTATAATGATGTTTCCATGCTTGAAAAAGCAGGAAGATCGGTTGCGATGGGGAATGCTGATTATTACATAAAGTCTCTTTGTGATGTGATTACGGATACGAATGAAGAGAGTGGCGTAGGGAAGGCAATTCTTGAGGTAATTTAAGAAAGGTAGGAGTCAATGAATAAAGCTTGTTCTATTTTACTACTGATGGTTGTCTTGTTGTCGGGCTGTTCTCTTTTTGAAAAGGACGACAGAATCCAAGAGGAAGAGGTCGTTGTCAATCAGCCAAATATTGAAGTTTTGGCTGGAAAATTGCAAGTGCCATGGTCAATTGACCGGATAAATCAAGCTTTCTACATCAGCGAACGAACCGGAAACATTGTTAAGATGGAAAACGGTAAAATAGAACGCCAGCCAGTTCGTTTAGAAAAGCCGCTTGCCAAGGCGGCTGAAGCGGGGCTGCTAGGTTTTGTTCTTGATCCTCAGTTTCAAGATAATCATAAGGCGTACGCCTATTATACCTATAGTGATGATGGCAAGGGGCAATTTAATCGGGTGATTGTCCTAAGGACGAACGGTTCTGTGTGGTCCGAGGAGAAAATCCTGCTTGATCGGATTCCGAGTGCTGCCTATCATCACGGCGGCAGGCTGAAAATCGGTCCGGATGGGATGCTGTACATCACCACAGGTGATGCGACCACTCCGGAAACGGCTCAGAATTTGAAAACGTTAAATGGGAAAATTTTACGAATAAACTTAGATGGAACGATTCCCGAGGACAACCCTTTTCCAAACTCATATGTCTACAGTTATGGCCATCGCAATCCACAGGGATTAGTGTGGGTTGGCGGGACTTTATATGCAAGTGAGCACGGTCCATCGGCTCATGATGAAATCAATCGGATTACCCCAGGGTCGAATTATGGGTGGCCGGTAATTCAAGGTCCGGAACAGCAAGCGGGGATGGTAACCCCTTTGTATCAGTCCGGTGATGAAACGTGGGCACCGTCCGGGCTGGCTGCGGCGAATGGGAAGCTTTATGCAGCAACATTAAGAGGCAATGCCGTCCGCGAATTTGGATTGCGTCAGATGATTACCAGACCCGTTATTACAAGTCTGGGGCGAATCCGAGACCTGTATGTCGACGGCGACTACCTCTACTTTGTCAGCAACAACACCGACGGCAGAGGAACCCCTGACGAAAAAGACGATAAACTATATCGTGTGTTATTACGAGATTTATAAACCGAAAAGGGTGTCAGGCACCATGTGAAGAATTCACATGGTGCCTGACACCCTTCTATTTCTAGAGTATCTCAATCTTTAAGGAATTCACCTGGGAGACGAGAAGTTCTTCGTATTCTTTTTGGGCTTGGTAGTAGATTTCTTGTTCGCCGGCTTTTGGGTTTTCCTTTTTGACTTTTTCAATTAAGTCCTTTTGGACCTTCTGGGACATGACAATCATTCGATATTGCTGTTTTTCCGTTGCCCAAAATTTATCTGCGCCGTACTCATTGATTAGCTTTTTAGCGGATTCGAACTGATTATATTGTTCGCGCGCTTTGAGTAGGGCAGCATCCACTTCAGTCTCGGCAGCTTTATGGCCCTTTTCATCCGCCAGTAAGGCCATCGCACGAAGGCGGATAATTTGCGTTAATAATTGATTTTTATCCTCAAGTGTTTTTTCCTGGGAATCTAAATAAGCCAATTCTTCCTCTAACTTTTTACCCGTGTATTTTTTCTGCGAGCTCTCACGGTTGATTTCCAGCTGTAACTGGTTAATAAACTTATAGAAGCTGACATCTTCATTGGTAATCCATTCGCCGTTGATGATGGCGACACCTTTTGGCTTGGTCACATTTAGATCGATGACTTTCTCTGCCTTTTTGCCGTCTTTTTCTAATGTAAACGCGGCCTCGTATTTACCGCCCATCGGCAGGTTCACTTTGCCGGAGTAGGTCCCATTTTTGCCTTCCACAAGCTTAACATTATAGCTGCCATGGTCCATATTGGTCATTGATAATTGGGCAGACACATCGAGCCCTTTTACGGCCTTGTTGTTTTCGGTTACTTTTATTTCAAATGGCATCGCTGTGTCCTTGACGAAATAAAGGTCCTTCGTCACTGTTACCTTATAGTCAGGGCCTGAACTGCATCCTGTGATTAAGGCAATCAGCAGAAGCAAGCTAAAGATAATTCGTGTCTTCATGAACTGATTCCTCCTAAATTATGAGTTTGTAAGAATTCATCTACTGTAAACTTTTTCATTTTTCCATTGTCCAAATAGGCAACATGGGTGCAAATCTGCTTGATTTCATCGAGATGGTGGGAAGACAGCAGAATCGTTTTATCATGGAGGGAACCAAGGACCTCCAAAATTTCTTTTCTTCCGAGCGGGTCGATGCCGCTCGTCGGTTCATCCAGAATGAGCAGGCTTGAATCCTGATAAAGGGTGATTGCTAAACCAAGGCGCTGCAGCATCCCTTTGGAATATTTCTTCACTTGAACATCACGGTCATCCCACAAGCTGACCGAGCGTAGCACCTGCTCGATCCGTTCCTGGTTGGCCGTCTTGGTCACAGCTTCAGCAAAGAAGGTGATATTTTCAAGACCGGTCAGCATCGGATATAGCATGAATTTTTCCGGCAAATAAGCAATCGTCTTTTTCCATTCAACATTTTTCTTGTTAACAGCAGTCCCGTTAATCAAAATTTCCCCTTGCTTCACTGGCAGTAACCCAAGCAGACTATTGATGAACGTTGATTTTCCGGCCCCATTGCGGCCAACAAGGGCACATATTTCGTTTGGGTTAATGTCTAGATTGATGGAATCTAAGACATTTTTTTTTCCAAACGATTGGTTTAAATTCGTTACTTTGATCATTCGTACCCCTCCTTACGGTTGAAAACAATCGCTGTTAAAAACGAAGTGACAAGCCAGAACAACAGATTTCCGAGCAGGAAGAATACGGGTTTCGTCCACATAAATGCTTGTAAGAGCCTTGACATATGGCCAAAGGAATATACCCCCGTGCCTGTTTCTAGAAACATTCGAATCGCTTGAAGCGGATTTAAAAAGTAGACGGAAGAAAATAGTTTCACATTTTCATAGGTGACATCAGGTAAGAACGACAGCAAGATAAAATCATGTAAGAAGAAAAAGTAAAACCAGACGAAGATCGTAAACCCTAAAATCTGCATCCTCGAGCGGCTAAAACTACCGATGGCCGCACCAATTTGCAGGAAGACGAGACTCATACAAACGATTGCTGCCACAAAGATAAAATAGCCCTTTATATCGAGTTGGAAATTAAATTTTAATAGAAACAAATAGATGAAAAACCACGTAATCAGCGGGACAAGGACGACTGCATAAAGCCCAAGGCTTTTTTTAATTAGGAAGCTTCCGAAAGAGTCTGTCTTTGTTAGCAGCATGATCAATGTTTTTTGTTCCTTTTCTTGAAAAATCGAGAAGGCCCCGATAAATAGGCATAGAATCGGAATAAAATAGATAATCGTATCAAACAAGTTGATTAAGAGCACATAAAAGCCTTTATCAAATGAAAGGGCTGAGGAACGAAATAAAATCGCGATTGAAATGAGAACAATAATGCTTAGACTTAGCCAAAGCCCTTTTCCTCTTATATTTTCCTTCCATTCCTTCCAAATGTAATGCATAGTAGGTGTCTCCCCTTTATTAAAATCCCCACAATTAGTAAGCTGACAATAAGGAAAATAACTTTCGTATGTGTTCCATTTGACGCTGTTAATGGGTGTGGGTCATTAAACATAATGGCTTCGTTTGTAAGTGCGGCATTCATTTTTTCATATATTTTCAGGGCCGGACTTTTTAAAAATAAATAGGATAATTCTTGGTCCTCCATTAATTGATATAAAGATGAACGATAGGTTATTGGAAAATCCCCAATGCGGTCTTGGTTTAAATCAGTGATCGGGAACGCGCTGCCCCAGTCATTCCCTTTGCCATCCTTGCTCCAGGAATTATTCTCACTATTGCCGCCAAGAGTTACCGCAGGAATCGTATTTTCGGAAATTTGGTTTAATGTAAATACTTGATCATTGGAACTCGCCCATAGTTCAATTCCGATTTGGTTTTGAACGATTTTGTTGTGACGAAATTCGTTTCTTGTCGCTTGATCGATATACAAACCACGCTGGTTCATGTAAAAGGTATTATTGGCGATAAAATTATCATTGGCTTGAAGGAGTAATAGGCCAAATGATTGGTTGCCGTAGTTAACAATAAATTGATTATCCTCGAGCTTCAAATGATTGGAGTTCATAATGGCTGCGCCGCCGGTATTCATCGTGAAGGTATTTTTCATAAAAATGTTTTCGTCGGAATACATGTAATGCAGTCCATATCTTGTCTGGCTGATATTATTTTCATAGCTGTGATTGTTGTTGGCATATTCAAAGAACATCCCGTCCCGGGTGCCTTCAATCGTATTCTTTTCAAGCAGATTATCATTTGCATAATAAATGTGAATTCCATTTCCCTGTTCGGCGATTTTGCCCTTGCCCATTCCCTTAATATGGTTAGCACGAATCGTATTATCGTGAGCCTGGCTTAAATATATGCCGTGAAAGGAGTCGCGGATGTTGATATGTTCGACAACGTTGCTGTTTGTATAAATCTTGATGGCCGCGTATTCCTCAGCAGAGTTCCGGTTCATACTTCCGTGCGTTACCGTTAGATGGCTCAGCTTCACATGAGGGGCCTTGATGGAAATGACGTTTCCCGTTCCGTCGCCCTTAATAACGGTTTTAGGTGAGCCGATAATCGTCATTGCTTTGTTGATGACAATATTGCCCTGATATGTTTTGTTTTCAAGCTGTAATACCGCCCCATCTTTCAGGCTGTCGATGGTTGCTTGTAAATTTTCGGCGGCCAGCTTTTTCTCAGGGCTCATCAGTAGAAATAGAGAAAAAATGAAAGATAAGAGCGCAGTTTTTTTCATTTACTTTCGATCCTTCCATAACGGAATGAGTAACAGGATAAATGCTCCAATAAGTAAATAGGAACCGGGGCCAAGCACACTGTTGGTAATAAAGTTTGCTACTGTATTATGTCCCAAAATCGGCGGTACAAAAGGATCTATTTTAATGGGTGCTTCAGGGCTTAAATTTGTTCCGAAATCATGAAGTGCCTGCCGCAGGTCAATCACCCCAAGTAAGCCGCCAATTACAAACACGCCAATCAATCCATAAAGAATAGATTTTTTTCGAAAGACGGCGGTTAGTAAGGTAAGAATAGCTAAACCACCAACAAGATAGGAAAGATAGCTCAATTCAGGGAAGTTTTCTTCACTAAAGTTATCCATCCCGATATAGTGGTTGAGACCATTAACAATGTCAATTTGTCCCTCGAGTTTATTTGGGTAAACAATGATATTTAGTCCCTCTGGATATTGCGGAGCAAAGAAAATCATTTGCCACCACGGGAAAAATAATGAGATGACCATCAAAATGGCTGAAACAACTATTAATATCGAAGAAACCACTGATAATTTTTTCGTTTTACCCTTCATGTTAACATCGCCTTTATTATAAAGTGGAAGCGCCTTGCTCAGCCCCGACAAGCATAAGGCAAGCCCTTCAAGAAGGCGTTTTTTGCCTTCTTAAGGGATTGACTTAGACCAAAGAGGGGCTAGGTGCTGCAACTAGATTTTATCGATAATAAGATTTGTAAACAGGGATGGGTATCAATCTATTTAATTGATACCCATCTCCAACATATTATTTCTTAGGTTTTACAAGGAAGTAACCGTTCATTTCTTGGTGGAGCGCAGAACAGAAGTTTGTACAATAAAGTGGGTAGGTTCCCGCTTTATTCGCGACAAATTCCATTGTGTTGGTTTGTCCAGGCTGAACTTCCATGTTTAAGTTATAGCTGTTGATGGCAAATCCGTGTGTAATATCCTCATCGAAATCAATATTCGTCAGATGGATGGTGACGTGATCTCCTTCATTCACTTCAATGACGTCTGGTCGTTTTGCTTTTGCATCAAAGATGAATTTCGAACGCATCGCAATACCGTATACGTCAACTTTGTTGCCATTGCGGACGATTTTCGTATCACTCTGCTTGTAAACGGCTTCCTTATTCTTGACATCCTTAGGATATACATTAATCGTTTTAATCTTATCCGCTTTAATCATTTGTGCATAGTGCGGTTCAGGGTCTACTGGTGAAGATTGGATGACCTTCATCTTACCGCTGATATCAATCAATTGCATTGACTCAGGATGGGAAGGTCCGACAGACAAGTAACTGTCTTTAGCAATCTTGTTTAAAGCAATAATCCATTTTCCATCTGGTGCAACGGTATCACCTTCTGCGGCAACAGAGTGTCCTGGGGAATATTGAACAGGCACACGGTCTAATGTTTCACCTGTATTTGGATCCCATTTCACGATTTCCGAAGAAATGAACATCGTTGTATAGGCCATGCCTTTGTCATCAAATTGAGTGTGAAGCGGTCCTAAAGCGTTTTCAGGGTTTACTTCTCTTTCCATCACTGATTTGAAATTAAGAATAGGAATCCCATTCCGTTCACCAGTGAAGTCTTTGTTTGCGACCGCTTTAAACGCTTTTTCAAACGAGAAGACAGTCATTGTCGGTGCTAATTTTCCTGAAGCGATGAATTGCTTTCCATCTGGTGTGACGTCAACACCATGTGGTGATTTAGCGACAGGAATTAAATAAATTCCGCCTTTTTGTTTTTCAGGGAAAATCATTTTTTGACCGCCAATATTTTCGTACTTGCCTTCCTTGACCATTTTCGCAAGCTCTTTCCAGTTAAAAAGGACAATATAGTCACGATCAGCTTGTGATGCGTTAATTTCAAGATTAGTAGTCGCTTCTTCGGTATTATAAGTTGTCATTACCGCCCAATCAGCTGATTCTTTTTTACCAGCATCAGATAGGTCATAGGACCATGGCGGAAGTGCCACTTGATAAGCAATACCTAGTTTTTGATTCTTTTCATTAAAGGTTACAGCAGACATAACACCGCGGTATTGTGTGCTGAAGTCATCAAGAGATTCATACTTCTGGCCAAGCGGAACGGCGAAACGTGTTGGCAGGAACATGTACTCTGTATTTTCTGTCACGAATGCTGCACAGTGTGGGCCGGCAGTGTTTGGAACTTGAATGATATCTTTCGTCGTAAATGTTTTAAGGTCTACAACGGCGGCACGGCTGTTTCCTACATCAGTAGCAAACATATATTTTCCATCATAGTCGCCCTTTGTTTCTGAAAAGGCTGGATGGTGAAGGTCGCCCCATGTATAGTCGCCCATCATTTTTTTGGAATGCTCATCGAAACCGTATCCTGTTGCGGAATCTTGAGAGAATACAGGAATCGTTCTAATTTTTCGCATCGACGGAACCCCATAAATAAACATTTGGCCTGAGTGGCCGCCAGAGGCAAATAGGTAATAATCATCCTTTTGACCGAATGGCACATACACCTTTTCTGCATCGCTCTTAGTGCTTGAAGAAGCTTCCGTATTCGTCTTTGCTGAGAAATCGGCAAAAGAGATCGTTGCTGCAACAAACCCGGCAAGCAGACCCGATGCAATCGGAATCCATTTTTTCATCTAATTACACCACCTTTTTATTTTTCAGAAGCTTGTTTAAGTAGTTCTAACACTTGCTTGCGTTCTTCATCTGATAATGGATTTTTGCCAATAACGCCTGACATAACGGCAGAAGTAGGCGCCTTCAGGAATTCTTCAATCGGCTTGCCATGTTTCCCTTCCACGTTAGTAAACGCTTGGGAAAGGTCCGGTCCTACGGCACCGCCCTTAATATTTAATGCTTCAACACTGTGACAGCCAAGACAGCCCTTCTTGTTAAGGATGTTATCCTCATTAGCTGAAACGGTTGTTGTTTCCTTTGCATCCGTACTTTCTTCTTTGGCAGCGGCAGTTTCTGTTTGTGCCACCTGAGGCTGTTTTTCGGAATCCCCCATGATCACGCCAAACACTAAGTAGCCAAGTCCAAAACCAAGTAATGCACAGACTACAAAACTAATAATGGCTTTATTCACATTTTTCCCTCCCTTTTTATATAAAATGAACATCTTCATCCTAAACGCTCATGAGGGAGAAAAATGTGAGCTAACTCACACCTTTTTGGTAGACTTTGAACGTTATGTGAAACCGATTGTTTCAATTGGCTTTATAACAATGAACATTTTGTGAATTTCGTCACTACATCAGCGGATGGAGTTGTTTACAATAGATGGTAAGTATTTATCAAAAGTAGAGTTCTATAAAGGGGTGGTGAGAAGGATGAATCGAGTCGATTGTTTAAAAGATCCGCATCTAGGAGTCTATCAAGAAGTAATACAAACGGATTTGCTTCGAAAAATTGTTATTTTTAAGGATCTATCACAAAAGTCGCTTTCGATTATTGAAAAGAGGATTCAAACGCTGGAGTTGAAAAAGGGGGAACAGATCATTTCTGAGGCGGAAGTGGCCAAGGGGGTGTATTTTGTTCATTCAGGTGCTGTTAAGCTGACAAAGCAGGATGAGAATGGCAATGAAATTATTGTCTGTGTGAAGCAAAAAGGGGATGTGTTTGCAGAGGCCTGTTTGTTTACAAAGCGGACAGAATGCTATCCAGCGACAGCGACTATGCTCCAGGATGGAAAGATCTTCTTTTTGGATAAGTTGGAATTAGAACGGGATTTATTCAACCACCCAGAGCTGTCGATGCAAATGATCAGTTATATGAGCGATGCCTTACGGGAAATGACCTCACAATTACGAGATATTGCCTTGCTCGATGTATATGCGAAGACAGTGAAGACATTAGAGCGCCTGGGAAATAAATTTAAAAATGGTCTAAACAGATGGGATATTGAGATTCCCTTGACGATTCAAGAGTTTGCAACCGTCGTTGGCACGACGAGAGAAAGCGTAAGCCGTGTTTTTTCCAAGCTAAAAAAAGATGGGATTATTGATATGAAGTCGAGGAAGATTATTATCCGGGATTGGTGCACACTTTGTACACTGCTGCACCGGGAATATTAGCATTGAAAAAAGCCCTTCGCTGCGAAGGGCTTTTCGTTTACTTATCAAATTTGTACGTCCAGAATCGTTCGTTGTTGATCCACTTCATCATTTGTGGGTCTTGATTTTTCAACTTCTCTTCCATACCAATAAACATCTGCTCGGTTTGCGACCGGTGAGCTTGGATGGCAGCCAGTTTTGTTTCTGCGACGGGGCTAATATCATTGACGATGTCTGGTTCCCCAATTTCGTCTACACAATTATTCGAAAAGGCTACACAGTGTAAGGTTGGCCGCACGGCAGCAGGCATCTTCCCAACTGCCCGTACAACCGCCGCACCGGTGGCATCATGGTCAGGATGAACGGAATAGCCTGGATAAAAGGTAATAATAAGAGAAGGGTTGACTTCCTCAATCAAAGCTAACATTTTGTTGGCGAGTTTCTCTTCGTCTTCGAATTCAATCGTTTTATCACGGAATCCAAGCATGCGCAGGTCTTGAATGCCCAACACCCGAGCCGCTTCCTTCAATTCCTCTTTCCTAATTTTCGGCAGGTTTTCGCGATTGGTAAACGGGGGATTCCCCATGTTGCGTCCCATTTCTCCTAAGGTTAAACACGCATAGGTGACAGGAGTGCCGTTCTGTACATGGGTCGCAATCGTCCCGGACACACCAAATGCCTCATCATCAGGGTGCGGAAAAACGACCAAGAGGTGACGTTCTTTTTCCATAAATCATTCTCCTTTCGGGCCTTGCCTATTATCAATGACTGTGTTAATGGTTATTGTTGATATATTAGCCATGTTGATTGGAGCGGAAGGCTCCCCGGACCGCCCGCGAACCGCACGCGCCTGGAGCGCAAATCAACATGCAAGTATTACACAGCCTATTCAAAAGGGGTGCTGGAAATCTCCAAGGCAACCGCTAGTTTTCCTGCATTATCGTGACCGGCTAACAGCAGGTGATTGTCTTCGTCTATTTCGTAATGTGTAATCCCTTCTGCATAAATCCAGCCAAGGTTGATCTTCAAACCAACCCGAAACGGGCCATTCCCTGTTATTTTTCCTAATTCATAACGGACTAGCGCATTGCGGATGAATGCACCAGCGGAAAAAAATGATTGGTCGTTATGTGATGCATAGGCACCGTTTGTCGTTTCAAGGTGAATGTAGACCTCTTTATTGGCAAAGCTCGTAATCGCAGCCTGTGCGCCTTTCATATCAATAGGTTCCAAAGTGCAACCTCCTTTCCCTTCATAAATAGAATGATTAAGTCTAATGTCTATTTTAGTTAATAATGTAACTATCATACTAGAATCAGGAAAAAAATGCGAAATCAATGCTCGATGAAGAGAGGATCACGGTGCCTGACACCAAAAGATGACACAAAAAGAAAGAGCCGACCAATCGATCGGCTCTTTTCTCTATTGTTATTCAACACAATCTTCACAGTACTCTGTTTTTGAAAGTGCACTGCGGTAGGCACCATGCCAGGTCGGACCGACATATTGGTTTAGCTTGAAGCCTTGCTGGATGGCGGCTGTAATAAACTCTTTCGCGACATCGACAGCATCATAAACGGATTTCCCTTTGGCTAATTCAGCGGTAATCGCTGATGAGTAGGTACAGCCTGCACCGTGCGTGTAGGTAGTTGCAAACTTTTCAGACTCATACATCATAAAGTCCTTTCCATCATAAAGCAGGTCAACCGCATTTTCTTCTGATTGGAGCTTGCCGCCGCCCTTAATCAACACGAATTTTGCCCCTTGCTCGTGGATTTTTACCGCCGCTTCCTTCATTTCCGCAACAGTACGCGGAGTCTTCATTCCTGCAAGCTGTCCGGCTTCAAACAAATTGGGGGTAACAACTAGCGCGCGTGGTAAGAGGAACTCGCGCATCGCATCGGTCGTTTCTGGATGTAAAACCTCATCTTCCCCTTTACAAACCATAACCGGATCAATAACGACACGCTCCAGTTTATTTTCATCCATTTTTCGCGCCGCTAATTCGATAATTTCAACCGTACCAAGCATGCCTGTTTTCATTGCATCAATGCCCACCGAAAGAATCGTTTCTAGTTGAGTCTCAAGAGTATCAACCGCGATTGGAAACACGTTATGGTGCCAATTGTTTTTCGGATCCATCGTTACAATCGATGTCAGCGCCGTCATTCCATAGACGCCAAGCTCCTGAAATGTTTTTAAGTCTGCTTGAATTCCTGCGCCGCCGCTTGTATCAGACCCCGCAATCGTCATTACCTTTTTGATCGTCATATGTATTCCTCCTTCGTATCTAAAACCTCCTACTTATTATAGAACAATTTTATAAATTTAACAGAATTCACTGGAGTGTAAGACTTGGTAAATCGATTTAGAAGAAATAGTATCTCAATGCAATTCTACGAAATCGCCGTTTTTCAGCTAACAAATTACAACTTAGACGATTGGACATATGGATATTTGTTTTCTGAAGGCGATGCGGTATCGCAAATTCAGGTTTGCGAAGAATGTAATGGCTATATTAAAATTATTGATATACGACAATATATTGAAAAACCATCAGCAGCCTTACTAGATTTACACTCGATCCACTTGGATTATGTGGCACAGGAAAATGGCTATCATGCGGTGGGCGAGAAAAAAGATTTGAATTAAGAGGGTGCTCGAATGATGAAGGCAGCGGCTATTATTTTATCAGGTGGAAAATCAAGCAGGATGGGCACCAATAAAGCGCTTTTAAAAATAAACGAAAAAACCAACATTGAGAGAATTGCCGATACGCTAAAGTTGTCCTTTAATGATATAATTCTTGTAACCAATCATCCTGAAGACTATCAATTTTTAGGATTGAAGATGGCCCCGGATTATTATCCAGATAAAGGACCGCTTGCAGGGGTTCATGCCGGCTTGCTGTCTTCCAAATATGATACGAATTTTATTGTAGCTTGCGATATGCCATTTGTTTCAGGAGAACTTGCAAAGTTGCTCGTTCAAAAATGCGGTGATTATGATGCGGTTATCCCCGTCATTAATGGAGTCCAGCACCCTTTATTTGCCGTTTTCCAAAAGAGGGTGGCAGATGAGGTTGCCCATAGGATTGAAGCGGACCGTCTCCGGATGAAGCATTTGCTCGATCACTTAAACGTTTTATATGTAACAGAAAAAGATCTTCACTCAGACAGTATGGACTTAGAACGAGTCTTTTTTAATATGAATCACCCAAACGAGTATGAAGACGCCAAAAAGTGGGCTGAAGCGGATTTTTCCCGCTTTAACGGGCAGAACAAGGAAGTATAAGGGGGAAAAAGAGAACCATGCAATTTTTCAAAGTAAAAACAGTAGAAGAAACATTTGCCTTAATCGAGGAAAATATACCGGCAACCAAGCAAACTGAAGTACGGGTGCTCGAAGAGGCGCTTCACTATATCCTTGCTGAACCAGTGATTGCGCAGGAAAATGTGCCGAGTTTTGATCGTTCAACGGTGGATGGATATGCTGTTCGTGCCAAGGATACGTATGGTTCTTCCGAATCCATGCCAGGTTTCCTTACGGTTACAGGGGAAGTGAAAATGGGTGAGGTTCCAACTGCACAAGCCGGCCCAGGTACAGCGGTCTATGTGCCAACGGGCGGGATGCTTCCGATCGGAAGTGACAGCGTTATCATGATTGAACATTGTGAAGATGTCGATACGCTATTAAATACATACAAGCAGATTGCACCCGGAGAAAACGTGATTCGGGCCGGGGAAGATATTAAAAAAGGAGAAACGCTTCTTACGGCAGGCACGAAACTTCGTCCACAGGAACTAGGGGCACTCGCTTCTTTAGGGGTTACAACTGTAACGGTCTACCGCAAAGTAAAAGTAGGTTACCTTTCGTCGGGGGATGAAATTGTTCCTTATCAAACCGAAACCTTAGTAGAAGGGCAAATTCGCGACATCAACTATTTGACGATTTCAGGATTAGCGAGCGAATGGAATGTGGATGTCTTATATGGCGGCATTGTCCGTGATGATTTTGAGGAGTTTAAACAAAAGGCCCGTGAACTCTATCAGCAGGTAGATTGTTTAATCCTTTCCGGCGGAAGCTCGGTCGGCGCAAAGGATTATACCACGGATGTCATCCAGTCTTTAGGCGCCCCGGGAGTATTTGTCCACGGTATTTCGATTAAGCCGGGGAAACCGACGATTTTGGCAATGGCTAATGGGAAACCAGTGATAGGACTGCCAGGTCATCCAGCCTCCGCGATGATTATCTTTAAGCTGTTTGGCGAGCAAATTTTACGAAAATTAAAGGGCGAGGACTCGCGGCGGAAACCGGAGCGTATTTTTGCTAGAATCACAAAAAATATTCCTTCCTCACCAGGACGGTCTGATTATATTCGGGTCCGTTTATTTGAAAAAGAAGGGGAATGGTGGGCTGAGCCGATTATTGGCAAGTCCGGTTTAATTACAACCTTGGTCAAAAGCGATGGAATTGTTGAGATTAGTTCAGAAAAAGAGGGAATTTCACAGGGAGAATACGTACCTGTGATGGCATCACGATAAGGGGGGCTAAGCAGTGAATTATAAGAACTTTAAACGAAAAATATATTTAGAAGATAAACCCCGAGCACAAGCTAGAGAAGAAATTCTTGCGGCTTTTAGGCTGACCCCTGAAAAGGAAGAAATCTCAACGATTACCTCCTTGGGCCGTGTGACAGCTGAACCCATTTTTGCACGGGTCTCAATGCCGCATTACCATGCCAGCGCAATGGATGGAATTGCGGTCATTGCTGAAAATACCTATACAGCCCATGAGCAAAATCCACTTCGTCTGAAACGGGGCGAAGAATTTTGTTATGTTGATACGGGGAACGCGATCCCTTCACCGTTTAACGCCGTCATTATGATTGAGCATGTCGATTGTCCTGATGAGGAAACGATTGAAATTATCGAGCCAGCAACCCCTTGGCAGCATATTCGTCCGATTGGCGAAGACGTGGTTCAAGAGGAAATGCTTTTTCCACAAGGGCATATCATCCGGCCAGCTGATTTAGGTGTCCTATTAGCAGGACAGCAAACCGTCATTCCTGTTTCAAAAAAGCCTGTCGTGACGATTATTCCGACCGGGAATGAACTAGTTGAAGCCAATGCTGAGTTAGCACTTGGACAGATCATTGAATTTAATGGCTCTGTATTTGCTGGCTTCATTAAGGATTGGGGCGGAGAACCGAACCTCCTTCCGATTGTGAAGGACGAGCCTGAAAAAATAAAAGAAGTACTTTTAGAAGCAGCTGAGACCTCTGATATCATCGTCATTAATGCGGGTTCATCAGCAGGCTCGAAGGACTACACGGTCCACATTATTGGCGAAATCGGCGAAGTCTTTACCCATGGGGTCGCCGCACGGCCAGGCAAACCTGTCATTTTAGGAAAAATAAATGGGAAGATTGTTGTCGGAGTTCCGGGCTATCCAGTCTCGGCTTATTTGGCGCTCGAGTGGTTTGTCAGACCGCTTATCTGCAAGTATCTGCAAATCCCTGAACCCAAAAGGCAGACCGTGACCGTCAAGCTAGGGCGCCGCATCGTTTCGTCCATGGGTGCGGAGGACTTCGTACGAATGAATATCGGTTATGTGAATGGACAGTTCGTTGCCAATCCGCTGACAAGAGCGGCAGGAGTGACGATGTCATATGTCAGGGCAGATGGCCTGTTAATCGTCCCAGCTAACATTATTGGTTACGAACAAGGGGAGCTAGCCGAAGTAGAACTGCTCCGCCCGCTTGAGGAAATCAAACAGGCGATTGTGTTTTGCGGCAGCCACGATTTGACGATTGACCTGTTGTCATCTCGATTAAAACAGGTGCGGACCGACATGAAAATTGTCTCCTCACATGTCGGCAGTATGGCAGGCATCATGGCGATTCGAAAAGGAGAGGCTCATGTAGCGGGTATTCATTTGCTTGACCCAAGTACAAAAGAATATAATATCTCGTATATAAACAAACTATTAGCCGGTCAAGACGTCGTTCTGTATCCATTTTTAAAAAGAAAGCAAGGCTGGATCCTTCCAAAGGGCAATCCGCTTGGCATTGAATCAGCGGCTGACTTAGCCAGTGTGAACGCGAATTACGTTAACCGTCAAAAAGGAGCGGGAACCCGAATCCTCTTTGATCTTTTACTCGAAGAAGGGTGCCTGACACCAGAAGATATTACCGGTTATGACCGGGAAATGTTTTCTCATTTAGCGGTAGCAGCGGAAGTGAACGGTGATGCGCACGGGGCAGGTCTCGGGATTTATCCTGCCGCAAAGGCGATGGACCTAGATTTTGTGCCTGTTGCTGATGAAGAATATGATTTGCTAATGACGAGAGGCTTTTATGAGAGCGAAAGCGGCAAGCTGCTAATGGCAATAATCCAATCGGCTCAGTTTAAAGAACAAGTCGAAAAAATTGGCGGTTACCAAGTGGTCGAAAATGCAGAGCCTAAGTGCTTGGGTGTAGAGGTGTAATCAGGATGATGTATCAAATATCAAAGGAACCAATCGATATTCAAGCAGTAATTGATAAGGTGGTCCAGCGCGAAGCCGGTGCGATTACGACGTTTATCGGTACCGTACGGGAATTAACGAAGGGTAAAAAAACGTTGTTCTTAATCTATGAAGCGTACGAAGCGATGGCTGTGAAGAAGCTTGAGCAAATTGGCCAGGAAATTGAACAGCGCTGGGAAGGTTCATGCGTTGCGATCACCCACCGAGTCGGCCGTTTAGATATAACGGATGTAGCGGTGGTCATTGCTGTCTCGACGCCGCACCGTGCCGATGCCTATGAAGCCAACCGCTATGCGATTGAACGGATCAAAGAAATCGTCCCGATCTGGAAGAAAGAGCATTGGGAGGAAGGCGAAGCATGGATGGGCAATCAGCTGGAAACCGTCGCCTACCCAAGCGGCAAGCCCGAGGAGAGTGACTTAAATGAATAAGGTGCTATTTTTTGCCCATTTACGTGACGCGGTCGGCGAAGAGTTTCTTTCCGTCGATGCCAGTGGAAAAACGGTGGCAGAATTAAAAGCGGAGTTATCGGCAAAATATAACCTGCCGAAAATGGACACCGTGATGACTGCAGTCAATGAAGAATTTGCCTCGAACGACGAAATCATTCGAGATGGTGATGAAATTGCTTTTATTCCGCCAGTAAGCGGGGGCTGATCATCATGAATGAACGGTATTCACGGCAAGTCCTCTTTCCTGGGATTGGCAAGGAGGGACAAGCTAAGATTAGCACTAAGCATGTACTGATTATCGGCGCGGGGGCGTTAGGGTCAGGCAGTGCGGAGGTGTTGACCCGGGCCGGCGTTGGCAAGATTACGATAATTGACCGAGATTATGTTGAGGCCAGCAATCTGCAGCGCCAGCAGCTCTATACCGAAGAAGATGTCGCCGAGAAACTTCCAAAGGCTGCGGCGGCAGAAAAACGCTTGCGTGCGATTAACTCCGATGTGGAAGTGATTTCAATTATCGGTGATGCCACCCCTGAATTGCTCGAGGAACTTATCCTTGGTGTCGATGTGATGATAGATGCGACGGATAATTTCGAAACACGGATGGCGATGAATGATGTCTCACAAAAATACCAGGTCCCGTGGATCTATGGGGCCTGCGTTGGCAGCTTTGGAATGACGTTTTCGATGATTCCAGGGAAAACTCCCTGTTTAAATTGCCTGTTGCGCTCGATTCCGCTTCAGGGGATGACCTGTGATACGGGCGGAATTATCTCTCCTGCCGTGCAAATGGTAATCGCCCATCAGACAGCGGAAGCGATGAAGATGTTAGTCGAGGATTGGGACGCGGTGCGGACTTCGTTTGTCAGCTTTGATTTATGGAGAAATCAATATACAAGCTTAAAGATGTCGAAGGCGAAGTTTGCCGGCTGCTTGTCGTGCGGCGAGGAACGGACGTATCCATATCTTGATCATGAAAATATGACGAAAACAACGGTCCTGTGCGGCCGCGACACGGTCCAAATCCGCCCTTCGACCCAAGGGGAGATATCGTTGGAACGTCTTGCTGGACAACTTAGTACACTTGGATATGTGGTGAAGGGCAACCCGTATTTGGTGTCGGTTGAAATGGGCGAAGAACGGATCGTTATTTTTCAAGATGGCCGTGCCCTTATTCACGGGACAAAGGATTTGACCCATGCCAAATCGATTTACCAGAGGATCTTAGGGTAAGCTATGACCTGTACCTTTAGTGGTACGGGTTTTTCTTTGTCAACATTCGAGGTGTTTCACGTGAAACAATGGAGATTATGTCGAAGTGTCTGCGAATCTCTCGGGCTAATTTTTCGAAAAAAAGGTCATACTCATGTAGAATAGAAACGAGACTGAAATTTGAGGTGCTTGATAAGTGAATATATCCGTCCAAAAACTATTAACGAAAATAGAAGCAGAATTGAAGCTTGCGAAAACCAGCACGAAGGAAGAAAGCTTGCGGGAAAAAGTTTACTCTATTAAAATATTATGCGAGTTGCTGCTAGACGAAAAACCGTCACTGACAAGCGAGGTTCCGGCAGCCCCAATGCCTGCAGTTCAACCTGCCATCTCGTTCCAGGCTTACCAACAGCCTGTAATGAACCAACCAATCGTTCAACAAGCACCAACATTACAGCAGCCTAAGAAACTCGACATGGAAGACGAAGCAAATGGGGATTCATTATTTGATTTTTAACAGAGGAGGAGATTTATAGATGAAAGCATTTATTATTGTAGGGGCCATCAATGCCTTTATAGCGGTTGCGCTGGGTGCCTTTGGTGCCCATGGGTTAAAAGACAAACTGGATGCACATTATTTAGATATTTGGAAAACAGGGGTCACCTATCAAATGTTCCACGCGATAGGTATATTAATGATCGGGCTGCTGATTGGTAAAGTAGCCGCCGCCAGCCCGCAATTCACTTGGTCAGGATGGTTAATGCTGGCCGGTATTATCTTTTTTAGCGGCAGTTTGTATGTATTGAGCTTGACGAAGATTGGCATCTTAGGGGCGATTACACCAATCGGCGGGGTATGCTTCTTAGCAGCCTGGATCCTTATGGTGGTTGGAGCGGTTAAACATCTGTAATTGAAAGTAAGGCATTGGGTGGCGGCGCTCCCAATGCCTTTTTTTACCTCGAAAAAATAAAACACCAATTGATGGTCAATTGGTGTTCGCAAGAAAATCGTTTATCTTGGCGGGTAAGTAGCTGGCGGGGAACTGCCATATGGATATTCATACTCGATTTCTTCTGGGAATTGAATATAATCGACAGCAACCATTGGGATAAGCCAACGGGTCCCGGATTGTGGGTCGCTTAAGATCACATGGTCTCTTCCTGCCGCTTCAATAATCCCTGTAAATTCTTTCGCATTCCATTTATTATTGCCCTCAAAGGTGGCAAACACAGTGCACAATTTTCCTTTATTTAAGCGTAAAATATTTTCGATGTATGACTGCTCAATTGGCAGCTGGCCTGGTGTTTGCCCTGAAGGTGCCCCTGGTCCTGCCCCGGCTGGTGGAAATTGCGGGAATCCTTGTGCACCAGGTGCGGGATAAAAGCTTTGCCCGCCCCCCGGCATCCCTTGAACTCTCTGTTGTTGCTCTGCCGCTCCAGTATAAGGCTGAAATCCCTGTGGATTGTAGTATTGATTCATCTTTTTCCCTCCTAAAAAGTGAATTAAACGAGTGGCCCAACATCCTATTAATACTCCCTCAATCCCAAATATGTTCCAACGGAGAAAAATAAACTTTTCCCACTTGAGATTAGTGGCGTTCTTTCTTAGACTCGCTGTTTAAATAGTATGAGCACATGGAGCGGAATATGACTAGCTAATGGGGGAGAAACAGCAAAAAAGTCCCCAGCCGAAGCTGAGAACTTTTTATAAATTAAACATGTAAGAAATTAGCCGCGCGTTCTTCTTCTAGAAGGTTTCCAACAAAGAATGAGCCGAATTCTCCGTATCGAGCACTTACTTCATCAAAACGCATTTCATAGACAAGCTTTTTAAATTGAAGGACATCCTCCGCAAACAAAGTAACGCCCCATTCATAATCATCAAAACCAACGGAGCCCGTGATAATTTGCTTTACTTTACCAGCGTATGTACGACCAATCATTCCGTGACTGCGCATCAAGCTTTTGCGCTCGTCCATCGGCAGCATGTACCAGTTATCGTTGCCCTCGCGTTTCTTATCCATTGGATAGAAGCAGACATATTTGGTTTTAGGCAGCGTCGGGTACAGACGGGCTAAAATTTGCGGATTTTGGTATGGATCCTCACCTGCAGGTAAATAGTTACTTAACTCGACCACTGAAACATACGAATGGGCAGGCATCGTAAATTCAGCCAATCTTGTTTTATTGAATTCGGTTTCAATTTGGTTTAGTTCTTCCATTGTTGGACGCAGAATCATCATCATAAAATCTGCCTTTTGACCAACGATTGTATATAAAGCATGGCTGCCTTCTTTACGTTCCTGTGTAGCATTCCACTTCTCAACTAGACTTAAAAACTCGTGGATCGCTGCTTGTCGCTCGTCACTAGGGAGCATTTTCCAAGTTGTCCAATCAACGGTACGGAAATCATGGAGGCAATACCAGCCATCAAGCGTTACTGCTGCTTCACTCATTATAATCACTCCTAAATAATCATTCTTCTTATTTACATTCATTACTATATCATAGTTTGACCCAGTGGCGCGCGAATAAACCTTTCTAAATAGGCAAATGGATATTTTTATGGGAAAAAGTAAATTCTAAAACCTAGAGTGTAATTTTTTGAAAAGATAAACTTTTAGCTGGTGTGAGTGATATCCTTGAAATTTAAAAAAGGTAAAGTATGCTAATTAGGTAGGTTTATTAAGGGAGGATTTTAGTCGTGAGTGATTTATTTGAGGGATTAAAGCAAAAAGTTTCTGGACGTGAATTGAGAATCGTTTTTCCAGAAGGATTAGACGAACGGATTGTCAGAGCTGCAGGTCGTTTGGCTTCAGAAAAATTAATGACACCGATCTTGATTGGCAACATCGAACAGGTTCAGGCCAAAGCGGCAGAGGTTGGCGTATCGCTCGACGATGCGGAAATTTATGACCCTGCGAGCTTTGCAGGCATGGACGAACTTGTGGCTGCGTTTGTGGACCGCCGCAAAGGGAAAGTAACCGAAGAGAATGCCCGGAAAATATTGCATGATGGAAACTATTTCGGCACGATGCTTGTTTATTTAAATAAAGCACACGGCCTTGTCAGCGGTGCGGCCCACTCCACAGCGGATACGGTGCGCCCTGCGTTACAGATTATCAAGACAAAAGAAGGCGTAAAGAAAACGTCGGGTGTGTTCATCATGGTTCGTGAGGATGAAAAGTATGTGTTCGCCGATTGTGCGATTAATATTTCACCAGACAGCAATGATTTAGCTGAAATTGCGATTGAAAGCGCGAAGACAGCCAATATGTTTGATATCGAACCGCGCATTGCGATGCTCAGTTTTTCGACGAAGGGTTCAGCAAAATCACCGGAAACGGAACGAGTGGCTGCGGCAGTCGAAGAAGCCAAGCGTCGTGACCCATCACTTGTCTTGGACGGAGAGTTTCAGTTTGATGCAGCGTTTGTTCCGTCTGTTGCAAAAAGTAAGGCACCGAATTCACCGCTGCAAGGGGATGCAAATGTGTTCATCTTTCCTAGCCTTGAAGCAGGAAATATCGGCTATAAAATTGCACAGCGCTTAGGCGGCTTTGAAGCGGTCGGACCGATTTTACAGGGCTTAAATGCACCAGTAAACGATCTATCACGCGGTTGTAATGAAGAAGACGTCTACAAACTGGCGTTAATTACAGCGGCGCAAGGATTATAAGAGGTTTGAGAATGGCTGGTCCACGGGTGGTGGGCTGGCTTTTTTAGTGATTGTAAATATTTTATTGATAAAAGAAGAGTACTGTATTTACTGAAAAGAGTGAAAATAAGCCGCGGCGGTAAATGAAAAAGGGTTACATTTACCGAATGCAGTCAAAAAAAGTGGCTCCAACGGTAAATGAAAAGCCGCTTTAGTGACCGAACGAGGTCCAATCTGTTTTATTTTCCTTCTTTTTGTTAAAATAAGCCTATCAAATCAGTAAGGAGTTACTCAAATGGAAGGGTTACTACATCAACCGCAATGGCGAATCATCGATCAATCCGCTGTTGGCATTCATTTTCAAGCATTACAATCGTTTGGAACGGATGATACCCTGTGTGCATCGGTCGGATCGGGGCAGGCACCGGCAACCGCACGGACATGGGTCCACCACAATACCATCGTCCTCGGCATCCAGGATACCAAATTGCCATTTTTACAAGCAGGCATTCAATTTCTTCAGGAGCAAGGCTATCAGTCGATTGTTAGAAATTCCGGCGGCCTCGCTGTCGTCCTGGATGAAGGCGTCCTAAACGTTTCGTTAATTTTTCCAGAAGCGGAAAAAGGAATTGATATTAATCGCGGCTATGAAACGATGTGGCAGCTCATTCAAAACATGTTTGCGGACTTCCCGCACCAGATTGAGGCCAGGGAAATTATCGGCTCTTATTGCCCAGGAAGTTACGACCTAAGTATCGATGGGAAAAAGTTTGCCGGTATCTCTCAGCGCCGTCTTAAAAAAGGGGTTGCTGTCCAGATTTATCTTTGTGTGAATGGCAGCGGTCAAAAACGGGCCGAGCTGGTCAGGCAATTTTACAAACTAGCAAAACAAGAGGAAAAAACAAAATTTGCCTATCCGGAAATTGTCCCTGCTGTCATGGCATCACTTGCGGAATTGCTTGGGACCGATTTGACTATCGGCGATGTAATGCTCCGTCTATTAAACCAGTTAAAGGAAAATAGTGAATTTTTATATGCTGGGCCATTGAATGACTATGAGCTGGCGTTATTTCCCGGTTATTATCAAAGGGTCATTGATCGTAATGAAAAAATCGCCGCCATGTAAAAAGCCGCAAATCCCACCCAAGTGGAATTGCGGCTTTTATTCAAAGAGATGTTGTGCGTTTGCTCTTCTCCCTATTCTATTAACTCTGTTTTCTGTCTAGCTATAGAGCCCAACGGCTAGTGTACTTCGTCCTCCGCCCTACGATATGTCAAGCACGAATGCGCTAACGCTTTCCGTGTTGTCTAGCTTCAGCGCCTAGGGGCTCGGGGTCATAAGCCAATCCGTCCTGAAGGTTAAAAAGCAACCTTCAAGCCAGCTCGTCTTATGCCTGTCGCCCCTGGACAAGGCGCTTGCGCTTTTCTATTTTCCTTTTATCTCAGTTGGAGTGCTCCAGTCCTGTCGTGCGCTAAACGGGCTCTTCCGCTTTTCTTTATTCTGCTACTTTTTCAAGATTCCCGTTACGGTCCATTTTGAATTTAGTCGCTGGTCTTTCTTCTTCTTCAAATAAAACAAGCTTGCGGGCGCGGTTCATAATCTTCATTAAGGTCTCGTAATCTTCCTGAATGGTTTCGGTATTCTGCTCAAGCCCCGCGATTTTTGCTGACATTTCTTCATTGTGACGCCTTACCTCAGCCAGCTCTCTTTTCAATCTTTCATTCTCACTTTTTAATGCTTCATTTTGCAGATTGGCATGATGAAAGTTTTGCAAATAAGTAATGACCGAATCAAGCGAAAGCCCTGCGGTATTTGCCTGGCGGTACGTTTGGACGGATGGTTGAACGGGTGCCTGTACTTGAACTGGCGCTTGTGTTTGGACGGAAGCAGCAGGCTTTACATAATTTTCTTCTGCCATTTCTGCCGTCATATCTGGCAGTTCAAACGAAGTTTCGAGCGGCATTTCAACTTCCATTGGCATCGCTTCAAACTCCGGTGATCCCGTGAGCGGTGGACTATACAGCAGCTTCTTCTTGCCGCCCTGCTCTTTTCCTAAAACTCTTTGTCTTTGTTTCCGTTGCTTTTTAGCTAGCTGTAGTGCCTTTTCATAGCGGTGGCGAACGACGGCATTCCATCTGAACCCACACGCGGCAGAAGTACGATTAAGCTTGTCGCCTACTTCTTCAAAAGCGTTCAGCTGGGTACTTCCTTCTCTTACATGCCTAAGGACAGTCTCGGCTAAAAGCAAATCATTCTCATCTGTCCATGCATCTTGACGAACTTTCATATTTTCAACTCCCTATAATAATTTTTTTGATGAACCCGCCAATGTATCTTGACGAGTTTTTAAAAGTTCTAGTCTTAGGATGGACAAGTTTATGAGCCTTTATACCAAAATGGTTGCAAGGATAGTAGATTTTTTTCACGAGTTTAGTAAAGATTGCAACTTGCAATCGAAAACAAGAAAATGTAAAATACCATAGGAGTTAATCGGTTGTTTTAAGTAATCCAAACTGGATAAAATATAGATAGAGAGTGACAAAAGAAAGGGTTGTAACAAATGTCCAATGAATTTCGCGTTTGTGATGATTGTCAGGCCGTGAATTTGAAGACATTAATCCCTCGGTTGAAAGAACTGGATCCGGATGCAGAAGTGAAAATTGGCTGCCAATCCTATTGCGGACCAGGCCGAAAAAAGACCTTTGCCTTCGTTAATAACCGCCCGGTTGCCGCATTAACGGAAGAGGAATTAATGGAAAAAGTGAATAAAAAGATAAAATAGTCGCCTCGGTCCAATAAACTTAGGTGATTTTTTTTCCCATCAATGTCGAAAAATCCTGTAGAATTTTGCTGAAAACTGGGTGGTTTTTGGGATATAATAGGAAATATATAAGCGTAGGGCTCTGGAAGCCCTACGCGCCAGGAACTAGTATACGAGGAAGAGGGAAGTCTATGGCATATTCGGCGGAAAAGCTTAGTGAAGAAAAAGTATTTAAAGACCCCGTCCACCGCTACGTCCACGTACGTGACCTGGCCATCTGGGATTTAATTGGCACAAAAGAGTTTCAGCGCTTGCGGCGCATCAAACAGCTCGGAACTACTTTTTTAACCTTTCACGGCGCAGAACACAGCCGTTTCAACCATTCACTAGGTGTCTATGAAATTGTCCGCCGCATCATTGATGATGTGTTTGCGGGAAGGCCGGAATGGAACGATGACGAACGCCTGTTGACCCTATGCGCGGCCCTGCTCCATGACCTCGGCCACGGACCGTTTTCTCATTCCTTTGAAAAAGTATTCGATTTTGACCATGAGGAGTTTACACGGAAGATTATTTTAGGGAACACCGAAGTGAATAAGGTCCTGTTGAAGGTTGGTAAAAATTTTCCTGAAAAGGTAGCCGAAGTGATCGCGAAAACTTCAGAAAAAAAGCTAGTTGTCAGTCTTATTTCCAGTCAAATTGATGCCGACCGGATGGATTATTTGCAGCGAGATGCCTATTTTACGGGTGTTAGCTATGGCCAGTTTGATATGGAACGGATCCTGCGGGTGATGAGGCCGCGCGAGGATCAAGTGGTGATCAAAAAAAGCGGGATGCATGCGGTGGAAGATTATATAATGAGCCGCTACCAGATGTATTGGCAGGTCTATTTTCATCCGGTGTCGCGCAGTGCGGAGGTCATTTTGACAAAAATTCTCCACCGCGCCAAGCAATTATTTGAGGAAAACTATTCTTTTAAATATGAACCGATCCACTTTACTTCGATCTTCAATGAAAAAGTAACCTTACAAGACTATTTAAAATTAGATGAATCAGTGATTTTATATTATTTTCAAATTTGGCAGGAGGAAACTGACCCGATTATAAGCGACCTCTGCCGGCGGTTTGTGAATCGCAATCTATTTAAGTATGCCGAATTTGATCCTGCGAAAGAATACAAAAAGCTCGCCGAATTAGGTTCCTTATTCAAAAAGGCAGGGATTGATCCTGAATACTATTTAGTTGTCGATTCCTCGTCGGATTTGCCGTATGATTTCTACCGTCCTGGAGAGGAAGAGGAACGGCTGCCGATTCATTTGTTGATGCATAATGGGGAATTGAAGGAGCTTTCTAGAGAGTCAGAGATCGTTGATGCGATCTCGGGGAAAAGAAGAACGGATCACAAGCTCTATTACCCGGCTGATTTCCTAGAGGATGACTCCTCCAAAAAGAATGTCAAAAAGCAAATCCGTGCCCTTTTAGAGCTATAGAACGATTGGTGCCTGACACCCAATATTGATCTGTTGAGATGGAGTAGGAGATGACGAACGTTGTTAAATGATCACGCGAAGCTGATGCAGGCGGTTATGGTTTCCGGTGAAATTATCGGACGAAAAAAGCTGCAAAAGATGATATATATTGCCAAAAAGGTGGCTTTCCCTTTTCATGAGCGGTTCCAGTTTCACTTTTATGGCCCTTACTCAGAGGAATTGACGTTACGAGTCGAAGAGCTTTGTAATATGGGATTTCTCAATGAGGTGAAGGAGAAAAAGGGCAGTTATTTTCAGTATCGCTACACATTGACGGAGCCGGGAAAAGAATTTTTAAGTGTGAATGAGGTTGAGATGCCATTTTTGCAGGATTGCCTGGTGGATATGAATGAGCAGAATGCTAGATTTTTGGAGTTGGTTTCCACGGTTTTATATTTTGATAATCTTCCAAAAGAAGAGGTCATGAACAAGGTGTTTTCATTAAAAGCCAGCCAGCGCTATTCGGAAGCGGAAATCGATGAGGCCTATCAATATATCGAATCCTTAAAAGGTAAAATTCAATAAGTTTATGAACACCATTTGGACTGCTGCGGAGTCTGGGTGGTGTTTTTTGAGACCATCGGAGCCCGTCCGAAAGACATTTCACTTGTTCCTAGTGAGTTTTTGTCCATCGGAACTGGTACTGAAGACATTTCTCCTGTTCCCTTGTGGAATTCTGTCTATCGGAATCCGTACAATCGCACGCAATTTTCAGTTAAATCAATACTTTTTTAGTTGTGGATTTGTTATGATTTGTATAAAGAGGGAAAAAATGATATTTTGGGGGGACTTTGCGCTATGACAGGGACAATTGCGGTCATTATGGTATTTGGGATTCCGATCACTGCCATCATTACCAGTCATTTTCAGAAGCAGTCGAAGATAAAGGCCGATATGCTGAAGGATGAGCTCGAACTCGAAAAACTAAAACATATAAATTATCTCGCTGAAACCGAAAAAATGAAGCTTGAGCTGGAAAAAATGAAAATTGGAAGTCCAAAAGACGAGATGAAGTTTTTGTAACATCAAAAAGTGCACAAAAAAGGTGTCAGGCACCATGTGAAAATTTCACAATGGTGCCTGACACCTCTACTTAGATTACTGTCTAGCGCAAGCGGCCCAACGGCTAGTGTACTTCGCCCTTTTCCCTACGATAAGTCAAGCACGAATGCGCTAACGCTCTCCGTGTTTCCTTTATCTTAGTCAAAGAGCTCCAGTCCATACGCCGCTAAGCAGGCGCTTCCGCTTTTCTAATTATTGGTCGCTTTTTCTGACGCCGGCAATTCCAAGATTGCTTTTGCTCATTTCATCGATCATTACGTGGATCGCTTCTTTGGGAGCTCCTGTTGTTTCGCTGACTGCTTCGGTTACTCTTGAAACAAGTTCACGTTTCTGTTCATCGGTACGTCCTTCAAGCATTTTTACGGTAACATATGGCATGTTTTTTTTCCTCCTTTATAACTCTTCCACTTTTCATTTTAAGTTTTCCACAATTCGACGAAAAGTGCAATAACAGAAGACACCTTTGATTTTCTTTTTATAAACGGTTTCATGTATACTTAAAGGAATATAGTATAGATAGAAAAACGGAGCTTGTGCACCATACAAAGCGTGCCATCCGTTAGAGATGGAAGGAGATATGCGTTGGAAAATTTTCTTGCCTATCCACTTAGCATGATCCCCTATTTGGCAATAACCCTGATGATTGCCTTTACGTTTCACGAATTTGCTCACGCGTTTGTTGCCTATAAATTCGGGGACATGACGGCAAAGAACCAAGGACGCTTGACGCTGAATCCACTCAAGCATCTGGATCCGATTGGAACGATTTTAATTTTCATTGCCGGCTTTGGCTGGGCCCGACCGGTTCCGGTTAATCGCTTTTTCTTTAAAAAGCCTCGCCTGGCAGGAATTCTCGTTTCCGTTGCAGGGCCGCTTAGCAATCTTATTTTAGCTTCGTTAGGCTTCATTGTCGCGTTTGGATTAAACCGTTCCGGCGTCATCGCACCAGATAGTTTCTATGATTTTCTCGAAATATTTATCAGGCTTAATATTGTTCTATTTATTTTTAACCTGTTACCCTTTCCACCGCTCGATGGTTACCGGATTGTTGAGGATTTAGCCCCCGCCCATGTGCGGGCAAAAATGACCCAGTATGAACAGTATGGTGCGTTGATCTTCTTAATCTTAGTTTTTACACCACTTGATAAATTTACGATTGAGCCTATATTTGGGGTGGTCATTCCTTGGGTGTGGGATGGGTTAAGTAATTTCTTTAGTATGTTGTTTTTTTAGGAGGTTTGCATTTTAATGGATGAAAATAAGAAGAAGCTTGGTTTTAATATTATAAAAAGTGACCCGACGGATGGTCACAAAGGCTACGGAAAAGGGGCATTGAGCCTTGATAATGTGTCGCCGGTCATCATTGATGTCGATGCAGGCGAAGCTGAGATTGATGTCGGTGCAATGCATGCCCGCAGCGTCGTGGAAAAGGGAATTAAATTTTTGAAAACACAAGAAGAGGTTCCGAACGGGAAACCGTATTGGCTTGTGTGGGTAACGATTGACCGCAAGCAAGAAGGTCCTTATTACGCCGGTGTTACGGCTTGCTTTATGACGGTTGACCGCGAAATTCGACGCGGCTACAAATCCTTGCCTGAACACGTGAACCGCATGGATAAGTCTTTGAAGCGCCATATCATTGTGGACGATATGGATGCGAATTCGAAAAAGGTGTTAGCCGATTTCTTGCGCAATCATAATGAGGTCTTGTGGAACAACTCGACGGATGAGCTAAAACGTGGTTTATTGGCTGAATAAAAAATAAATGCTTGTAGTTTTTTCAAAAGGTATAGTATTATAAGCATGTAAAAACGCTTTAAAACTAGGACAAGAAAAGCTCCGGAAATTTTTCCGGAGCTTTTCTATTTCAATAAAACAATTTAACATAGAAAACTGTCTAGCTGCAGCGCCCAACGGCTAGTGGACTTCGCTCTTTTCCCTACGATAAGTCAAGCACGAATGCGCTTATGCTCTCCGTGTTTCCTTTATCTCAGTCAAAGCGCTCCAGTACATACGCCGCTAAACGGGCGCCTCCGCTTTTCTTACCATGGCATAATCTTTTTGTACCACGGCACTTTCTTGTTGATATCTTTATGATTTGCAGGCGCGGATTGATGACGGTTGAGATGCTCTGTGCAGTATTCGGTTGGCTCCGTTCCAGCGACAAAATAGGTAAAGCGGCGCACTGGACAATCCTTTGTCGCCAGTTTGCCATTCTCAGGATTGACATACACCCCTTTGACACCTTCTTTCGGTGCTTTAAACGCCTTCACGGGCTTTCCTTTTAAGGCTTCTTCCATAAAATTAGCCCAGATATTCTTGGCGTATGTTTTTTCCGCGACCAGCTCAATCGGTTTTCCCATATCGTAGCCAGCCCAAACGGCGGTAACCAGCTGCGGCGAGTAGCCAATCATCCAGCTATCCGTTTCCGTAGAGCCTGATTTACCTGCATAAGGGCGCGAAATATCCTTAATGACCGTGCTGCCAGTTACCTTGGCATAGCCATTTAACTTCGGATCAAAAATCCCCGTCAACATTTGCGTCATTACAAAGGCCTTTGCTGGGTCCAAAACTTTTTTCGTCTCATTTTCCTTTTCAAAAATAACATTGCCATTGTAGTCTTCCACTCTGGTAATTAAGGTTGGATTCACCTTTTTCCCACCGTTAGCAAACAGACTATAGGCATTTGCCATTTCAATGACTCGTACGCCTGAAGTCCCCAACGCGAGTGACGGAACACGAGCCATTTTAGAAGAAAGGCCAAATTTCCTAGCCGTTTCAATTAATGTCTCTTCTCCTAAAAATAAATGCGTTTTGACGGCAAAAATATTATCAGAAACAGCGAGCGCTTGGGCAAGTGTGATTTCTCCGTCGGCATACTTATTGTTAAAGTTATGCGGGGTATAATCAGCCTGGCCATCGTCAAAATGGAAGGTCGTAAACTCACTGCGCATCGTCGAGGATGGCGTGAACCCCTGCTCAAGGGCTGCGTAATACAGCAGCGGCTTGATCGTGGAGCCTGGCTGCCTGATCGCCTGAACGGCGCGGTTAAACGGGCTCTTTTCATAATCCCTGCCGCCGACCATCGCTTTCACATAGCCATTTTTTGGATCCATTGCCACTAAACCCACTTGAATTTCCGATAGATTCGCGACATATTTATGAACCTGGCTTTCAGCTGCCTCCTGCTGTTTACGATTAAGCGTGGTATAGACTTTTAATCCGCCGAGGGCAATCGTGCGGTCATCTAAATGTAATTGATTTTTTAAGGCATTTCTGACAGCATCCTGAAAATAAGGAGCTACCTTCACTTTTTGTGTGTTATGAGCGCCGACGATAGTCAGCGGCTGCATGGCAGCATCTATTGCTTCTTTTTTCTTAATGTAATGATTCGTCACCATGCTTTTTAAAATAATCGTCTGACGCTTTTTCGCATGTTCCATCGAGGCAAGCGGAGAGTAGATTCCCGGCCCCTTTGGAATTCCGGCGAGCATGCTCGCTTCCGCAAGGTTTAAGTCAGCTGCATCTTTTCCAAAATAATATTGGCTGGCCGCCTGTACACCATAGGCCCCGTTGCCATAGTAAATCGTATTTAAATAGCCTTCGAGAATTTCCTTTTTTGAATAATTCATCTCGATGCGGATCGTATAAAAAGCCTCGTGCAGCTTCCGTGTCCACGTTTTATCGTGTTCGAGAAATAGATTTCGAGCATATTGCTGGGTTATTGTGCTTGCCCCCTGTACCTTTGCGAAAGCTTGAATATCAGCTAGGACGGCACCCCCAATTCGCTTAAAATCGAAGCCATGGTGCTCGTAAAAATTTTTATCCTCAATCGAGATCGTTGCCGCGACAATATCCGGTGAAATATCCTCTAACCGGGCCCAATACCGTTTTTGGCCACTATTACTTTCGCCAATCAACGTCCCGTCATCGGCAAAGAAAAGGGTCGATTGCGGCACGGCGAGCGGCGGCGCGCCGAGGATTTTTGCATAGGCTAGAATCCCAAGGAAGAGAATAAGCATACAAATCATGCCTATCAAACTGATGATAATAGCTGCCCGCAAATATTTAATCGTCTTCCGAAACCCTTGATCAGTCATGATTTCCACTATATCTCACCACCGTATTTCCAGATTTTAAAAAATTAGATAGTAATAGTATTGAAAAAATAGAGTCATTTTAAACATTTAATGTAGGATTTATTTAAATTTTGCTAGACTTTTTGGTGTGATTGTAATTCAATAGTTTGGGTACTATAAAATTGAAGTGATTACTTTGTAATTAACTAGAGGTATAAATAGAATGAAGTGAAGGGAAGATGAACATGTCAATTTGGTTTACAGAAAAACAAACCGAAAACTTTGGAATCACCATGAAAGTAAATAAAACCTTACATACAGAACAAACGGAATTTCAAAAGCTCGATATGATTGAAACAGAAGAGTGGGGCAACATGCTGTTATTAGACGACATGGTGATGACTTCTGTCCGCGATGAGTTTGTTTACCATGAAATGGTGGCACACGTTCCTTTATTTACACACCCAAACCCTGAGAATGTTCTTGTTGTCGGCGGCGGCGATGGCGGTGTGATTCGTGAAGTGTTAAAGCACCCAAGTGTGAAGAAAGCAACGCTTGTTGATATTGATGGCAAAGTAATTGAGTACTCGAAGAAATTCCTTCCGGAGATTGCAGGGATGCTTGATGACCCACGGGTGGATGTCCAAGTCGACGACGGATTCATGCACATTGCCAACAGCGAAAATGAGTATGACGTCATTATGGTTGATTCAACTGAGCCAGTCGGACCAGCGGTTAACCTATTTACAAAAGGTTTCTATGCAGGAATCTCGAAGGCATTGAATGAAGACGGAATCTTTGTGGCTCAATCTGACAATCCGTGGTTTAAAGCGGATTTAATCCGTAACGTACAACGCGATGTTCGTGAAATCTTCCCAATTACCCGTTTGTATGTAGCGAATATCCCTACGTACCCAAGCGGCTTATGGGCATTCACAATCGGTTCAAAGAAATACGATCCATTAGAAGTAAGCGAAGACCGCTTCCACGAAATCGAAACAAAATACTACACAAAAGAGCTTCACAAAGCAGCATTCGTATTGCCTAAGTTTGTTGGGGATTTATTGAAGTAATTCAAATAGATATAATGAAGTGGTGTCAGGCACCACAAAGAAAGTGGTACAAAATCATAAGTATCCACTCCGTACGGACAAAGTGAGTATTTTGTCCACCGATGGTGCCTGACACCCTTATAGAATAGAGAGCGAGGGATACATAGATGCGTTTTGATGAGGCGTATTCAGGGAATGTGTTTATTAAGAGTCATCCGAATTTTGAGGAGAGTCAGGTTGTTCTTTACGGGATGCCGATGGATTGGACGGTTAGTTATCGTCCGGGGTCACGGTTTGGTCCGGCCCGCATCCGCGAGGTGTCGATCGGTTTAGAAGAGTACAGCGCCTATCTTGACCGTGAACTTGAGGATGTAAAATATTACGATGCTGGCGATATTCCGCTTCCATTCGGAAATCCACAAAAGAGCATTGATATCATTGAAGATTTTGTCGACCAAGTCCTTGCTGCCGGCAAGTTTCCGCTTGGTATGGGCGGCGAGCATCTGGTCTCTTGGCCGGTCATGAAAGCTATGTATAAAAAGTATCCAGATTTAGCAATTATCCATTTTGATGCCCACACCGATTTACGTGAGCAATATGAAGGCGAACCGTTATCGCACTCGACCCCGATCCGCAAGATTGCGGAACATATCGGGCCGAACAACGTTTATTCCTTCGGGATCCGTTCAGGGATGAAGGAAGAATTTGAGTGGGCGAAGCAAAACGGGATGCATATTTCGAAGTTTGAAGTGCTTGAGCCATTAAAAGAAATCCTGCCGACACTTGCCGGACGTCCGGTTTATGTCACGATTGATATCGATGTCCTTGATCCGGCGCATGCACCTGGCACAGGTACGGTTGATTGCGGCGGGATCACTTCGAAAGAGCTGCTTGCCTCGATTCATGCGATTGCCCGTTCTGAAGTGAATGTTGTCGGCGGGGACCTGGTTGAGGTTGCGCCAATCTATGATCCTTCCGAGCAAACGGCAAATACAGCGAGCAAGTTAATTCGTGAAATGCTGCTTGGCTGGGTGAAATAATTTTTCTGGTGCCTGACCCTTTATGGGGGCGGGCATTTTTTGATTTGTTCCCCATCAATGTTTATAATAGAAAAAGTATGCAATAGCGCAGTTAAGTCAATTACTAGGACTAGAACCATTCCAAAGAGTGTTACTGAGTTCCTTTTTAAAAAAGAAAAAAGGAAGTGCGATTTCGTTTGTCTAGTACGGAAATTCCTATGAAAATTAATGTAAAAACGACGATTCATCAGCATGGGGGCAAGGAAGTCTATGAGCTGGCGGTGTTTGGCCGGTATCTGCAAAAAGATGGGGCCTCGTTTCTTAAGTATGAAGAGGTGCAGGATGAGGGCAATGTGCGGACGATTGTGAAGGTGGCTGGGGATGAGGCTCTGATTTTGCGCGGTGGTGCGGTGAAGATGCGTTTGCCGTTTCGCTTGCACAAGAAGCTGCGCGGCAGTTATGAAATGCCGTTTGGTACCTTTGAGACGATGACGCTGGCAAAGCGGATTGAGCATTCGGATGGCTTGATTGATATCCTTTATGATTTTACGATGCAGGGCTCGCATGCCGGTACATACCATTTGGAAATTACCTTTCAGGAGGATAAACATGAACATAGTTGAACAAGTACAAAGCAAGTTAAAAGAAGAGATTCGCGCGGCGGTGCTGAAGGCGGGTCTGGCAACGGAGGAGCAGATTCCTGCTGTGGTTCTTGAAACGCCGAAGGAGAAGGCGCACGGTGATTATTCGACCAATATGGCGATGCAGCTGACTCGTGTTGCGAAGAAGGCGCCAAGAGTGATTGCGGAGGCATTGATTGAGAATATGGACCGCTCGAAGGCTTCGATTGAAAAAATTGAACTGGCGGGGCCGGGGTTTATCAATTTTTATATGAATAATAGTTATTTAACGGAGCTGATTCCGACGGTGCTAAATGCAGGCGAGCGGTACGGTGAGACCACGGTTGGCGGCAACGAGAAAATTATGGTGGAGTTTGTGTCGGCCAATCCAACGGGTGACTTGCACCTTGGTCATGCCCGCGGAGCAGCGGTCGGCGATTCGTTGTGTAATATTTTGGACAAAGCGGGATATGATGTTTCGCGTGAGTACTATATTAATGACGCTGGGAACCAGATTAATAATTTGGCATTGTCGGTGGAAGCACGGTATTTCCAGGCACTTGGTTTGGAAAAAGATATGCCGGAGGGCGGTTACCATGGTGCCGATATTATTGGCATTGGGAAAACTTTGGCTGAAGAATTTGGCGACAAGTATGTGCATGTTTCCGTTGAAGAGCGCCAGGAATTTTTCCGTGATTACGGTCTGAAATATGAAATGGCGAAGTTGAAGCAGGACCTTGAGGATTTCCGCGTTGGATTTGATGTCTGGTACTCGGAGACGTCTCTTTATAAAAATGGAAAAATTGATGAGGCGTTGGCCGCTTTGCGGGCGAGCGGTTATGTGTATGAGGAAGACGGTGCGACTTGGCTGCGCTCGACGGATTTTGGCGATGACAAGGACCGTGTGTTAATTAAGCAGGATGGATCGTATACGTATTTGACGCCGGATATTGCTTATCATAAGGACAAACTGGGCCGCGGTTTTGAGAAGTTGATTAATATTTGGGGCGCGGATCACCATGGCTACATTCCACGGATGAAGGCGGCGATTCAGGCGCTCGGGTTTAGCCGCGAGGCGCTTGAGGTGGAGATCATTCAACTGGTTCACCTTTATAAAAATGGCGAGAAGATGAAGATGAGTAAGCGGACCGGGAAAGCGGTCACGATGCGTGATTTGGTCGATGAGGTCGGCCTTGATGCGACGCGTTATTTCTTTGCGATGCGCAGCTCGGATACGCATATGGACTTTGATTTGGATTTAGCGGTGTCGGAGTCGAATGAAAATCCAGTTTATTATGCGCATTATGCCCATGCACGGATTTCTAGTATTCTCCGTTCGGGTGAGGAGCAGGGTGTTCGCGTTGATGCAGATGCGGATTTTTCATTAGTGGCATCGGAAAAGGAAATGGATTTATTGAAGAAGCTTGGTGAGTTTCCGTTGGCTGTTGGCGAGGCTGCACAGAAGCGCGTCCCGCACCGGATTACGAACTATATCTTTGATTTAGCGTCGACGTTCCACAGTTTTTATAATGCGGAAAAAGTGCTCGACCTTGATAATGTAGAGCGCACTAAGGCGCGCCTCGCGTTGGTGCGAGCGGTGCAGATTACACTCCGCAATGCGCTGGCGTTAATTGGGGTTTCAGCTCCTGAAAAAATGTAATTTCTCAGCTCCCTTACTTGGTTAAGGGGGCTTTTTTATAGTGGGTGATGTTTGTTGGTGGAATATTGTGAATTAAATTAGGTGGACAGTAACCTGGAAAAAGTGGACAGTAACCTGGAAAAAGTGGACAGTAAGTTGATTAAAGTCGACAGTAAATCGGAGACCTGGACAGTAAACTAAGTAAGGCGGACAGTAAAGGATCAAAACCCGACAGTAACCTGAAAAGCATACAGACTTTATCTAGGTAAACTTGTCCCTATTTATGAATATTACCTAATAAAAGGCAAATACTAGTAGGGAACTTTGAGCGAGGAGTGGATGAAGCGGATGAATGTGGGAAGAGCGAAGGAAATCGTCGAATCTGCCGACATGTTTAATGTGACCTATGAGGGGACGCCTGTGATTATTCAACATGTCGATGAAGCCACACAAGTGGCACGAATATACTCAAGAACGGACCCGGACAATGAGCGGGAGGTTCCTGTTTTAAACTTAATTGAGGAATAGAAAAAAGTCTTCGAAGTCGTTCGAAGACTTTTTTCTATTGTGCCTAGCCTCGAGAGCCCAGCGGCTAATCTATTTTACCTCAATTGCACCGCCGCTGATCCGTTTAAAGCCGCGGATCTGGCTGAGATCTTCGATTAATTTCAGTGCGGCTTGATCCTTTGCTTTGGCCTCGATCATGAAATCAATATCCGCACCGATTTCGCGCAGCATTTTCAAAAAAGGCATGATAAATTCCGGGTCGACAAAATCAGCGTGGGAGCGGAATTCCTTCTCGTTTTTGGGGGAGGAAATATGCACCTTCGGGATGTGGCGTGCATGCTTCCACGTCTGAAAAATCCGCGGGAGCAAATCCTCAAGTGCAGTTTCACACAGATTGGCGATATGGTGATGATAATCGAATACAAACGGGATCGTTTCTTTTTCACAGGCGGCTAAGGTTTCTTCGGCATTATAGGTTTTATCATCATTTTCCAGCGTCATTACTTGTTTAATCGGTACTGGGAGCTTGGTTAGGTTTTGATGGAATCGAGGTAAGGTTTGCTGTTTATCACCATAGGCACCACCAATATGGATATTAATAAGTCCCTCCTGCTCAAGTCCCATCGCTTCAAACATTCGATAATGGTAGCTCATATCGACCACGGCATTTTCGGTGATTTTCGTTTGCAGTGAGGTAAACAAGGTAAATTGATTCGGATGAAAACTCACTCGCAGCCCTTTCCTTTTAACAAGGTCACCAATTTCCTGCCACACCAAGCGAAAGGGGGTTACAAAGTCCCAGTTCACTTCGGGATGGGTCGCTAGCGGGACAATCGAACTAGATAAGCGATACAATTCAAGTTGATGAGCAATATTGTAGTACAGCATCCTGAGGGTGTGGTCCAGATTTTGCTTCGTCACATGAAGCAATTTTTCCTCCCGTTCCGCGGGGCTTAACTCCTGATAACGAGTAAATGTCAGCGTCTTCGCGGGTGAAGCATCCCATAAGCTAATCGCATGTGACACATACCCAAACCGAATCTTCATAGACAAACTCCTTTCTTATAAAAAATAGGAAATGGCCGCAGCGATGCCCTCTTTAATGGTGCGGACAGGGTTCGGTTTGTTAAGTTCAGCTAATGTCAGGGGTTTTGAGTCATCGATGTCCTTTTTGAGGATATCCATCAAGCGCTGGATAAAGGATGGGTCATAAATATAGCAATTGATTTCCTTGTTTAAATACATGCTTCGTTTATCAAAATTGGCGGTGCCGATATCGCAGAGTTTGTCATCAATGACGAGTGTCTTGGCATGATAAAAGCCTTTTTTATATTGATAAACGGCCGCCCCCGCCCGAATTAGCTTCCGTAAATAACGGAACGAGGCCTCTTGGACAAGCAGATGGTCAGCGGTATACGGGACGATGACGGAAAGCTGAACCCCGCGTTTGATGGCTGCAAGTAACTCGGCCAGAATCTTATGACATGGTATAAAGTAGGGAGTGCCGATGATCATCGAATGGGTTGCTTTTTGAATCAGACGAAGATAATTTTGCTCTAATTGGTCGGCTTCCGTTGGAACATACTGATGGCGGACAGGACCATCAGCTAGGGTCGGAAAATAGGCCGGATTCCCCATAATATCTTCTCCCGCATACTCGTGCCAATCAATCAAAAACTCACTTTGCAAAAAATTTACACTCCGGCCGGTAATTTTTAAATGGTAATCGCGCCAGATCCCCAAGGAAGGCTCTTCGTCAATATATTCCTTCCCTACGTTAAAACCGCCAAGATACCCAATTTCCCCGTCAATAATTGTAATCTTGCGGTGATTCCGAATCTGAGAAGAATAAAAAAGGAAGGGGAGCTTGATTGTATTGCTAAAAGCAAATCGAACACCCGCCTCCTGCAAAGACTTAACGGCCGCCTTCCTCACCTTCCAGCTGCCAAGCCGGTCAATAAGAAGCCGAACTTCGACCCCGGCCCGTGCCTTTTCTTTTAAAATAGAGAAAAACTCCCGACTAATCGCATCGTCTTTAACAATATAAAATAGCACATGAATATGCTTTTTCGCGTTTTGCAGTTCATGGAAATAGTCGGCGAATAACTTCTTTCCGTGGGTGAAAATATCAAAATTCCCATGAATGATGGCTGTTTCTCTTCGACTGACAATGGAAAGATGCTTCTTTTTACCTAAATTAAAATCTAATACAAGCCATAGAATGATGAGAAATAGGAGTAAGCTCGAAAAAAGTGCAAAAATCATTAGAATTCTTTCCTCCAATCAGTTTAGTTAGTTTTTCCGAAAGCTACCTTTTATATAAGTTAATCAAACTTTTCAAAAATCATTTGACTGAATGCTCATTCATAATATAATAAAGATAAACGTAGATTCTGAAAATTATTTATATTCTAGAAGTTATCTGAAAGGGGCATTTATATGAATGGTTTACTATGGGTCAACCTGATTGCATTTCTTGTTGTAACCGCTTACGCAGTCAGTCTGTTTGTGTATGTAGTGAAAACCCGTATTGAATTTATTAAACTCGGGAAAAAGGTTGAGTTTGATAACAATGTGAAAGAGCGGCTTCAAAAAATTTGGGTCAATGTGTTTGGCCAAAAGAAATTGCTGAAGGATAAAAAAAGCGGGATTATGCACGTCATGTTCTTCTACGGTTTTATTCTGGTCCAATTTGGCGCGATTGATTTTATTATCAAAGGGATTAAACCTGGGGCACATTTGCCGCTTGGACCTCTTTATGCAGGGTTCACTTTTTTCCAAGAGCTTGTCACACTGATGATCTTAGTGGCTGTCATTTGGGCTTTTTATCGCCGCTATGTGGAAAAATTAGTCCGCCTAAAGCGGAACTTTAAATCTGGTCTTGTCCTTATATTTATTGGTGGTTTAATGCTTTCTGTTTTACTTGGCAACGGAATGAGTCTGATCTGGCACGGGGAAGAGGCTTCATGGACAGAACCGGTAGCCTCGCTGATTTCGCTCATCTTTTCAGGGATTGGTGAAACCGCCTCCATTGTGATTTTTTACATCGCTTGGTGGGCGCACTTATTATTCTTGTTAACTTTCTTAGTGTATGTACCGCAGTCCAAACATGCCCACTTAATTGCGGGTCCAGCGAATGTATATTTTAACCGGTTAGATAAACCAGGAAAATTGAAAAAAGTTGATTTTGAAGATGAATCCCAAGAAACGTTTGGGGTTGGAAGAATTGAAGACTTTACGCAGCACCAAATGATCGATTTTTATGCTTGTGTTGAATGTGGCCGCTGTACGAATATGTGTCCAGCAACGGGAACAGGTAAAATGCTGTCACCGATGGACTTAATCGTCAAACTTCGTGACCACTTAACGAATCATGGGGCTGTGGTTACCTCGAAACAGCCGTGGGTGCCAACGATTGCATTTGCGAATACGAAGGGAAATCAACTGGCGCTTGCGTCTGCAAGTCAAGGCGCACAGGAATCCGCTGCCGCATTAGCTTATAGCCCGAGCTTAATTGGCGATGTCATTACCGAAGAAGAAATTTGGGCATGTACAACGTGCCGGAATTGTGAAGACCAATGTCCAGTCATGAATGAGCATGTCGATAAAATAATTGACCTGCGCCGTTATTTAGTTTTAACCGAAGGGAAATTGGATGCGGATGCTCAGCGTGCGATGACGAATATTGAACGCCAAGGCAATCCATGGGGCTTGAACAGAAAAGAACGTGAAACTTGGCGCGAGGCCCGCGAAGATGTTCATGTGCCAACTGTGAAAGAGATGAATAAAGCCGGCGAAGAATTTGAATACCTTTTCTGGGTAGGCGCCATGGGCTCTTACGATAATCGCAGCCAAAAGATTGCTTTGTCGTTTGCGAAGCTGCTGAACGAAGCAGGCGTGAAGTTTGCGATTCTTGGCAACAAAGAGAAAAATTCTGGTGACACACCGCGCCGTCTCGGCAATGAATTCTTGTTCCAAGACCTGGCAACGAAAAATATTGAGGAATTTGAAAAAGCAGAAGTCAAGAAAATCGTCACGATCGACCCGCATGCTTATAATATTTTCAAAAATGAATACCCTGATTTTGGCTTAAAGGATGTCGAAGTGTTCCATCATACTGAGGTTCTTTATGAGTTAGTTCGCGATGGCAAGCTCGTGCCGAAACATTCGGTTGATGAAACGATCACTTTCCATGATTCTTGTTACTTAGGCCGTTACAATGATGTCTATGATGCACCACGTGAGATTCTTAAATCTATTCCGGGCGTGAAGTTGATTGAAATGGAGCGGAACAGAGAGAAGGCGATGTGCTGTGGTGCTGGCGGCGGTTTGATGTGGATGGAGGAAGAAACCGGACACCGCATTAACGTGGCTAGAACCGAGCAGGCCCTGGCAGTTAATCCGTCGGTGATCAGTTCAGGCTGTCCGTATTGCTTAACGATGCTGTCAGATGGTACGAAGGCAAAAGAAGTGGAAGAAAAGGTTTCGACTTACGATGTGGCCGAGCTGCTTGAAAAAGCGGTTTGCGGGGATATCGCATAGTTTTTAAGGGGGAGCAGAGGTTCGATTTGTTAACATATTCATAAAATTTTAAAAATTTTGTGTAAAACATTTCAACTTCTGCTCGTTTTTATGTAGAATATAGTATGTAGATTAAAACGCTTACATTAACATTATTAAAAAAAGCAGGAGCCTGCGCTTCTTTTTTGGTTCCTACCTGAGCGAGCGTTCAGTCGCCGCAATTTTTTTAAAAAAAGTTTGACTGAATATTAGGAAAAGGGAGAGTGTTTTGAATGGGAAGAACAGTCATTTTAAGCGGGGTTAGAACGCCTTTTGGAAAATTAGGGGGAACACTAAGCAGCTTTACTGCCTCCCAACTCGGGGGAATTGCCGTAAAAGAGGCATTAGTTCGTGCCGAAGTGAAGCCTGAAGACGTACAGGAAGTCATTCTTGGAACTGTTTTACAAGGGGGACAAGGGCAGATTCCATCGCGTCAAGCGGTGCATCACGCCGGATTGCCGTGGGAAGTGAAAACCGAAACAATCAATAAGGTTTGTGCGTCAGGGATGCGCAGTGTCACCTTGGCAGACCAAATCATTCGTGCTGGCGATGAAGAAGTGATTGTTGCAGGCGGAATGGAATCGATGAGCAATGCACCATATGTTTTACCAAAAGCACGCTGGGGCTTCCGAATGGGTGACGCGCAGGTCAAAGATTTAATGATTCATGACGGGTTAACCTGTAGCTTTACCGGCGCTCACATGGGCACATACGGCAACGTAGCGGCTGCCGATATGGAAATTAGCCGGGAAGCACAGGACGAGTGGGCATTGCGAAGCCACAAGCGCGCGATTGCCGCAATCGAGAGCGGGAAATTTGCGGAAGAAATCGTATCGGTTGAGGTTCCACAACGGAAGGGTGCACCACTTGTTGTCGAGAATGATGAATCACCTCGTAAAGACACATCGATTGAACGGCTGGGTAAATTAGCGCCGGTATTTAATTCAACCGGTACGATTACAGCAGGAAATGCCCCTGGGGTCAATGACGGTGCCGCGGCCCTCGTGTTAATGAGTGAAGAGCGAGCACTTCGTGAAGGCAGGCAGGCGGAAGCGGTGATTATCGGCCATACGGCGGTCGCTGTGGAAGCAAAGGATTTCCCGAAAACACCGGGACTTGTTATTAATGAGCTGTTACGAAAAACAGGGAAAACGTTGGAGGAAGTAGATTTATTTGAAATCAATGAAGCCTTCGCTGCAGTTGCCTTAGTGAGCGGGAAAATTGCCGGTCTTGACCCAGAAAAGGTCAATGTCAATGGCGGTGCGGTTGCCTTAGGTCATCCGATTGGTGCCAGCGGGGCGCGCATTATCCTTACGTTAATGCACGAATTAAAGCGCCGCGGCGGCGGAATTGGGATTGCTGCAATTTGCAGCGGCGGCGGCCAAGGCGATGCCGTGATGATCGAGGTTCCGAAGGGCTAATCTCTAGGGTGAGATATTAATTTGATTAATCGGAGTCGTGTTCAACGGAGGGTTCCTAAAAGCTAACTTTTAGAGTTGGTTTTTTCCAAATAATGTCTAATTGAACAAAACAGTTGAATTTTGGCACAAAACCATTCAAAAATGGCACAAAACACTTGGAAAATGGCACAAAACCTTGCCGGAATGACACAAAACACCCAGAAACTCGTACAAAACACCTGAGATGGTACAAAAGCTTGTTTGAAAATAACACAAAACACCTGAGATGACTCAAAAGTTTAATTAAAAAAACTTCAAACCAACGAAATAATAGCCAAAAACATAAAAAATCTAGGTCGGACTCGTTCCGGCCTTGCTTCGGAGGGGAAAAAATGAAAATTTCAAAGCTAATGGTGATCGGTGCAGGACAAATGGGCTCAGGGATTGCCCAAGTTTGTGCCCAGGCGGGATACACGGTCATCTTAAATGATCTAAAACCGGAATTTGTGGAACGTGGCTTAGCAGGGATCAATAAAATACTTACACGGAACGTTGATAAAGGGCGCCTGACCGAAGAGCAAAAACAGGAAGTTCTCAGCAACATCACCACTTCAACCGACCTAAATGATGCCAGTGACGTCGACCTTGTCATTGAGGCTGCCGTTGAAAATATGGACATCAAAACAAAAATCTTTGCCCAACTCGATGAAATTACCCCAGCACATACAATACTAGCGAGCAATACCTCATCACTGCCAATCACCGAAATTGCGGCAGCAACGAAGCGTCCGGAAAAAGTCATCGGCATGCACTTCATGAACCCGGTTCCGGTCATGAAGCTCGTCGAAATCATTCGCGGCCTCGCGACTGCTGATGAAGTGTACCAAGTCATTGAAGATATGACAAAAACCTTAAGCAAGGTACCGGTTGAAGTCAATGATTTCCCTGGTTTTGTCTCAAACCGCATTCTGATGCCAATGATCAACGAAGCGATTTATACGCTTTACGAGGGCGTGGCTACGAAGGAAGCGATCGACGAAGTCATGAAGCTCGGCATGAACCACCCAATGGGGCCGTTAACCTTGGCCGATTTTATCGGCCTAGATACATGCCTGTATATTATGGAAACGCTTCACCAAGGTTTTGGCGACGACAAATACCGTCCCTGCCCGCTCCTCCGTAAATATGTGAAAGCAGGCTGGCTCGGTAAGAAAACAGGACGCGGTTTTTATACGTACGAATAAACACAGCATTTCTTCGAAAAAGGGGTCGTGATGATGATGAGTACCACGATTTTACATTCTTCCAAAGGGGAGACCACCATGAATCTTTCATTCACCGAAGAACAAGAAATGATGCGTAAAATGGTTCGCGATTTTGCCAACAGCGAAATTGCACCGTTTATTGAAAATATGGAAAGAGGCGAATTCCCGCGCGAAATCCTCCGCAAAATGGGCGAACTTGGCCTGATGGGGATTCCTGTACCTGAAAAATACGGCGGGGCCGCGATGGACTTCACCTCCTATATCCTAGCGATTCATGAGCTGTCCAAAGTCAGTGCGACGGTGGGAGTGATTCTTTCAGTCCATACCTCGGTCTGCACCAACCCGATCGTCTATTTTGGCTCAGAAGAACAGAAAAATAAGTATGTGCCGAAGCTTGCTTCAGGGGAGTACCTTGGCGCGTTTTGCTTAACCGAGCCAAGTTCAGGTTCCGATGCCGCCAGCTTAAAATCCCGTGCGGTCAAGAAGGGTGATCATTACGTCATTAACGGCTCAAAGGTGTTCATTACGAACGGCGGCGAGGCCGATGTCTATATTGTTTTTGCCAAAACGAATCCGGAACAGGGCAGCAAGGGAATTTCTGCGTTTATCGTTGAAAAAAATACCCCGGGCTTTATCGTCGGTAAGGATGAGAAGAAGATGGGTTTGCATGGTTCGAGAACTGTCCAGCTTACGTTCGAGGACATGCAAGTTCCAGCAGAGAACCTACTCGGCGCAGAAGGCGAGGGCTTTAAAATCGCGATGGCGAACCTTGATGTCGGCCGCATTGGGATTGCTACCCAAGCACTAGGGATTGCGGAGGCCGCACTGTCAGCCGCAACCACCTATGCCCAAGACCGCCAGCAATTTGGCAAGCTGATCGCCCGCCAACAAGGGATTGGTTTCAAACTAGCCGACATGGCGACCAGTGTCGAAGCGGCAAAACTATTAGTCTATCGGGCAGCCTACCTGAGAAATCAAGGGTTGAAATGTACCTTGGAGGCGTCGATAGCGAAACTGTTCGCGACCAAAACAGCAGTCGAGGTAACAACCGAAGCGATCCAAGTATTTGGCGGCTACGGCTATACCGAAGATTATCCAGTTGAACGCTATTTCCGTGACGCGAAAATAACCGAAATTTATGAAGGCACGAGCGAAATTCAACGGATTGTGATTAGTAAGCATCTCTAAAGAAAAGCGGAAGCGCCTTGTCCAGGGGCGACAGGCATAAGACGAGCTGGCTTGGAGGTTGCTTTTTAACCTTCAGGACAGATTGAATTAAATGTGGAGGCGACTGTCCTGGGACGAAGGCATAAGACGCACCCTGCAAGAAGGCGCTTTTTGCCTTCTTCAGGGGGTGGTTTATGACTCGAGTCCCAAGGAGCCGAAACTAGATAAGCTTATGACCCCGAGCCCCTAGGCGCTGAAGCTAGACAGTAATCTGAGTTCAAATCTTAATCTTTTAATATATATTCATCCAAATAGGAGGACTTGAAATGAACTTTAAACTTTCTGAAGAACATGAAATGATCCGGAAAATGGTACGGGATTTTGCGCGCAATGAAGTAGCACCGACAGCCGCAGAGCGGGATGAGGAAGAGCGCTTTGACCGCGAGATTTTTGACAAAATGGCGGAGCTTGGCTTAACCGGAATTCCGTGGCCGGAAGAATACGGCGGGATTGGCAGCGATTATCTTGCTTACTGTATTGCCGTCGAAGAACTGTCTCGTGTTGATGCATCGACAGGCGTGATGCTCTCCGCCCATACGTCTCTAGCCGGCTGGCCGATTTACAAATTTGGCAGTGAGGAGCAAAAGCAAACCTATCTGCGCCCAATGGCAGAAGGAACCAAAATTGGCGCGTACGGCTTAACAGAGCCTGGCAGCGGTTCGGATGCAGGCGGGATGAGAACAACTGCACGCCTAGAAGGAGATCACTATGTCCTTAATGGTTCGAAAATCTTTATTACAAATGGTGGTGTGGCCGACATTTATGTCGTATTTGCATTAACCGATCCAACAAGTAAACAAAGAGGAACAACCGCGTTTATTATCGAGAGCGACTTCCCAGGCTTCTCGGTTGGGAAAAAAGAAAAGAAACTCGGCATTCGTTCCTCGCCCACAACGGAAATTATTTTTGAAGATTGCAAGGTTCCTGTTGCCAATCGACTCGGCGCAGAAGGCGAAGGCTTTAAAATTGCCATGCAGACGCTTGATGGCGGCCGCAATGGCATCGCTGCGCAAGCCGTCGGAATTGCTCAAGGGGCGCTCGATGCTGCAGTGGATTATGCAAAGGAACGCCATCAATTTGGGAAACCAATCGCCGCCAATCAAGGAATCGGCTTTAAGCTGGCGGATATGGCAACCGGGATTGAGGCATCGAGATTATTAACCTATCAAGCGGCATGGCTGGAGTCACAAGGTCTGCCGTACGGCAAGGAGTCAGCGATGTCCAAGTTATTTGCTGGCGATACAGCGATGAAGGTAACAACCGAGGCCGTACAAGTTTTTGGCGGGTATGGCTATACAAAGGATTATCCAGTTGAGCGATTTATGCGCGATGCAAAAATCACGCAAATTTACGAGGGAACACAAGAAATTCAACGCCTCGTTATCTCACGGATGATCACGAAATAAGGCGGTTAGAGCATGATGGAAAAGCGGGAAGTACTGGCTTCTGTAAAGGATGAACGTCTGGTTCAGAAAAGGCGTGATCAAATGATCAAAGGGGCCGTCAGCCTTTTTAAGGAAAAGGGATTTCATCGGACAACGACAAGGGAAATCGCGAAAGCGGCCGGTTTTAGCATCGGGACACTTTATGAGTACATCCGCTCCAAGGAAGACGTCCTTTATCTCGTTTGCGACAGTATCTATGATCATGTTCGCGAGCGCCTCGAGCAGGATCTCGAGCAGAAAAAAGGCACGCTTTTGAGCCTGAAGATGGGTGTCCGTCATTATTTCCGAGTGATTGATGAGATGCAGGATGAGGTTCTTGTCATGTATCAAGAAGCCAAATCGCTGACGAAGGATGCCCTTCCCTATGTGCTGAAAAAAGAAATGGAAATGGCGGCGATGTTTGAGAGCTTGATCACAAGGTGCGTCGACAATGGCGAGCTGCAGCTATCAGAAAAGCAGATCGAATTGATTTCCCATAACATTATTGTCGAGGGCCAAATGTGGGCGTTCCGCCGCTGGGCGCTGCAAAAATTATATACACTCGATGAATACATTGACCTGCAAACCGATCAATTGTTTCACGGCATTCATTCGTCCACACAAGCAAAGTCGTAATGCTGATTAAGTTGCGAACAGTGAATGGAGTTCATTTTTATAAAATGGTCTGAATGGGCTAAAAGTAGATGCGTTTATTTTTAATAAAGATGGTCTAAAAGGAGGACTACGATGGGAATTTATCAGCCGAAGCATCATATTCGCTTTGTCACGGCTTCTAGTTTGTTTGACGGGCATGATGCTTCCATCAATATTATGAGGCGTATTCTTCAGGCAAGTGGTGCCGAGGTCATTCATCTTGGCCATAATCGCTCGGTTGAGGAGGTTGTCAACGCGGCGATTCAGGAGGATGTGCAGGGGATTGCGATTTCTTCGTATCAAGGCGGGCATGTTGAATACTTTAAATATATGTACGATTTACTGAAGGAAAAAGGGGCGCCGAACATCCGCATTTATGGCGGCGGCGGCGGTGTGATTATCCCGCGGGAAATAAATGAGCTTCATGAGTACGGGATTGCGTGGATTTTTTCACCGGAAGATGGCCGGAAGTTAGGGCTTCAAGGTATGATTGACCGGATGCTGGAGGAGTGCGATTTTGCGACGGTTCCGCTGGATGTGGCTGAACAAATGGAGAAGCTTCCGACGGGTGATGTGAATGCGGTGGCGAAGTTGATTACCTTGGCAGAACTTCATGTTGATAAACGGAACGAGGCGGCAGCAACGGTTGAGCAGGTGCTTGACCAAGTAAAGTCACTGGAGAAGCGGATTCCGGTCGTCGGAATCACGGGTACGGGCGGAGCCGGAAAAAGTTCGTTGACCGATGAATTGATCCGCCGCTTTATTAATGAATTGCCGGATAAAAAGGTGGCGATTCTATCGGTGGATCCAACCAAGCAAAAGACAGGCGGTGCGCTGTTAGGGGACCGGATCCGCATGAATGCAATTTTTTCGCCGAATGTGTATATGCGCAGTCTGGCGACAAGGCATTCGAAAAGTGAATTATCACTGGCGATCAGCGATGCGGTTGCCGTCACGAAGGCTGCTGGCTTTGACCTTGTGATTGTCGAAACGAGCGGGATTGGCCAGGGGGATGCGGAAATCACGGAGATTTGCGATGTTTCCTTGTACGTGATGACGAGTGAATTTGGAGCGCCGTCCCAGCTTGAAAAGATTGATATGATTGATTTTGCTGACCTGATTGTCATTAATAAGTTTGAGCGCAAGGGCTCGGAGGATGCAAGGCGCCAGGTTCAAAAGCAGTATCAGCGGAGCCATATGCTGTTTGAAAAAGACATCGATGATATGCCGGTTTATGGAACGATTGCGAGTCAGTTCAATGACCTGGGCACGAATGCATTGTTCGCGGCCTTGATTGAAAAAATTAATGACAAAATGGGCACCGGCTGGGTGACTTCTTTTAGTAAAAATGCCCTTGTGGAGAAGCAAAATGTGATTATACCAACCGACCGTCGTTATTATTTACGTGAAATATCCGAAACGGTGCGCGGTTATCATAAGAAAGCTGAAGAACAGGCGAATATTGCCCGGAAGTTATTTCAGTTAGAAGGGGCGATCGAAGCGGTAAGCGATGCGGCGGTGATTGCTGCTTTAGAAGTGGTGAAGCAAGAAACCGAGGCGCGTCTGACACCAGAATCACGTAAAATTCTTGATTCGTGGGCACAGACAAAGGCGGCCTATTCTGGCGATAAGTTTGTGACGAGGATTCGTGATAAAGAGATTATCACGGTGTTAAAAACGAAAAGCCTTTCAGGGCTTGACATTCCGAAAGTGGTGCTGCCGAGGTATAAGGATTATGGTGAAATTCTCCGCTGGGTCTACCAGGAAAATGTGCCGGGTTCGTTCCCGTATACGGCGGGTGTATTCCCGTTCAAGCGTGAGGGGGAAGATCCGAAACGGCAGTTTGCGGGCGAAGGGACACCGGAGCGGACGAATCGCCGCTTCCATTATTTATCGAAGGATGATGAGGCGAAACGGTTAAGTACCGCGTTTGACTCCGTGACGCTTTACGGTGAAGACCCGGATTACCGCCCGGATATTTTCGGGAAAATCGGGGAAAGCGGCGTCAATGTTTGTACGCTAGATGATATGAAAAAGCTATATGAAGGCTTTGACCTGTGCCATCCGTCGACATCGGTTTCGATGACGATTAATGGACCAGCACCGATCATTTTAGCGATGTTTATGAATACAGCGATCGATCAGCAGGTGCAGCGGAAGGAAGCGGAACTTGGCCGTGTGTTAACGGTTGAAGAGTTTGCGGAGGTACGGGCCTATACGTTACGGACGGTGCGCGGTACGGTGCAGGCCGATATTTTAAAAGAAGACCAAGGTCAAAATACATGTATTTTCTCAACCGAGTTTGCTCTAAGGATGATGGGTGATATTCAGCAATATTTCATCGAACATCTAGTCCGCAATTATTATTCAGTGTCGATTTCGGGCTATCATATTGCGGAAGCCGGTGCAAATCCGATTTCGCAGCTGGCGTTTACATTGTCAAATGGGTTTACGTATGTGGAATACTATTTAAGCCGCGGCATGAATATTGATGATTTTGCCCCGAACTTGTCGTTCTTTTTCTCGAATGGCTTGGATCCAGAATATACGGTGATTGGCCGTGTCGCACGACGAATTTGGGCAACGGTGATGCGCAATAAATACGGCGCCAACGAGCGCAGTCAAAAATTAAAGTATCATGTCCAGACGTCTGGCCGTTCGCTTCATGCCCAAGAAATTGATTTTAATGATATCCGGACGACACTGCAGGCGTTAATGGCCCTGCAGGATAACTGTAATTCGCTCCATACAAATGCATATGATGAGGCCATTACGACGCCAACGGAAGAATCAGTACGCCGGGCGATGGCGATTCAGATGATTATTACCAAAGAACATGGTTTAGCGAAAAATGAAAATCCGTTGCAAGGTTCGTTTATTGTTGAGGAGCTTACCGATCTGGTCGAGGAAGCGGTATTACAAGAGTTTGAGCGTTTGAATGACCGCGGAGGTGTGCTTGGTTCAATGGAAACACAGTATCAGCGCGGTAAAATTCAAGATGAATCAATGTATTATGAAATGAAAAAGCACACCGGCGAATTACCGATTATCGGCGTTAATACGTATTTGAATCCGAATCCTCCGTCAGCGGAAGATGTCAACAATATGGAATTAGCGCGTGCATCTTACGAAGAGAAGGAATTGCAGATCGTCAATTTACGGGCCTTCCAGGAAAGTCATGCAGATGCTTCAGTGGGAGCATTGAAGCGCTTAAAAGAGGCCGCCGTCAACAATGGCAATATTTTTGCCGAATTAATGGAAACCGTTAAAGTAGCCAGCCTCGGGCAAATCACGAGAGCCCTGTACGAAGTGGGCGGACAATATCGACGAAATATGTAGAGTACGGTGTCAGGCACCATGTGAATATTTCACATGGTGCCTGACACCAATTTTTGTAATAAAACTTATTTTATGAGATATTAATATCTGCGTTAATCTTATATAATCGATTTAGCGTACATACTCCGAGGGTTTTGGGCAGGTGAGCAAATGAAGGTAAGTCATATATTGGTGGTTTTAATTGTTTGTGCCTGGCCATTAAATTATCTCTATCAACGTCAGTTGGGCGCGGTTTCGTTCTTGCTGCTAGCAATCTTCTTTCTAGTGATATCTATTAAGGAGATGAAAAAGCAGAAGCAAGCCAAGAAAACTAAGAAAACTGATAGTGAAAAGACCCATCCGCAAAAATTCAAATGAAACAACGACTAGCACTAGCATAAACCGGAAGAATTTGTTTATAATGAAGAATATGTATTTTTAAGAGAAAAGCGGAAGCGCCCATTTAGCGAAGTACACTAGTCGCTGGGAGCTGGAGCTGGAAAATTCTCAAGTTTATATTAATCAACCTTATTGTTATGTCCGTTAATCACTCATTTAAGAGTGTTAAATAGAGAAAGGAAGTGCCCATATTGAGTTTAGCACAATACTCAAAAGAGGAATTAAAAGAGTTTTCCCTTATGGAAATGGCTTTTGAATTTTTGAAAAATAGTAAGGAACCGATTGCCTTTAATGATCTATTAAAAGAAATTAAGAAGGCATCTGGGATTACTGAGCAAGAAATTCAAACAAGACTAGCACAATTTTACACCGACATAAATGTAGATGGCCGTTTCCTTTCATTAGGAAGTAACCGCTGGGGACTTCGCGTTTGGTATCCAGTCGATACTGCTGAGGAAGAAGTTGTCACTGTTGTGAAACCTAAGAAGAAAAAGGCGAAGAAGGTTGTCGACGAAGAAGATTTCGATGAAATCGATGAAGTGGATGAAATTGAAGATGATTTTGATGACTTTGATGATGAGGATGATCTACTTGATGATGAAGATGATCTTGATATCGACGAAGTAGATGAGTTTGACGAAGACGATGATGATGATGTGATCGAGGACGAGCTTGAGATTGACCTCGATGAAGAAGATGACCTCGATGATGATCTTGAGGAAGAAGAAGTGTTTGAAGAAGAGGAAGTAGAAGAAGACTAATCGACTTGACATTTTATTCGTGCCCTTGTAGAATCACTTTTGGGCTCCTTAAAAAAGGACGATACGTTATTTACTTATAATACGCTCCCTACTAAGAGTAGGAGAGCGTTTTTTATTGTTCCAAATTTTTTCGGGCGTAAGGAAAATATTTTTTTACAAAAACCCTTAAACAAACTGAATAATGTACAAACTGTATAAGAGGGGGAAATATTTATGACAAAATATATTTTTGTAACTGGTGGTGTGGTTTCATCACTAGGAAAAGGAATTACAGCAGCATCTTTAGGGCGCTTATTGAAAAATCGGGGCGTGAATGTGACCATTCAAAAATTCGACCCATACATTAACGTTGACCCTGGAACAATGAGTCCGTACCAGCACGGTGAAGTATTCGTTACCGGTGATGGCGCTGAAACAGATTTGGACTTAGGTCACTATGAGCGTTTTATCGACATCAACTTAAACAAGTACAGCAACGTAACAACCGGAAAAATTTATTCGACGGTTTTACGGAAAGAGCGCCGCGGTGATTATTTGGGTGCAACTGTACAGGTTATTCCGCATATCACCAATGAAATTAAGGAACGCTGCTTCCGCGCCGGTAAAGAAACGAATGCGGATGTAGTAATTACTGAGATTGGCGGAACGGTAGGCGATATTGAATCACTCCCATTCCTTGAGGCGATTCGCCAAATCAAGAGCGATATTGGCTCGGAAAATGTGATGTACATTCACTGTACGCTGATTCCGTATATTAAAGCAGCGGGTGAAATGAAAACCAAGCCGACCCAGCACAGCGTGAAAGAGCTGCGCAGCCTCGGAATTCAGCCAAACATTATTGTCGTGCGGACGGAAATGCCGGTTTCACAGGATATGAAGGATAAAATTGCGTTGTTCTGTGATATTGATGCGAAAGCTGTAATCGAATGTCGCGATGCCGATACGCTTTATTCGATTCCACTAGCGCTTCAAGATCAAAATATGGACCAAATCGTCTGCGATCATTTGAAATTAGTTACGAACGAAGCGGATATGACGGAGTGGAAAGCACTCGTTAACCGCGTCATCAACCTTTCGAATAAGACGCGCATTGGTCTTGTCGGAAAATATGTGGAGCTTCAGGATGCCTATATTTCTGTCGTGGAAGCGATGAAACATGCCGGTTATGCGTTTGATACTGAAGTTGAAATTAAATGGATTAATGCCGAAGAGGTTACACGTGAAAATGTGGCTGAGTTATTGAATGATGTCGACGGTGTCCTTGTTCCGGGCGGCTTTGGTGACCGCGGGATTGAAGGGAAAATTGAAGCGACGCGCTATGCTCGTGAAGTGAAGAAGCCATTCCTTGGTATTTGTTTAGGGATGCAGCTGGCAACGATTGAATTTGCCCGCAATGTGCTTGGACTTCAAGGTGCGCATTCTGCAGAATTTGATGCGGATACAGCTCATCCGATTATTGATTTGCTTCCAGAGCAGAAGGATGTTGAGGATTTAGGCGGCACGCTGCGTTTAGGTCTTTATCCTGCGCGTATTGTTGAGGGATCGAAGGCGTTTGAAGCGTATGAAGAAGAGGTTATTTATGAGCGCCACCGCCATCGTTATGAGTTTAACAATCATTATCGTCAAGACATGGAAGCTCGCGGCTTTGTGTTCTCTGGGACTAGCCCGGACGGCCGTTTAGTAGAGATTGTTGAACTGAAGGACCATCCTTGGTTTGTAGCGTCGCAATTCCATCCGGAATTCGTCTCTAGACCAACACGTCCGCAGCCCTTGTTCCGTGACTTTATTAAAGCAACGATTCAAAAATAAATTTTGTGGTCAGGACCAGTTTAGTTGCTGGTCCTGTTTTTTTATCTTTGGGTTTTTATAAAAAGGGTATTTGTGTCAGATTATACAAAGGCGATTTTTATAAAATGGAAACTTGCAGTGAAATATATATAGGGGATTTTTGTAAAAATGGTATTAGCATTATGAGGATAATTTCCATTTATTGTCTAATTGTACAAAACTACTTCAAAATGGCACAAAACCCTTTGAAAATAGCACAAAAGCATGCCGAAAATGCACAAAACCACCTGGAATTGACACAAAACCACCCCAAAATGGCACAAAAGCCAAAAGTCTATATTTTTGACCTCTTAACCCCCCGGGAAATAATCAAGGGCAATAAAAAAAACAGGGTTATTCACCCCGTTTTACTCCTCATATTCTGCTAAAATCTCCTCAATCGTAAATTTCAAGCCGAAATAAACGAATAATGCTGCCATCGATGACGGATACCCATAGCGATTTCCAAAATCATCGGGGAGGAGGCCTTTCGTCAGCCGCAAATCGATATGGAGATCGGCCAACTCTTGCAATTTTCCACCCTCCGGAACAGCCGTGGAAACAGCCACAAAAGGAATCGCCTTTTCCTGAAGTTGAGCGGCCACCTCCATGGCGTCCTCATCACTTGCATACCGCGAGAAAAGCAGCACCCGATCAGAGTCAGTTAGCTCCCCAAAACTCTCGAGTGACAACACCTTTGCGCCCTTTAATGGTTCGGCACCCTCTAAAGCTTCAAACTCAA